>NZ_AUGA01000003.1:0-445518 GCF_000426785.1 Bradyrhizobium sp. th-b2
AGGCTGTGCACGACCCGCGTCGGATCGCGCCGATCCGGGAACACCCGGGCCAAATTGTCGGCCAAGCCGAGACGCCGCTCGGCCATCGCCAGAAGCATCACGCCCCCGTTCGAGGTCAGCCGACCGCCATCGAAGGCAGCTGTGACTTTCCTGGCGTGAACGGCTGGAAACGAGAAGGGCAGAATCGTATCATCGGTCATGGCGGGCCTGGTGTTCGCGGCTGAAGGTGATGGGGTTGGCTTTGCAACCGAATCCTACGCCGCATCAGCGCTTTACACCACGCTCGCCAGCCTCTCAGGCGCCTCTGACGAATAAGACGGGCTAGAGGATGTGGCTAACAGGGAGGCTATCGCCGCGACCAAGAGGAATTGTTTGAACATGACCCTCTCCTCGGAGGCAGTTCGAAAAACAAACTCTTCAAAAAATCAGTCGGCAGTTGAACGGCTGGAAACATAGCATTCGCTTGGCGGCGCCGTTGTGAACTCATTCACACCCAAAGGAGCACAATGCCGGTCACCGAATATGCTGGTGAGCGGCGTGCCTTGTACTTCACCGGGACACCGTCCGGCCGTTCAGCAGACGACGTAGCCGCCCACGCGTTCCGGGAGCTTCGCCGCGCTACTTGGGAGGAATGGCGCCCAGAGGGGTCGATCGAAATTGATTGCGTGGAAACCATCATTCTTTGCCTATGGCGTAAGCAGCGCGTCCGCGCAAAGCGGAAGCTGGACATGGCAGTCGCTCTCGACAGGGTTGAGAATCGGGTTTTCCGGGAAAGGCCTCCGCAAGTTCTCCTGAAGAATGACCTCGGATGGGTTGGCCTTTTTTATAGACGGCAAATTGGCAAGAGATGGCCCCCGGTATCTTGCACCCTCAGGTTAACCCGTACAAAACGCCGGTCAGTTCGACCGTTGCTTGACGTATCGCCCGGGCGCACTTTCGACGATTTGATACCGAGCATTTCCGGGTTGTGATGGGGCTCCGGTGGTTCCGGTGGAGTAGCGCTTCATCCAAGCGTCCCAATCGGGCCACCAGCTTCCCGGCTTCTCCTCGGCCCTTTCCAGCCACCCTGCGGCATCGCCATCCAAGCTTTCGTGGATCCAATAGTTGCGCTTCTTGCGCGCTGGCGGGTTGATCACACCCGCCACGTGACCACTCGCTGCAAGCACAAAGCGAGGATCCGTTCCAATAAGCTCCTTCGATCGGTAAGCGCTCTGCCAAGGCACGATGTGGTCCTCACGCGAGGCCAGCAGATAGAGCGGTATCTTGACCTTGGAGAGATCGATAGGCACGCCGCATTGCTCAGTCGCGCCGGGTTGCTTGATCTTGTTTTCAAGGTAGGTGTTGCGCGTGTACCAGCAATACATGGGACCTGGCAGGCTGACGCTGTCGGAATCCCAATACAGAAGGTCGAACGCCTCCGGCGGCACACCCTTCATATAGCTATCGACTACGTAGCGCCAAATTAGGTCGTTCGCGCGTAGCGTTCCAAAGGTGAATGCCAGCTCCTTTCCCGGCAGTATGCCGCCCATTCCGATCGTTGCCTCGCGCATCGCCACCGAATGCTGGTCGATAAGTAGACCGATTTCGCCGGTATCGGCGAAATCAATCATTGTAGTCAACAGCGTCATGGTCGCTAGTTTATCTTCTCCGCGTGCCGCAAGCACGCCGGCAGCACAGCTCAAGATGGTGCCACCAACGCAAAAGCCCAGAGTATGAACCTTTTCGACATTTGCGATGTCGCGCACAACGTCGATGGCTTTCAACGGCCCGAGTGTCAGGTAGTCGTCCCACGTGAGATTTTGAGTCTCGGTAACGGCGCTACGCCAGGAAATCAGGAAAACCTGATGCCCCTGGGCAACGGCATATTCGACGAACGAGTTTCCCGCGCCGAGGTCGAGCAAATAGTACTTGTTGATGCAGGGCGGAACGATCAACAGCGGAGCTTTTTCCACATCAGTCGTCTGCGCCGTGTATTGAATGAGTTGAATCAGTTCGTTCTCGAAAACCACCGCGCCGGGCGTCACCGCAAGATTGCGACCAATTTCGAAAGCCGTTTCATCCACGCGGGTGATGCGTCCTTTCTGGATATCCGCGATCAGATTCTGCATGCCGGACGTCAGGCTCGCGGATCGCGTACGGATGGCAGTCCGGATGACCTCGGGATTGGTCGCGGGAAAGTTCGACGGGCTCATCGCATCGATGAATTGTCGTGCATAGAAGCGCAGCTGAAGCTTGGACGTGTCGTCGACTTGCGCCTGGTCGACAAGATCCGACAATTGCTTCGAATTCGCTAAATAAACTCGCTTAAGCAGGTCATAGTAAGACGAATACCCCCAGGCCTCGTCCTTGAATCGCCGGTCGCCTCGGGAAGCTCGTGTAGATGAATCCGCCCCCGGCGCGGATCTATCGCCCAAAAAACCGCGCCAAAAATCCACGATCGGCGACCAGTATTGTTGCTGCAAGTTCGCCGCGACGGCGAAAGGCGTCATTCCCCCACCTTTCGCAGGTTTGCCCTCGAGACCCATGGCAGCAACGAGTGCGTCGTCGAATTGCTCGGTTGCCTTCTGGCCGGCTTGCATCAGGCTTTCTAGATAGGCGGAGGGACCTCCCTGCGAGGATCTGCTACCCATTTGCACCTCCCGCGAAGACGTCGCTTACAGGACAATCTTACTTCCGGCCGTCGGCCATGACAGCGTAATTTTCGCCGTCGGCGGCTCTGGCTTTGTTGCAGCGCACGCTTGTTGACCAGCAATTGCTCGGCGCTCGGCATTAGACCCTGCGGCAGCACGGTAGACGCGTGGTCAAAAAGTGTCACTTCAAGGCGCGAGGCCGGCCTGGGTCGGAGATTGCCAGGCAGCTTTGCCGAAACCTTCATCTAGCTTCTTCTTCAATGAGTCTTTGCCCACTTGCCAACGGAAGACATGTGCTTGTCGTTCCTATCGCGTCCGGATGGCCCGGGAAAAATGCTGCTGGCCGAAATAGGACAATCGGCAAATCAAAGCAGGCCGCTTACATCAGGACAAGTGGCAATATTCTGGAGTCATCAGGACAAGCTGCCGGTTGCCTGCCCGAGGAGCGGAAGCGGCTCCAACTCCTACCCAGAGCTGCCGCTCATATTTGAGGGGGCGCAAATTAAAGCGCAGTTCCCAAGGCACCAATTGAGAGGTCACAGGGCCAGAGATGAACACAATAAAGCAGCGGGACATCACGAAAATGCTGCCAATCCCGCCGCGGAACATCGCGGCAAAGGCGACTACGCCAAAGGTTAAGGAACGCGCCGCAAGCGCAAAGCAGCACTCGCAAACGCCCAACACAGCGACCAGGCGCATTCGAAAAGTCAGCAGCCGAAGTGATAAGCAACGAGGGCTCGGTTGATCGCCGGGCTCTTTCGTTTCGTTCTGAATCCGGGATGCAAACGCCGTGGGCATTGGACCACAACCATTGGCTTAGCGGCGGGCCATCCTGCCGCGTTCGCCGTCGTGCTTGCGTATGCAGTGCTCTGGCTATGCTGTCATTCGCTGCGACGCACGTCCTGTCTCCAAAGCGCAGCCGGTAGCAAACAGCAGCGGCCACCGCGATCTCCCCATGCTTGCCATCACCGTCGGTCGCCATTCGAACTCGTGACTGATCAGTAAGCCGAGGACGAAAGACGCCTTGGCGGGTGCAGCCCGTCCGCGAAGGCCAGGAACTTGGCGGCAAACTCCTCGGAGGCTTCGAAATATGCCTGATGCCCGGCGTTGATCTCGCCGAACGTTGCGTCTGGAATCCGCTCATAGAGATCGCGAGTGCGGGTGACGATCTGATCGTGGGCGCATCCGATAACGAGCGTCGGGCACCGGACCCGGCTGGCTTCTGCCTGGATGTCGACGCGCAGATCAAGCTCCACCTGTCGCGCCAGACCCTCCCAGTTCGTACCCGCAAGAATGCCTTGGGCCAGGGCGTCGAGATGTGCCGCAAGCGGGCTGGCGAAGAATTTGTCCGACAGGGTCGTCAGTGCAAGAAGTTGGATAAAACCCTCCCGATCCGCCGCGATGAGACGGCGCCACAGCTCGAAGGTCAGCTTCAGACGTGGCTCGTCGGCGGTCAGGAAACCGGCCACCAAGGTGAGCGTGCGGACCATTTCAGGCCGCTCCGTCGCCAGAACGGTCGCGATGGCGGCGCCGAGCGAATGGCCTACGAGGTCGACATGCGGTGGGCCGACCGCGTCAACTACCGCCGCCACTTGCCGGGCCAGCGTCGGCAAGTCGAGTGGGGCGCCATCGTCCGTCGTCTCGCCGGCACCGGAATAGTCCAGCGTCACCACTGTGCGGCTTCGGGCCAGCCGCTCGATGAGATCGCCCCAATGCCCGTCTCCGCCGCCGGTGCCGTTCACCAGAAGAACCGCAGGTCCCTTACCCAGCACTCGGTAGGCCACGCGCGCGCTGCCCACGTTCACGAAGTTACTCGTCATTATTTCTTGCCTCTTCATTGTGTTGCTTCAGCAGCGAATTCTGCATTTTGTTCCTCACTGAGTCTCTCGCCCCGATTTCGCATTGCGGACGAGCACGCTGTCGCCGTTCCGGCTGATTTCGAGCGCGCCTGCCCGGGGCGTTGAGAAAGCCACGCTCTGACCCGGTGCAAAAACAGACACAACACGGATCGGCGTTCCCGCGATGCCCTGCGCAAGGGTCGTGACAACATGGAATCCATCTCGCTCGACGGTGTAGGCGACACCGGACACTTCGCCGAGGTCGATGCTCTTGGCATCAATCGGACGCAGGCCATCGGCGCGGGCCGCCTCCACAGAGGCCAAGGCGAATGCTGCGGCAACAAGCATGCTACGGATAGACATCGCGATCTCCTTTGGGTTGCGACCCGAAATCTTGAAAGCCCGCGGCATCCGGGCGTTCGGGTCGCCGTCAACGATCAACATCGCACCGGTGAGAGCCCGCTTTTCGGTCGGAGCCATTGCAATCTCCATTTCTGTAGTGATCGGCACATAATCATTTCGACGATTTAGATCCTTGATCGACAGTGTCAAGTAACTTATGTGTTGATCATTACAGAATAGAGGGGCGATGGCAGCTATGGGGAGGCCAAGGGAGTTTGATCGCGACGCGGCGCTCGAGGCCGCCATGTTCCTGTTTTGGCGCAAGGGGTATGCGACAACTTCGATGAATGACCTGTGCGGCACCATGGGCGTTGGGTCGCCAAGCCTCTATGCGGCCTTCGGCGGCAAGGAGGCGCTCTATCTCGAAGCGATCCAGCATTACGTCCGGACCAAGGGGCTCCTAGTCTGGGACAAGCTTGCGGAAGGAGCGACCGCTCGTGCTGGCATCGAGAATCTACTGATCGCGGCGACCAACCGCCTGCCGAGATCCCGCGCGACACCGGCAGGCTGTATGGCAGTGCTGGCGGCCGTCGGCGACGAATGGCCGACCGCGATCGCCCGCGTGGTCAAGAAGGTCCGGCTCGAAATGCTGGGTATGCTACGCTCGCGGCTGGAAGCTGCAGCGAACAAAGGCGAACTGCCCGCCTCGACGGAAATTGATGGCCTGAGCCGGTTCTATTTGAGCGTCTACCAGGGAATGGCAATTCAGGCGCGGGACGGAGCCACCCAGGTGGAGTTGCGAGCCGTGGCTGCAGCGGCAATGGCTGCTTGGCCGGGCGGTGGCCAGACATAGTCCGCTCGGGAAATACGCTTCTCGGCAGTCGCGAGCAGATCGTCGCTGATGCCCGCTAACGGGATGGTCCGGTGTGCTCCCGCCCCGCCGGTGACAGAAGCTGGCCCGGGGCAGCGAAGACAAGAAGCGGTCGGCACCGAGAGCCGCCGGTCGCAGCGACCGGACCGTTGATGTAGCATCTAGGCGCGGTGAAACAGTTTCTTATCTCCAAACTTCAAATCGATCTCTGCTGGAACGTGCAGTTGAAGATGGCATGCGTCGAGCCGACGCCGATGTGGATCTACGCCTAAGCAGTTTTAAGCGGACATGTTTCCCTTCGATGGCTGGCTATCGCGATGTCCCGCTGACACGGATTTCCTCAAAGTGCGAGTGCAGCCAAAGCCGCTTCCTTAGGCATGTTTGCGATATGCCATCCGGCGTCGTGTTGGTCTGCTTCGGTCAGTATGCCTCCTTCCGACCATTCGGTAGTATAAAACGAAAGATTCCGCTCGCGCCATAGCCGGTAGAAAAAATGAAGGGGCGCTCACGCGCTCTGATAATCTCAGCCACCGGTGCGCTTGATCTGCCGGCGAGATTTATATCTAGAATGGCGAAATCGAACTCACCACGGTTTGCTAGGTGAACAGCTTGTGGAGACCAGCCTCGGCCGCGACCGCTTGACCTAGCTCCTCCAGCATTTCCACCAGCATCATCCTGATCATTGTCTCGTCCTCAACGAGGAAGACAGAATAGGGTGATTCTATCATGGTGGAATGCCTGCCGTTTCTGTCGGGCCAGATCGGCTCCATAAGCTTAACCCGGCGCGCGCGTGTCGCACCTCAATTTGGGCGTTAAGCTTGATGTCCGCGTTGCAGGTTAAATCTGGAACGATCTTTTAGGCCGGTCGGTTGGGCCGATCTGTTCGTGCCTTCGTCTCCATCACACGGCTCATCGCCGGGGGCTTCCTTTGACCTTAATCCAATGGCTCCGGCCGCCGCGGTAGGGGCAACCTGAGCGCTTTGGACGCCAGCCCCACGAAGCCAAACTCGCAGGGCTTGGGGACCGCTCTACGCGATCGCGCACGGGGCTTATGCAGGGAATTGGGCCTTCGAGACTGGTTACGGCAGACCGGGTCCGCCACCATCCTTCGCTCGCAAGGCGAGAAGGATGACGCGCAGAAGCTAGCCGCGGAGGCAAGCCTGCCGCGTGCCACTTCGCGAAGGCGTACTAGTCGTACCTGTCACTGCGAGGAGCGAAGCCACGAAGCAATCCATCGCGCCGCATACGGAAGGGTCTGCTTCGCTTTGCTCGTGCCGCCCGCGGCGCAGATCTAGTTCGGCATCAGCACCGCGTCGACGCGACGGCTGTTTCGTGCGCTGATGACGATGACGCCATTGCGGATCGCAAACCTCGCGCCGACGAGGCGCGGAGCCTTCTCCGTCAGCGGTGACGGCAGCGGAATCATTCCACCGGTGACGGTATCGCCTACGTTTATCGGCGGCCCCACAACGCCGGTCGATGGCGCTGCTTTGATGTATTCCCTTATCAATTGAATCTCTTCACGCGAAAGGCTGAGCGCGGTCTGTTCGCCGCCGGCCGCCTTTCTTTCCGCCTCGGCCTTGTCTTGCGCTTCTTGCTGTTGGGCGGCGTCGCGCTTCGCGGTTTCGATCTGTTCGAGTCTTGCGAGCCGTTCCCGCAGCGGAGCCAATTCCCGGCGCAGCGTGGCAATGTCCGACTTTAGGGTGGAGTTCTGGCCGAGCGCAATTGCTGCGGCAACGCAGGCAACGACCGCGATCAGGCTAAGACATGCGACCGCCAGCCCCGCGATGCCGACCCCATCGCTGGCCTTCCGGTCCGCCGCGCCGCTTGTGAAACGCCGACGCCGCCGGTGAGTGAATTTCGGCATGCGCATGCCAAGCAATCCGACAAGTCGCGATAGCTGGGAATCGCTCCGATTCGTCTCGTGAATGGAGCCAAATGACGGCTCGAGGACGATCGGGGATCCTCCGGGTAGATCCGATGCGGCGGTCGAACGGCTCGAGCTCGAGCTCACGCGATCGGTGCCGTCTTCATCTATCGCGCGAGGGGGCTCTCGATCAATGTCGCCGGTTCGATCGACGAGCGCATCGCGTGTGTCGCCAACAATGGCGTCCGAACGCGCTGTGGCTTCAAGCGAATGCCATAGCGAGAGACCGGAATCTGTGATTTGCAGACCGGCGTCATTGATCGAAGCTAATCCGGCTTCGAAGACGTCGGCGTCGCCTAGCTCGGACGAGCGCCTCAACTGCGCAGCTCCATCGCCGCCTGCGATCATGCGCTTGACTTCGCGGCTGACCTCCTCAAGCGGAATCCGTTGCTCGGGCCTTGCGGCCAGCACACTCAGGATCGCCAGATTGAACTTCATGCGGCGCCTCTCGATGCCTCATCAATAGGTCGCGCAGCCATTGCTCTCCCGTACGGGCGATTTGCGAGCGTCAGCGGACGTCGAAGCGGTTAGTCAATGCCGGCATCGACGTCCGTCAGCCAGAGAGTCGGGCGAGTGTAACGGCTCCCGCATAGGCAAACAATCCGGCGAAAGACGTGCGCCGAATGGATAAGTCCGCATGCGAACGGCACGCGCCAAGATCGCGTCGGCCGACGCGTGTCTCAGAGAAATTCGCGAAGCCTGGAGAGTTCGAGCACATGCTCCGGCGACAGCACATCGGGGACGAGGGGAGGCTGCGCCGTAGTCCGGATCTCATAGAGATGGCGCGTCTTCTCAGGCTTATCCATAAAGTCCCGAATGCATTGGTCGAGCGTCCCGCTGACGACCGTATAGGGCATCCGATCCTCTCGCCTGGCATTGTTGAGCGATGGCCACTTGTAAAGCGAGGCCGTGGCCTGAAAGTCCACCTGATGAGCGTGATCGTTCATTCGAGGATATCAACCCCAAAAGGCTTTTCCGTCAATGAGCGTACGGCAGCACACACGCGCTTATATGAATATCCGAAATAGCGTGAGCGCGGCGAAGACGAAGGTCGTTAACGGTGAATGCTTGAATCTGTCCACTCCCAAATCAAGGAGGCGTGTGAGTCAATCTACAATCTAAAATAGAACGTGTATTTTGATTGACTACAACAAATGAGAGCATTTTAACGAAATGAATGTCTTAAGTCGCTGAAAAAGTTGTAAAATTGTCAAATTGGTCGCGTTGGGATGAATTGCGTTGCGAACGTGCGATGACGCTCGATGCGCCGGTGTGCACGACAATGATCCTCGCCCGCCTCGCCGGAAGTCTGGTACGCGCTGCGCTTGCTGACCACCCGGGCGAGAAGATCATCTCGCTTCTGGCTATCTCGGTGTCGCACCTCGAGGAACACTGGGATCTGGCTCTCGACCTCCCGCTCGGACTGGCCGATGAAGCACTTCGCCCTGGAAGTCCGCCGGGGATGGCCCGCTGGGCGGCAGACTGTGCCATCGACAGGATCCGCGATCGCTTTGGCTGGGCGCGATCGGATACGGTTCGGCGGCGCTGGAGGCTGTTCGTTCGGTCCCCGATGAGTTTCGCAAGCTTGCCGAGAAAGACCTCTAGAATTCGTGATTCACTTTCTCGTCAGTCCATTAACAAAAGGCAATTTGGAATCGCGCCCTTGTGAGTGGTGACCTCGCGCACTCGGCCTATTCTGGGGATGCGGAGGACAGCCATGACGCACAGCGCCGAACTGATCCAGACCATGCGCGATGCGTTGGACACGGTCATGGCCAGCGTTCCTGCGGATCAATCCGTTTTCGGTCTCAAGGCGGCCGTTGCTGAATGCATCCTGAGAGCCGCCGCTCACGGCCAGACGTCGTTCGACGGACTCGTCACCTCAGCGTCCAATCAGCTGCAATCGATCATCTCGATGCTGACCTAGGAGATGAGGGCGGCCGAGCCGTCCGGAGGACCAGCTCGAATGAGCAGGGGATGCACGGCTGAGAACCCGACCTTGCTCGCCGCAAGCAGGTGCCGCGGTGGCGAATCCGCCAACGTCGCGTCCGGCCGCAGCAGCAGCCACCGCCTGACTTGTTCGTCCATTGGCGTTGCGGCAATGAGTGCGAGCGAACGTGGCTATATCCGCATCGGCAGGAAGTGGATCAGCTTCCCATGGTAAAGATCGACCGTCTCGCGAGGGGATGAGGATGAAGCTTTAACGACTTTGATGATGTGCTGCATTGCGCGGTGACCCAAGGGCAGGATCATCATGCCACCAGGCTTCAGTTGATCGAACAATGGTTGAGGAATGTGATCCACGGCGCAGGTCACAACGATCTTGTCGAACGGAGCCGCTTCGGCCCAGCCGAAATATCCGTTGCCCTGCTTGGTGGAGATGGACGCGTATTCCCGATAGCCGCGCTCGACCAGATTCTCGTGCCTGGCTCGAGCGTTGTCCGCCAGTTCGCCAACGATCTCCACGGTCCATACCTTGTCCGTAAGATAAGCGAGGTAGGCGGATTGATAGCCAGATCCCGTGCCGATCTCGAGAACATGATCGCCGGGTGACACCTCGAGCGCGCTTGTCATCCGGGCGACAATGCCTGGACCCGAGATCGTGGCGCCATGACCGATGTTCAGATAGGCGTTGTCATAGGCACGGATCATGTCCTGGGCCAGAACGAACTGGTCCCGCGGCGTCATCAGAAATGCCGCGGCATCCTGCGGCCCCCAGATGTCCCGGTTCGACCGGAGCGCCAGATATCGCTCCCACCTGTTGGCCAGCAATGGCGCCTGTTCACCGCGGTTGATTTCCATCCACCGGATGAAATCTTCCCGATTGTCGAGTGGCGGTGAAAATTCAGGTGCCTGGTGTCGTTCAAGTGCCGCGGCAGCGATCCTGGGAAAGGCCGCGCTTGCGATCGCGCCGGCCAGAACGGCACGCCTTGTCAGCCCGCACGGATCTGATGCCTGGCTCATCCTGCGATCCTATTCTGCCCGATGTTCTACCAGCAAGCGAAAATATAGCGGACCGAACGCCAAGCGTCATCACTCGAATTGGAACGTCCCGGTAAAGCTGCAATAATCCGGCGGCGACCGTCGCCGCAGAACCAAAAGAATGCATTCTCCAGCGCACAGATCATACAAGCATCTGCAACTGCTTCTGTTTGCTTTCGGCATCGTCGTGATTGCCACGACGGCAGCGGAAAGCTCCTCCAGGCCGTCAATTCGGGCTCAATTCACCGCAGCCGAAATGTTCTCGATACCGATCGGCGAAGCTCGAAGAGCCGGCATCGCTCCGAGGAGGCTCTCCGGAATCACCGTTCCCCATCACCTGCTGGCGGCCGGGTTGATCGCGCAGGCGTTTCAAGCGGTGGAGAGCGGGCGCATCAAGAAGGTCATTGTTCTATTCCCCGACCACTTCAAGCGATCGAGCTTGCCGTTTGCAACGACGGACCGCCCGTTTGACACGGTCTTCGGACGGGTCGAGAGCAGCCTGCCTGATGTCCGGACACTGCTTGGGGCGCGACGGTTGGTCGGCCGATCCGACTTGTTCGAGCGCGACCACGGGATCGGCGCCATCGTCCCATTCATCAGGCACTACCTGCCGGATGCCCGGATTATCCCGATCGCCGTTGCACTTCGTTCGCAGCAAGCGGATTGGGACCAACTCGTTGCGGTTCTGCATTCGATCGTCACTGAGGAGACGCTGGTGGTTCAATCCACCGACTTCTCGCACTATCTGCCGCTCGAGCAGGCGACGCAACGGGATCAGGAGGTCCTGAATATTCTCGCTTCGGGGGATATCGCCTCGGTTGCTCGGCTAAGGCAACCGCAGCATATGGACTCGCGCGGGTCGCAATACCTGCAAATGCGAATACAACGGGACTTCTTCAGGAGCCGGCCGCTGGCCGTCTACAATTCAGACTCACACGCCTATGCCGACGGCCGGGACGGACTGACGACCACCTACATCGTCCAGCTCTATGAGACCGATCCGCCAGCGCAAATAGGGCAGGACCTTCCTGGATCCAAGGTATACTGCTTTGCCGGGGATACGTTGTTTGGACGAGGCCTGCTGCGAATTCTCTCGACTCGAGATGAGCAGGAGCGGTTCTTTCGGGACGCACGTCGCGTGTTGAACGGCTGCCGGCTGATCGTGAATCTGACCGGCGTGGTCGTACCGGAGCTTCCGCTCAAGTTGGAGCCCATGATGTTGGCGATGCCGTCGATCCTGACGCTGGAGGCGCTGAAAGCCATCAACGTCGTGGGTGTCAGTCTCGCCAACAACCACACCATGGATCTCGGACCCGCGTCCTTCGATCTGATGAGAAGAATTCTATCCGACGTCAACATCGCCACCATGACGCATGGCGAGATAGTTGACTTCGGCGGCTTCAGGTTGACGGCGTTGACTGATCTCGACAATCAGAGCCTTCGGACCGAGGGCGTAATCGGTCCGGACGACATCGCGCGGCTCGCCGCATCGCACGCCAAGCCGCCTCTTTTTGCGATGGTCAATTGGGGCACGGATTACGTCAACAGGCCGGGTCCACGCCAGATTGAGCTGCGATCGGAACTCCGGCAGTCAGCCGTCTCGTTGGTGATTGGTGTCCACCCCCACTCGGCGGCTTCCGCTCTAGACCTGCTCGATGGGGGCGGAGGGATCAGCGTCCACTCGCTCGGCAACTTCATCTTTGATCAGACCTCACGGGTTGCTTCCGGCAGCTTCCTCGAGGTCCGCGTCTTCGAACACGGGACGTACTTCGCGCGTCTGGTTCCCCACCTGAACTTCTTCGAAGCTGCGCTGCAGCAGCGATAAGCCTGATCCGCCTTACGGTTTCGGCATTCGCGGCCTGAAATACGTCAGGTCGACCACTGGCGAGGTGACGACCGATCCATCGGTGAGCTTCAGCACCAGTTGGAATTGATGTCGCGACGTCTTGGGGGCCGAGATATCGAGATTAAAGCTTCGGGCCGTGCCCTGAGCGATGCTTGCCTGCCAATTCTTCGGAAGATGAACTTGATAAGAGCTCCGTCCGACGGACAGCAGGCTAGGCGAGGTCTGCACCCGAGAACCTCGATCCACTGCGTCATCGCAGCCAGCTTCACCCATCTCGATGTCGAAGGAGACCAGGGGTATGTTCAGTGAAAATGGCGAAGATTTCGATTTCAGTTCGCCTTGATTCGATTTCCATTGATATTCGATGTTGCCGGACATGGTCGTGAAAATGACGTTCTGCTGCGGATAGACAAAGTCGCCAAGTCGGCCGAACAGGCCGGTTTTCTTGACCTTGAGCACGCAGGCTGCGAGAGCCGTGTTGATCTGATCCTCCGTCGTATCGCCGCTGGGCATGTCGCAGCGGAACGCGAGACCGCCTGTCTTGGGCTTGTCGGACATTTTCTGCCGATACAAATCGAGCGCTGCCTTCTTCAAACGGTCGGTATCGACGCCGAAGCCGCGGAGGCCGTCAACGATCGAGGCCTGCTTGGTGCCGTCAAAGGACCCGAGTTGCGCAGTGGTTTCCTGAGTGCGCCGATCGGCGGTTCCCAAACTGTAGGTCAGTTTTGCGCCGACGACCTGTCCCCACCCCAGATTCCGAAAGATGATGTCCGGTCTGTAGGCAGTGTCGATCCCGCAATATCCGGGACCTGTCTGAGACGCTTCCAGATATGGCTCCGGGTCGAGGGTACTTGATGCAACATCCAGAATTGCGTCGGCGATGACCGCCGGTTGAACGCCTTCGTTTTGCACCTGTACCTTCAGGAATACCGAAGCGAATTGATTGTCGCTGTAGATCGAGGGCAGGCCGTCCTCGTACCCCGACGAGATCTTCCCGCCGCCCTTCCAGGCGTCGCGAAAAGCCTTGGAGCCCGGTTGGATGGTCATCATTCCAGGTGAGAACTCGGCGTCGTACACGTGCGCTTGGGTGTCGGGATCGGCATCGGCGAAGGTGCCGTTTTTCTCCTCATCCATCGCCAGCTTCAGCTTCACTGCGTTGGAAACCGCCGCGAGCCGCGGCTTCAGCGCACGTGGAATCGGCGTGACATCGGGAATCCGCACGCGGTTGGTTTCGGTGCCCTGGTCCCAAACGGTCCAGTAAGACCCTTCGGCCAGCAGGAGCTTGCCTCGACCGTGCCTCAAGCCGCTTTGAAACTTGCCTTGATAGATCGAGCCATCGCTTGAGACGTATCGGCCTTCGCCTTCCATCTTGCCCGCGACGAAATCACCGTCATACCTGTCGCCATTCTCCAGCTTCAATACGCCATGGCCGTCCATCAGTCCGTTGAGCCAGTGTCCTGAATACGAATACCCGGTCCGGAACACGAGAAGCGCTCCGTCTCCTTCCGGACGCCCGTCCTTCAAGGTCCCTTTGAAGACGCTGTAGATGAACTGGCGGTCGTAATCGGGAGCGCCCTTCGCGCGCCAGCTCAAGGTGCCGGCGCCATTAGCCAGGGGATTTTCATCGGAGCGGACCGGAGCGCGAGGCTCCCAAAGAAACTCCAGATCCAGTTCAGGATGAGGATCCCAAACCCGGAATTCCTTGCGGATCAGGCCACGCGTTTCGCTGCTCCAGACGACCTCGGTCCTGTTCTTCCAAGCGCCGTCGGCAAATGCAGGTTCAGGGAATAGCGGCGAGACCGTCAGCAGTGCGGTGAAACACGCGCCGGCGAGTATTCGAGCCGCATCAATTCGTTCGCGCATCGAATGTGTGTCCGATCATCAGAACCAGCATTCAACCGTTGCCACGCGAGCAAAGGTTAGCGAACGAACCGATCGCGGGCAAGGCCCGCGAACCATATGCACTTGTCAATCATGCGTTGCGGCTCCTATAGTCGGAACGGTGCAAGGCCCTGAAGATGCGGTTGAACACACGATGCGTCGCCTGCTTGCAGCCGTTCTTGCTTTTGCCCTCTTGGTGACCAGTCCGACCCTCGCCGAGACCGGACCGACGAGGGTGATCTTGCTGTTCGTCATCAACACGCCCGATCAAAACGCAATGAACGGCGTCACCGAATGGATCAAGGCGTTCAAGAACAATCTCCGGTTCCTGCTTGCCGACTTTGACAGTGAAAATCCGGGTGCCGACCCGGTGTTCAAGGTCCAGCTGGTTTCAAAGAACGTGGAGACGGCCGATACCGATCTGCTCGAGAGCTCGTTTCAGACCCAGCCAAGCTTGCAGGTCCTGAGCACCGTCGGCAGATACGCCGGGCAATCGACCTTTGTCGATAACGACATCTATCTCGGCGATCTTCGAGGCCGGCTCAAGGCCCCTTACGTGCACTTCTCTCGGGAGATCGCGCCGGGGCTCTACTCGATCAACCGCGAGGCCCTGGCGGTCGTCACACTCTATGCGTACGGAATGGCGCTTGCGAAGGCACTGCCGGCAGATAGCAGCCGCTACGTCATCTGCAAGGTTCTCGATCGCGCGAACATGTACAGGGATCGGGATCTCGGCGCCGACATGAAGATGTACTTCGACGAGCTGTTCAAGGCGATTTCGTACGAGCTGGAGGCTCGCGCATGCGGCGGCAAAAAATAGTTTGCTGCGCCATTGCCTTCTTTTGCCTGCTGGCGGCCGGGCTGCCGGCTCGCTGTGCCGACAGGGTATCGGTTCGTACGCTGGTGCCGACTTTCTCCAGCAACACCAGCCTGGGAGCCAACGCATCGACCGTTCTAGCATTGAGGCTCTGGACGACGCTTCGTCCGCGTCCCAACCCAAATCCAAAGGATCTCTATTTCGGGTCGGGACAAATCGAATGGTCGGAGCGCGTCACCGAGAATTCACCAGAGGCCGCCAATCAGATGGCGCTTGAAACCGGCAGCGATCTCGCGCTGTGGGGCGGGGTCGAGGAGTACGGACCCGGCATCGTTGTCCTCGCAAACCTGCTCGTTGTACGCAATCGACCGGCCACCGACGACCTTCAGAAATGGGTGGTGAATTATCGTGACCAGCAGATTGAGCTCAGGCTACCAAACACCAACTATCAGTTCTCCCCGCTGGTGCTCGCAAAGGACGTGACCGCCAAATATTCGCGCCCGAACCAGATTACTGTGTGCGAGCAGAAAAGTCCGGATTGTGCCGGAAGGCGTCTCGGTAGCCCGTTTCGGTCAATCAGGATCGATGGAGATTACGCGCTCGTAAGGCAACCGAGCGGAGCTACCGGCTGGGTATTTCTTCCGGATTTGTCGAAGGCGCAGGGAGAGGTGATCGATTTCACCGCAGCGCTCATATCGTATCTGCGGGGCGACTTCGAACAGGCCGAACGATTGTTTTCCAGGGTGCGCGATTCTCAGACGGACAGCCTCGTGCATAACGACGCGTTGCTGCTTGCAGCAGTCTCTCGATTTCGCCTGGGCGACGGAATTGATGGCTTGCGGAGTGCTCATGAGCAAAACCCGTATTCGCGTTTCGGGGTTCAGGCGCTCGTCATGGCGAACATCTCGTTGGCCCAGGCGGCCCAATCTGGAGAGAGCAGGGCTGCCAGCCTGAAGGAAGCCGGCAGCTTGATCGAGGCCTATCGACACCTCTTTCCTGACACCGATCCCTGGCTCGTCGGCGTGATCAGGTCGTTGCGCTCATCCAACTAGGCCCGGATCGGAGAGCGGCATGGCCGACGTATTCATCAGCTACTCAAAGTCCCGCCGGGCGGAGACGGAGGAGCTTGCCGCGGATATCGAGGCTCGGGGATATACGGTTTGGTGGGATACGGACATGTCCCCCGGCGATCAATTCACCACCGTCATCTCCACCGAGTTGGCGCGGGCGCGCGCTGTCATCGTGATCTGGACGCCGAAATCCGTGACGTCGGACTGGGTGATCTCGGAGGCCGGCCGCGCCCTCAAGCGCAAGGTCTTGATCCCGGTTTACACGTCTGATCTGGCGATCGACTCGATCCCGCCGCCATTCGACGTTCTGCACACCGAACCGGTGACAAACCGCGAAGCGATTTTCGGTGCACTCGAAAAGCTTGGCATCAAGCCCGGCGAGCTGCCGGTCAAGCCGCCACCCAGTCCGCCTTCACGTCGAAATGTGCTTGCCTTGGCCGGCGGATCGGCTGCCGTCTGCGCGCTAGCAGCGATTCCCTTCTTGCGGAGTAAAGCTTCCGACACCGACAAGCCGGCCCGCACATTCGAGATCGGATCGGATACCATCTCGACAATTGCCTACACGATCGATGGCCACAACCTTCTCCTGGGCGGCTGGGATGGTGCCATCAGCCTGCGCGATTTTAAGAGCGGCAGCGAGGTTCGCCGTTTCGATGGTCATGCCCATGTGGTGTGGAGCCTGGCTGTCCTCCCGGACGGCCATCGGGCCATTTCGAGCGGCGACGACGGGATCGTGAAGCTGTGGGATCTGGCCAATGTCCATCCCATACGGGAGTTCAAGGGACACAGCGGCGAGGTGTGGTCGGTGTCGCTGGTGCCCGGCCAGGACAGGGCTCTTTCGGCTAGCCTCGATGGGACCATGAAGCTCTGGGATCTGTCGAAGGACATCCCGATCAGAACGTTCAACTATGGTTCGAGGCTCCTTTGCGTTGCGACGTCGCCTGACGGCAAGATCGCCGTGTCCGGAGCAAATGGCGCCATCCAATCGTGGAATGTCGACGACGGAAGCAAAATCAAGACTCTCAACGGGTTTGATGGCGATATCATCGCCATCGGCGTACTGCCCGACGGCAAGCATGTGGTTTCGGGCGGCGACGATGGCATCATTAGATTGTGGGAGCTAGCGTCGGGGCGCGAAGTCGCGAAGTTCGAAGGCAGCCGAAAAATCTCCGCGCTTGCAGTTTCACCGAACGGCCGCACCGTGATTTCGGGGGGAGAGGATGCAACTGTGCGGCTTTGGGATGTTTCCAGCCATCGGTTGATCAAGAGCTTCAATGGCCACGCTGCAGCGGTCGAGTCTGCAGCGATATCTCCCGATGGCCGTTCCGCCGCAACCGGTGACAAGAAATCGGTCGTCAACATTTGGAATCTGGGAGGGACCGGCTCGACCGTTTGATCTGCCGGAAGGTTGATCGTGCTCCTCGGCGTTACGAACGGACGAGCCTTGATGTCCCGATGAGCATCGCGAGCGCCCGCTAACCCCTTGTGGTCGCGACCGGTCGATCACGGAAGTGATGTATTTGTCATGTCAGTGTGCGGCCGCACGCTCCGGAAACCGCACGCGGTTCGGTCCGGCCTGCTTAGGTTTGACGCAAGAAGAGGTGGCACCCGTCGGGTCTCCGAGGAGCTGGGGCACGCGTTGCGGAGCTGAAAACCCCCGTCCAACCGCGAAGCCATCCGTTGACAATCGACCCGGATGGTAGAATTATAACATAAATAGTTCGGAAAATAACACGATGTCACCATCGTAGCAGCGATGGGCGGAGTGGGAGGAGAAGGTGGAGCCGTCTGGTTCGGTTGCAGCACAACCGACGCCGCCGCTTGTGCTGGTCAACGGCATCAACAAGCGCTTTGGCGGCGTGCGCGCGCTGCGCGACGTCAGCCTCGAGGTGCGGGCCGGCGAGGTGCATGCGCTGCTGGGCGAGAACGGCGCCGGAAAATCCACGCTGATCAAGATTCTCAGCGGTGTTCATGCCTTCGACAATGGCTCAATCGAGATTGCGGGCCGGCGGGTGGCATTCGACAGTCCGGCAAAGTCGCGCGAGGCGGGGATCGCCGTCGTCTATCAGGACCTCAGCCTTGTTGAGTCCTTGAGCGTAGCCGACAATCTGCTGCTCGGTCGTGAACCACGCACCCGTTTCGGCTTCGTCAGGAAGCGCGAATTGATGGCACAGGCCGAGGCGTTTCTGACGCAGCTCGGCATCCCCCTCGATATCAAGGCCACCGTCGGCTCGCTGCCGTTTGCCTATCGCCAGATGACGGAGATCGCGAAGGCGCTGATGGGCGAGGTGCGGTTGCTGATTCTCGATGAGCCGACGTCCTCGCTGACATCGGACGAGGTCCGCATCCTGTTCGAGGCAATCGGCAAGGTGACGCGCCGCGGCGTCGGCGTGATCTATGTGACGCACCGGCTGAATGAAGTCTTCGAGATTTCGCAGCGCGTGACCGTGTTGCGCGACGGAGCCAATGCCGGCACTTTCGTCACCGCCGATACCGACATGAAGCGGCTGGTCAATGCGATCGTCGGCATCGATCGGGCGTTGCCGGTGACGACGAGGGCCGAGCCGCAAGCTGCCCGCGCCTTCGAAGCGGCTCCGGTTCTGTCGCTGTCGAATGTCTCCAACGACCGGATGCGCGCTGTCGACCTGTCGGCCCTGAAAGGCGAGATCCACGGGCTGGCCGGGTTGATCGGCAGCGGGCGTACCGAGATTCTCGAGACGATCTTTGGGCTACGTCCCGTCGAGCATGGCTCGTTGCAGATCGACGGCCGCGACTGGCTGCCAAAGAACCCGGCGGATGCGATCGACCGGGGAATAGCCCTGGTGCCGGAGGATCGTCACGTCCAGGGCCTGGTGCTCGACCATTCGATCGAGCGCAACGTCACGCTGTCGCGGCTTCCTTACTTTTCGCGCTGGGGCTGGATGCAGCAGGCCGCGGCCGCCAGGCGCGCGGAGACCGCGATCGGCAGGCTAGCTGTGAAGGCGCCGGGCGCGTCGAGCCTGGTCAGGACGCTCTCCGGCGGCAATCAGCAGAAGGTGGTGTTCGGCAAGTGGAATGATCCGAGGCCGCGCGTTTTGCTGCTGGACGAACCCACAGTCGGCGTCGACGTCGGCGCGCGCGAGGAGATTTATGGCGTGATCCGGCACGCCGCTCGCGACGGCACCGGTGTGCTGGTCGTGTCGTCCGACCTGGTCGAATTGATCGAGCTCTGCGACCGCATCTCGGTGATCGTTGACGGCAGCGTGGCCCGCACGCTTGTGCGCGGCGAGATCGACGACGCCGAAGAGCTCCACCATTTGCTTCAACTGTACCAGGCGTCCGGCCAAGGCGTTCTTGACAAAGCCGCATTGCACGAGTTGCCCGCATGACCGAACTGACTGCCCCCAACGTCGTCGCATCGCCGACCAGATCCGACCGCCGCCGCAAGCTGCTGCAGAATTTGTTGCGCGGCGAACGGCCCTACATGCTCTACATCGCCTTCGTGATCCTGCTGGTCGTGTTCAGCCTGTCATCGCCCTGGTTCCTGTCGGTCGAGAATTTCCTGAATATCGGACGGCAGACGACGCTGGTGTCGATCATCGCGGTCGGCATGACCTTCATCATCATCGCGCGCCAGATCGATCTATCGGTGGCATCGACGCTGGCCCTGTCGGGGATGGCGGCTGCGCTGGCGATGAGCCAGATCAACAACAGCTGGATCGTCGGCGCCGCCGCCGGGCTCGGCACCGGTGCGCTGGTCGGGTTGCTCAACGGCATCCTGACCACGCAGCTTCAGATCCCGTCCTTCCTGGTGACACTTGGCACCCTGAGCATGGCGCGCGGACTGGCGATGATGGTCACCAACACCAAGCCGGTCATCATCACCAACGAGACCTATTTTGCGATCTTCGGCGAAGGGTCTTTTCTCGGCATCCCCGTGCCGATTGCCTGGACGCTGGCGGCGATGATCGTCGGCATCCTGCTGCTGCACTACAACGTGTTCGGGCGGAGGATCTACGCGGTCGGCGGCAACCCGACCGCGGCATTGTATTCCGGCATCAACACCAAATGGGTGACGACGGCGGCCTTTGTTCTCACCGGCACGCTGGCCGGCCTCGCAGCGCTGGTGCTGTCTGCTCGTTCGCATGCCGCGCGGCCCGATGTCGTGCAAGGCATGGAGCTCGACGTCATCGCAGCCGTCATCCTCGGTGGCTGCAGCCTGTTCGGCGGGCGCGGCTACATCCTGGGGACGCTGTTCGGCAGCCTGATCATCGGCACGCTCAACAATGGTCTCGTGCTGCTTGGCGTCAGTTCGCCGATGCAGCTCGTGATCAAGGGCGCAATCATCGTGGCCGCGGTGGCCTTCACCAAACGCTAGTCGAAGTCGAAACGCGGCGCATGAGGCACGGAATCTTCGCGCTGCACGGTAGGGGCAAGGTCGCCGGCCCTCGGTCAATCGGCGACCAAAATGGGAGGAAACAATGAAGCCAATCTTGCGACAAAGTGTGCCGCTGACCATGCTGATTGCTGCGACGGCCATCTCGATCGCTCCCTCGGCCCGCGCCGAAGTCCCCGCAACCTGCGTCAAGGGGGTCGACCTCGCAACGCTCGGACCGAAATCGATCGTCGGCCAGGGACCGCATGGCGAGAAGGCCGCTTCGCCCGAAGTGCTCGCACTGTCGGACGCGGATGCTGCCAAGATCAAGGAGAAGCATTTCAAGGTCGGCATCTCCATGCAGACCGTCAACCTGGACTGGTCGCAGCTCCAGATTCAGGGCATCACCGACACGCTGAAGAAATACGGCGTGACGGTGACGGGCGTTGCCTCCGCCGAATATCAGGTCGACAAGCAGATCGCCGATATCGAGAATACGATCCAGCAGCATCCGGACGGCATCATCTCGATCCCGGTCGATTTCACCGCCACCGCGCCGACCTACAAAAAGATCGCCAAGGCCGGCATCAAGCTGGTGTTGATGGACAGCATCCCGACCGGCCTCAAGCACCCCGAGGAATACGCCGCGATGGTCTCGGCAGACAGCCAGGGGAACGGGTTGATCGCAGCGCAAATCCTTGCGTCCTGCGTTGCGCAGGGCGGCACCATCGGCCTCGTCAATTTCGGCGTCGACTATTTCAGCACCAACGAGCGCACCAAGGGCGTGCGCGAGTGGATGAAGGCGAACCGGCCGGACATCAAGATGAAGCAGGTCGATTTCACCGACCCGCCGAAGGTCTCGCAGATCGCCGGCGACTTCCTTACCGGCAACCCTGATATCAAGGGCCTGTTCGCGGTCTGGGATCAGCCGGCGCTGGATACGCTGAGTTCGATGCGCGCTCAGAGCATCAACATCCCGGTCACGACCGTTGACCTCGGCCTGCAATCGGCGATCGAGATCGCCAAGGGCGGTCCGTTGAAGGCGACCGGCTCGCAGCGTCCCTATGATCAGGGCGTCGCAGAGGCACTGGCGATGATGAATGCGCTGCTCGGCAAGGAAACGCCCGGCTGGATCGGCGTGCAGTCGCTGCCGGTGACGCAGTCGAACGTGCTGGAATCCTACAAGACGGTGTTCAAGAAGGAGCCGCCGCCCGAACTGATGGATGCCTGCAACAAGGCCAAGCCTGCCTGCAACTGAGCCTTGACCCGCGATGCGCGGTTTTGCGAGGCCACGCATCGCCGACCAGCCTGATCCGGGCGAGCCAGCCCCCGTTCGGATCAGGTTGCGCTCGTCACATACTCGACAGGAAGGCTGCGGAAGTGCTTGCGCATGTCTGACGGCACCGAGCCGCCGACGATGATCCGCGAAAACGCGCTGACGTCCGAGAAGAAGGCGGGCTTGAGACTGCCGAGCTTGCTGGCATCGACGACCAGAATGCTTTCCATCGCAGTGGCGATCGCAGCCTGCTTGATCGCGACCTCGTGAAAATTGGAGCAGCTCGAGCCGCGGGTCCAGTGCAAGCCTCCGGCGGAGATGAAGGCCTTGTTGATCCCGAGCCGCCGCAGATAGGACAGCCCGTCGTCGGACGAGAACGACTGCGATGACGGGTGATAGAGGCCGCCCATCAGCATCACCTGCGTGGCCGGTCGCCGCGTGACGATCGTCGCCACGTTCATCGAATAGCAGATCACCGAGAGCGGCATATCCTCGGGCAGGCAGTCTGCCAGCGACTGCATCGTGGTGCCGCAGTCGATGAAGATCGTGTCGCCTTCCTTGATCGATGCCGCCGCCGACCGGCAGGCGAGCAGCTTGTCCTGGGTGTGCTGATCGATCTCCTGCTCGAACGTGTACTTGATGCCGGTCGGAGATGCCGCGTTCACGACGTAGCCGCCGAGCAGGGCGAGCGCAGCCTCCGGTCCGGCGAGGTCGCGCCGCACCGTCATCTCGGACACCTTGAGCAGCTCCGCGGCATCCTTCAAGTGCAGCGCGCCGCTGCTTTCGACAGCGCGGCGCAGCCGCTGCAGGCGCTGAACGCGTGTCTCGCTGGGTCGTGCGTTCGGTGTTTCAGCCATTTTGCTCACCGAGCTTGCTTATCCGGTTGACAATGATCTTACAATGATGTGAGTTTAGCAACGACAATATGTTACAATAATAACATCAAGGGCTGGCGGCCAATCCGCGGTCTGACGATGTCATGCATCGGCGGGCTGCGGCTCCGGCGGGCAAGGTCTGGGAGGATCCCATGTTGCAATGGACACATTCAGTCTATCTGCCGATCTGCTCGATTCGCTAGAACCGCCGGCGTTGCGATGGTGCAGAGCGTGCGCATTCCAAATCCTTCCGCCGTGCCGGTACAGCCCGGTGCGCAGGGCGACGGCGATCTCCATCCGGTCGCGCGCAACAGCGGCCGTCCGCTCGAGATGGATTGGGTCGACGAGACCAGGATCAATCTGTCTGCCGCCGAGCGGCGCGTGGCGAGCTTGCCGGGTCGGCGTACTGTCAAGAAGGACGCGCAGGCCGCTTGGCTGCTCAAGGCGATCACCTGCATCGATCTGACGACGCTCAATGGCGACGACACGTCGGAGCGGGTGAAGCGACTCTGTGCCAAGGCGAAGGCGCCGGTCCGCAGCGACCTGCTCGAGGCGCTCGGCTTTGCCGGGCGCGATCTGCACGCCGGCGCGATCTGCGTCTATCACCGTTTCGTCGCCACGGCGGTCGAGGCGCTCGACGGATCCGGCATCCCTGTCGCCGCGGTGTCGACCGGATTTCCGGCTGGCCTTGTGCCGCACGACATTAAGCTCAAGGAAATCGAGGCGTCGGTCCGCGACGGCGCGCAGGAGATCGACATCGTCATCACCCGCGAGCATGTGCTGACCGGCGATTGGCGTGCGCTTTATACGGAGGTCAGGGATTTTCGCGCGGCGTGCGGCGAGGCGCATCTGAAGACGATCCTGGCCACCGGCGACCTCAAGACATTGCGCAACGTCGCCAAGGCTTCGATGGTTTGCATGATGGCCGGCGCGGACTTCATCAAGACCTCCACCGGCAAGGAAGGCGTCAATGCGACGCTGCCCGTGACGCTCGCAATGCTGCGGATGATCCGCCTTTACCAGGAGCGCACCGGCTACAGGATCGGCTTCAAGCCGGCCGGGGGAATCTCGACCGCCAAGGACGTGCTCAACTATCAATTCCTGATGAAGGAGGAATTGGGCCGCGACTGGCTCGAGCCGGATCTGTTCCGCATCGGAGCCTCCAGCCTGCTCGCCGACATCGAGCGCCAGCTCGAGCATCACGTCACCGGCCGCTACTCGGCCTTCAACCGTCATCCCGTGGGCTGAGCATGAGCGTCGCACAATACTACGAGACCATGGACTATGGTCCCGCGCCCGAGGCCGACGGCGAGGCGCGCGCCTGGCTGAAGCGCCACGACGCGACTTTCGGACATTACATCGGCGGCAAATTTGTCGCGCCTCAATCCGGCAAGCATCTGACGACGATCGAGCCGGCCACCGGCAAGACATTGGCGAAGATCGCGCAGGGTGCTTCTGCCGATGTCGAGGCTGCGGTCGGCGCCGCGCGGTCAGCGCAACCACTTTGGGCCAAGCTCGGCGGCCACGGCCGCGCCCGCCATCTCTATGCACTGGCGCGCATGCTGCAGCGTCACGCGCGGTTGTTCGCGGTGCTGGAGGCGATCGACAACGGCAAGCCGATCCGGGAAACCCGCGATCTCGACGTGCCGCTTGCCGCGCGCCATTTCCTGTATCACGCCGGCTGGGCCCAGCTGCAGGAGCGCGAGTTCGCCGATCAGGTGCCGATCGGTGTGATCGGGCAGATCATTCCCTGGAATTTCCCGCTGCTGATGCTGGCGTGGAAGATCGCGCCTGCGCTGGCCGCAGGCAATACGGTGGTGCTCAAGCCCGCGGAATTTACGTCGCTCACGGCCCTACTGTTCGCCGAGCTTGCGGCTGCGGCCGGTCTGTCACCGGGCGTGCTGAACGTCGTGACCGGTGATGGCGCGACGGGTGCGTTGCTTGTCGAAAATCCGGGTGTTGACAAGATCGCATTCACAGGATCGACCGAGGTCGGCCGGCTGATCCGCCAATCCACCGCAGGCACCGGGAAGTCGCTGACGCTCGAGCTCGGTGGCAAATCGCCCTTCATCGTCTTCGATGACGCCGACATCGACGGCGCGGTCGAGGGGGTGGTCGATGCGATCTGGTTCAACCAGGGGCAGGTCTGCTGCGCCGGTTCGCGGCTCTTGCTGCAGGAAGGTATCGCAGAGACGTTTCGCCGACGGCTGATCCGGCGCATGGAGACGCTTCGCGTCGGCCCGCCGCTCGACAAGTCGATCGACATGGGGGCGGTGGTCGCGCCCGTGCAGCTCGAACGGATCAGGTCGCTGGTCGAGACCGGGGTGAAGGAGGGCGCCGAGAAATATCAAGCGCCGGGCGCGCTGCCGGCGGAGGGCTGCTTCTATCCGCCGACCCTGCTCTGGAATGTGCATCCCGCTTCGACGGTGGCGATCGAGGAGATTTTTGGGCCGGTGCTGGTGGCGATGACATTCCGCACGCCCGACGAGGCGGTGATGCTCGCCAACAACACGCGCTACGGGCTTGCCGCAAGCGTATGGAGCGAGACGATCGGGCTGGCGCTGGATATCGCGCCGAAGCTTTTGGCCGGCGTGGTCTGGATCAACGCGACCAATTTGTTCGATGCCAGCGTCGGCTTTGGCGGTTACCGCGAGTCAGGCTTTGGCCGCGAGGGCGGCCGTGAAGGCATGTACGAATATCTGAAGCCGAAGGCATGGAGCGGGCGCAAGGCGCGCGCGAAGGCGTTGCCGCCGCCGGCGCCTGCCGCCGATGGTGGCGGGTTTGGCGTGCCGGCGATCGACCGCACGGCAAAACTGTTCGTCGGCGGCAAGCAGGTGCGTCCCGACGGCAATTATTCGCGTGCGGTGCTTTCGCCGAAGGGCAGGCATCTCGGCGAGGCCGGCGAGGGCAACCGCAAGGACATCCGCAATGCCGTGGCTGCGGCGCGCGCCGCCGAAGCCTGGGCGAGGGCGACCGCGCATAATCGCGCCCAGATCCTCTATTACCTTGCCGAGAATCTCTCCGCGCGCAGCGACGAATTCGCCAGGCGCATCGCCGACATGACGGGCATATCGGCCGCCAAGGCGCGTACCGAGGTCAACACGAGCATCGAGCGGCTGTTCAGCTATGGCGCCTGGGCCGACAAATTCGAAGGAACTGTCCACGCGCCGCCATTGCGCGGCGTGGCGCTCGCGATGCATGAGCCGATCGGAGTTGTTGGCGTGGCCTGTCCGGACGAGGCACCGCTGCTCGGTTTCATCAGTTTGGTGGCGCCGTTGATCGCATTGGGCAATCGCGTCGTCGTCGTGCCGAGCGAGCGGCATCCGCTCGCCGCGACCGATTTCTACCAGGTCCTGGAGACGTCGGACGTACCGGCGGGCGTCGTCAATATCGTCACGGGTGATCGCGACGGTCTCGTGAAGGTCCTCGCCGAGCACGACGATGTCGACGCGCTCTGGGCGTTCGGATCGCAGGAGGCTTCGGCGGCGGTGGAACGGCTGTCGGTCGGCAATCTCAAGCGCACGCTGGTCGATCACGGTCTGTTGCTCAATTGGTACGACAAGGCTGCGTGTGAAGGCCCGATCCTGCTGCGCCACGCCGTGCAGGTGAAGAACATCTGGATCCCCTATGGTGACTAGAGTCACCAGATCACTGTAACGACAACAGCGATCCGGACCGTCAGCGTTCGGACGATTTCGAGGATCAAGGAGGGAAGGCAACATGCTGAAGGGCATCGATCCACTGCTCAATGCCGATGTGCTCCATGCATTGCGCGCGATGGGGCATGGCGACCGTCTGGTCGTTTGCGATACCAACTTTCCGGCCGATTCCATCGCGCGCCAGACGGTATTCGGCCGGCTGCTGCGTATCGACAATGTCAGCACCGCGAGGGCGATCGAGGCTATTCTCTCCGTCATGCCGCTTGATACCTTTGTCGACGATGCAGCCACCCGGATGGAGATCGTCGGCCAGCCGCAGGAGGTGCCGCCGGTGCAGCGCGAGGTGCAGACCGCGATCGATCGCGCAGAAGGGCGGTCCTGGCCGCTGGTCGGCGTCGAGCGCCATGCCTTCTACGAGAAAGCCAAGTCCGCCTATTGCGTGATCGCGACCGGCGAGCGCCGCTTCTATGGCTGCTTCCTGTTCAGCAAGGGCGTGATCGCGCCGGACGGAGAATGATCACCATGAGCAGGAATGGCGTCGCCGTCCTTGGCGTGTTCGTCGTCGATCTCGCGTTCCGCGCGGGCAATATGCCGGCGATCGGCGAGACGATCGCCGGGTCAGGATTTGCGATGGGACCCGGCGGCAAGGGCTCCAATCAGGCGGTCGCGGCCGCGCGTGCGGGCGCTGCCGTGACCTTCATCTCCAGGATCGGCAGCGACGCTTTCGGCGAACTTGCGATCAAGACCTGGGAGGCCGAGGGAATCCGGCCGCGTGTGGCCAGGACTGCGGAAGCGCCGACCGGCGCGGCGTTCATCTATGTCCACGAGACGCGCGGCGATAACGCGATCATCGTGGTGCCGGGTGCTGCGGGCGGTATCAGCCCGGCTGATATCGACGCGGTGGCGGGTGCCATTCGCGACAGCCGCGTGTTCGTGACGCAACTCGAGCAGCCGGTCGACGCGGCGTTCAGGGGGCTTGAGATTGCGCGCGCGGCCGGCAGCATCACGGTGTTCAATCCGGCGCCGGCGATCAAGTTCGACAGCAGCCTGTTTGCGCTGTGCGACTATGTCGTCCCCAACGAGACCGAGGCTGAAGCGTTGACCGGGATCGCGGTGGGCGATCTCGACGGCGCTCGCCGCGCTGGCGACGCGCTGCTGGCCAAGGGGGCGGGGACCGCGCTGATCACGCTCGGCGAGCGTGGCGCGCTGTTCCATGCGCGGGACCGCTCGTTGCACGTGCCGCCCTTCGCAGCCGGCAAGGTGGTCGAGACCACCGGCGCGGGCGACGCCTTCGTCGGCGGCTTCGCGGCGGCGCTCGCGGATGGCGTCGATCCGCTGGAGGCTGCGCGCTTCGGATCGGCCACGGCGGGAATCTCGGTGACGCGACCGGGGACGGCGCCGGCGATGCCGCGGCGTACGGAGATCGAAGCGCTGCTGAAGGGCTGATCCTCCGATGATGCGGAATGATCCGATCAAGCACGTCTTCATCTGGCCGGCGGTGCTCGTCGTGCTGGCGATCTCGATCTTTCCGCTGATCTATTCGCTGACCACCAGCTTCCTCAGCTACCGCCTGATTCCGCCGATCCCGCCGCGGGTGGTTTGGCTCGGTAATTATGCGACGCTGCTGCAGGAGCCGCGGTTCTGGAATGCGATCTTCACCACGACGCTGATCGCCTTCATCGCCGTCGGGCTGCAATATGTAATCGGATTTGGCGTGGCGCTCGCGCTCAATGCGCGCGTGCCAGGCGAACGGCTGTTTCGCGTCGCGTTGCTGCTGCCGATGCTGCTCGCGCCGGTCGCGGTCGCACTGGTCGCGCGCATGATCTTCAACCCGACCATGGGACCGCTCAATCAGCTCTTGGGCAAGTTCGGCCTGGTCAATTTGCCGTTCCTCACCAATGGACACTGGGCGCTGGCCTGCATCATCGCGGTCGAGGTCTGGCAGTGGACGCCCTTTATCATCCTGATGATGCTGGCCGGCCTGCAGACGCTGCCGGAGGACGTCTACGAGGCCGCCGAGCTCGAGAACGCCAGCGCCTGGCAGCAGTTTTGGGGCATCACCTTTCCGATGCTGCTGCCGATCTCGGCGGCGGTGGTCTTCATTCGCCTGATCGAGAGCTACAAGATCATGGACACCGTGTTCGTGATGACGGGCGGCGGACCTGGCGTCGATACCGAGACCCTGACCCTGTTCGCCTATCAGGAGGGCTTCAAGAAGTTCAATCTCGGCTACACGTCGGCACTCAGCTTCCTGTTCTTGATCGCCATCACGATCATCGGCGTCACTTATCTGGCGCTGCTCCGGCCGCATCTGGAGAAGCGCCGATGAGCGGGCAGGGCCTGACCGGACTGTCGCCTTGGAGCCGCCGGCTGGTCGCCGCGGGTGTTCTCGCCTGGTGCCTGATCACCGTGTTTCCGCTCTACTGGGTGGTCGTGACCGCGTTCAAGACACCGCCCGGCGTGGTCGGCGGCCCGACCTATCTGCCATTCATCGACTTCACGCCGACCTTGCAGCCCTTCATCGACCTCTATCAGGGCATCCGCGGCGAGTTCTTCCGGACCTTCCTGAACTCGACCATCGTGGGCCTCTCGGCAGCCGCGATCGCCACCGCGATCGGCGCGATGGCCGCCTATGCGCTGGTGCGGTTCGAATTCAGGGTCCGGCTCGGTGCAGGCCTTGCCTTCTTCCTGCTCGCACTTGGCGGTTACCTCGTCTTCAACAACAATTTTGGATTCACCCGACCGCAGGCGCTGCTGCTCGCATTCCCGATCGCGCTGGCCGTTGCGATCATTGCCAACCGCCTGCCGCTGCCTGGGCCGATTCTCGGTAACGAGGACATTCTGTTCTGGTTCGTCAGCCAGCGCATGTTCCCGCCGATCGTCACCGCATTTGCGCTCTATCTGCTCTACAGCGAGATCGGCCGGCTCGGCTTCCAGCTGATCGACAGCTATATCGGCCTGACGCTGTGTTACGTCGCCTTCTCGCTTCCGATCGTGGTCTGGCTGATGCGCGACTTCTTCGAGGCTGTTCCGATCGAGGTTGAGGAAGCAGCGATGGTCGACAACGTGCCGAGCTGGCGCATCTTCATCGGCATCGTGGTGCCGATGTCGATGAACGGGTTGCTCGCGACGTTCATGATCACGCTGGCCTTTGTCTGGAACGAGTTCCTGTTCGCGCTGTTCCTGACCAATTCGCGATGGCAGACGCTTCCGATCCTCGTGGCGGGGCAGAATAGCCAGCGCGGCGACGAATGGTGGGCGATCTCGGCGGCGGCGCTCGTCGCCATCGTTCCGATGATGATCATGGCAGGTTTGCTCAGCCGGATGATGCGGTCGGGCCTGCTGCTCGGAGCTATCAAGTAAGAAAACCTAGGGAGGACAAAAATAATGTTGCGACGAACGTTCCTGATGCTTGCCACTTCGCTGGCGACAGTTTGCGGCGTGGGCGAGGCGAGCGCTGCCTGCAGCCCGGACTATACCGGCGTCACCCTGACGGTGGCGTCGCAGACCGGCCCCTATATCGCGTCCGCGCTCAAGCTCGGCGCCGACGAATGGGCGAAGAAGACCTGCGGCAAGGTCAACGTCGTCGAGTTTCCGTGGTCGGAGCTCTATCCGAAGATCGCGACCTCGCTCACGGCATCGGACGCGACATTCGATCTCGTCAGCTTCGCGCCGGCCTGGCTGCCGGACTTCGTGCCCTATCTCAGCGAGATGCCGAAGGAGATGCAGTCCGGCAAGGACTGGGATGACATCGAGCCGGCCTACCGCGAGCGCCTGATGGTGTGGGAAGGCAAGATATATTCGCAGTCGATGGACGGCGACGTCCACACCTACACCTACCGCACCGATCTGTTCGGCGATCCCAAGGAGAAGGAGGCGTTCAAGGCCAAATACGGCTATGACCTCGCGCCGCCAAAGACCTGGAAACAGTATCTCGACATCGCCGAGTTCTTCCAGCGCCCGGACAAGGGATTGTGGGGAACGGCGGAGGCATTCCGCCGCGGTGGCCAGCAGTTCTGGTTCTTCTTCAGCCATGCTGCGGCTTACACCAACAATCCGAACTATCCGGGCGCGATGTTCTTCGATCCCGAGACGATGGATGCGCAGATCAACAATCCGGGCTGGGTGAAGGGACTGGAGGAATACATCCGCGCCTCCAAGCTCGGCCCGCCCAACGCGCTGAACTTCTCGTTCGGCGAGGTGAACGCGGCGGTGGCCGGCGGTCAGGTGGCCGAGTCGATCGGCTGGGGCGACACCGGCGTCATCGCCGCCGATCCCAAGCAATCGAAGATCTCGGGCAAGGTCGGCTCGGCGATGCTGCCCGGTTCGGACGAGATCTGGAACGCCAAGACCAAGACCTGGGACAAGTTCCCGAGTGTTGTGCCGGGCCCGTTCATGGCGTTCGGCGGCTGGCAGATCGCGGTGCCGAAGGCCGGCAAGAACCAGCAGGCGGCCTGGGACTTCGTCAAGACGCTGACCAGCCCCGACGTGTCCGGCCAGGCGGCGATCACCGGCGGCAGCGGCGTCAATCCCTATCGCAAGTCGCACACCGCCAATCTCCAGCTCTGGAGCAAGATCTTCTCGCCTGAGGAGGCCAAGGAATACCTCGGCGCGCAGTCCGACTCCATCAACGCCAAGAATGTCGCGCTCGACATGCGTCTGCCGGGCTACTTCTCCTACACCGAGGTCGTGGAGATCGAACTCGGCAAGGCGCTGGCAGGCCAGACCACGCCGAAGGCCGCGCTCGACGCGATCGCGAAGGAATGGAACCGGCTGACCGACGAGTTCGGCCGTGCCAAGCAGCTCGCCGCCTATCGCGCGGCGATGGGCCTGCCGCCCAGGAACTAGCAAGAACTAGCATGCCATTGAGATGGTCCCGGATGACGCGCGATCGTCATCCGGGGCTCAATGATCTCCGGCAAGAGACGGAAACAGGACTTTATGGCTCACGTCGAGATCGAGAACGTCAGCAAGGCATACGGGCCCTACAAGATCATCGAAGGGCTTGATCTCAACGTCGCCGACAAGGAGTTTGTCGTGCTTGTCGGTCCGTCCGGCTGCGGCAAGACGACAACCTTGCGGATGATCGCGGGACTTGAGACCGTCACCAGCGGCACCATCCGCATCGGAAACCGCGACGTCACCCAGTTGCGCCCGGGGTTGCGCAATTGCGCCATGGTGTTTCAGAACTACGCGCTCTATCCGCATATGACCGTCGGCGAGAATATCACCTATGGCATGAAGGTGCGGGGCGAACCACGCGCCGGCATCGAGAAGGCGGTCAAGGATGTGGCGCGGGTACTCGACCTCGAGCAGTATCTTGACCGGCGTCCCAAGCAGCTCTCGGGCGGCCAACGCCAGCGCGTGGCGATCGGCCGCGCCATCGTGCGCAGCCCCGATGTCTTTCTGTTCGACGAGCCGCTGTCGAATCTCGATGCCAAACTCCGTATCGAGATGCGGACCGAGATCAAGGCGCTGCATCGCCGGCTCGCCAAGACCATCGTCTATGTGACGCATGACCAGGTCGAAGCCATGACGATGGCCGATCGTGTCGTCGTGATGAACCGCGGCCGGATCGAGCAGGCGGCCGACCCGATCACGCTGTACGAGCAGCCGAGCAATCTCTTTGTGGCGGGCTTTATCGGCGCACCCAGCATGAATTTCATCCATGGCGAGATCGTCGCGCGCGACGGTGCGCTGCTCTTCACCGCGCCGTCGGGAGCAGCGCTGAGATTGCCGAAATCACGCGAGGCTGCCTATGCGGGGAGCATCGGGAAGCCGGTCGTGCTTGGCGTGCGGCCGGACCACGTCCTCCCGCAGGGCGCTCCAGCCGGCAGCACGATCCGCATGATCGTGAAGGATGTCGAGCCGTTGGGGCCGCACACGCTGGTGATTGGCGCGGTCAGCGACTTTCCATTCACCGCGCAAGTGCCGGTCGGTACCACCGCAGAGCCGGATCGGCCCTTCGACGTAGGAGTAGATCTCGAGCGCGTGCATCTGTTCGACAAATCGTCGGGAAAGATCATTCCGACGTAAGGCGGACATCGGCGCTTCGAAGATTGAGGGCCTTGATCGTTCGGTCCTGGTCGGATCAGCGATCGGCAGTCAGCTGTTGGCGATATCGCTCGGCATCCCAATTCAGCAACGCATGCTCACTCTCTGCCGCTAGATAGTTGACGCGTGCAGTCAGGGGGACGCGGCAGGTGACCAGTGCAAGACAGCTCAGCATGGCTTCCGCGCCGTCGCTGGCGTCCTCGCGGATCAGGCTGCCGACGTCGGGGACGAGAAGGGCAACCGGCGGCGGCAGCCCGTCCGCAATGGTCCGCGCGATCATGACGTTCAGCTTCTCGCGATGCTCCAGGACCGGCAGTCCCGGGCCAAGGAAGACGACGTGATCAGGATAAAGCGAGCCGCTGGTTGCGATCGCGCGGCTGTAGCGGTCGGTGGCAATGTTGTGGCAGCGCGGATCCCGCGGCAGGCGATAGTTTGTGCCTGCGCAGATCGTTCGGAGCGCATCGTGATCCGCGGTTGGCGCGCCGCGCGGCTCCAGCATGAGGCGCTTCTCGACGTCGGCCACCATGGCCTCCGCCGCATTGCCGGTGGCTGCGCCAACCACCAGGCCGTGATTGCCGAGGACCAGGACGTCGACCGCATCCTGTGCAATCGCCTCACTGACCGCGCGTGCGAGCGGCAGTCCCGGGTGGTGATAGTCGAGGTAACGCCAGGCCAATCCGTCCAGTCGCCGGGCAAATTCGTCGCGGGCGTCGGTTCGCACCGCCCATGCGATGGTGTTGATCGAATGCACGTGCAGCACGACCTGGTGCGGCATCAGCGCATGCAGCGAGGTCTCGATCGAGGCGCGCAGCGTCGTCCCGGCGTTCGGAGCGAGCGGGACGCGTTCGTCGCCTTGCGCCAGCGCCGTGCGCGCGGCCGACAATGCGACCGGTACGAAAATGTCCCTGTCCTCGGCATCGGCGAGCCAGGTGCCCGACGCCTTCACCCACAGCACGTCGCCATCCTTGACCGACGAATTGCCGCCGGCACCCTGAACCAGCAGGATATTGCTGCCGACGCGAGCCGACATCTGGCGCAATTCGTTCAGTATTTGAGGCTGTCGCATCGGGGCTGTTCTCACCAGATCAGATGGTCCATCGTCCAGTGCGGCATCCGTGCCGCCGTGCCGGCTGCGATCCTGATCGCTTGCGGCAGATTGCTTGCCTGCGCCAGCGTCGCCCGGTGGGCGCCGGAGCCGATCAACAGGGTCAGCATGCCGGCGGCACGTCCACCGGCGATGTCGTGATCGAGCGAATCGCCGATAACCAGGATCCGGTCCGGCGGTGGATGTCCCAATTGGTCGCGCGCGGCGGCAAACATCGGTGGATACGGCTTGCCCACGAACAGCACGGTACCCTCGAGTGATTGGTAGAATGCGGCAAGCGCGCCAGGTGCCGGGATCAGCCCGGCGGCGCCGAACATCACGAGGTCGGGATTGGCGCACAGCATTGGCAGTCGCCGCGCGGCAGCCGCCATCAGCAGCGCACGCCAGCGTTCGGGCTCGGCCGTATCATCATCGAGCCCGCCGAGCAGGATGAAATCAGCCTCGTACACAGTCGAAGCCATCGCGAGATCGATGCCTTCGACGATCGAGTGGTCTCCGTCGCGCGAGATCAGGAAGCAGGCGCGTCCAAGTCCTGCAAAGGGAGGCTGCTCGCGCGCATGCAGACCGCGCCAGGTGACCTCGCCCGAGGACAACACGCCGTCATAGGCCTCTGGCGGCAGGCCGAGCGCCGCGAGCCGTCGCTGATTGCTGCTGGCGCGTTTGCCGGAATTGGAGAGGATCAGGATGCGCTTGCCGGCCTCACGCAGCCTTGCCACGCAATCCAGCGCCGCAGGGAACACCGCCAGCCCCTCGTGCAGCGTGCCCCATTGGTCGAGCAGCACGTGATCGAAGCGGTCGACGACCGCGTGAAGGCCGGCGATCGCGGTCGCATCGGCCGTCATGGCGGACCGCCATTCAGCGCCAGCAGGGCGGCGCCGTAGCTTGCTTCCGTCTGCTCGGCGACCGAGACAGGAACGCCAAGAATGCGGTGCCTGATCCTGGTCCATGCGTCGTTCTTCGCGCCGCCGCCGATCCCGATGACGCGGCGCAGGCGCGGTGCGCCGAGCCGCGCTAGCTGCCGATAGGCGAGGGCTTCCACCGAGGCAATGCCCTCGAGCAGGCCCTGAAAGAAGCGATGATCTTCCGCCGGGCGCGGCGTGATCCGTGCGGCCAGCGCAGGATCGGCGATCGGAAAGCGTTCGCCGGGCTTGGGGAGCGGATAGTAGTCGAGCCCGGTCGGCTCGTTGGGCGTCACCTGCGGTGTCAGCCGTTCCATCTCGTCGGCGGTGAAATGCGCCAGAAGCGCGGCGCCGCCGGAGTTCGAGGCACCGCCGGCGAGCCAGCGCTCGCCGAGCCGGTGCGAATAGACGCCCTGGTCGGCCGCGAAGATCGGCTGGGTCGCAAGCTGCTTCACCACCAGCGTGGTGCCGAGCGAGGTGACGGCATCGCCCGGCTGGTCGGCCCGCGTCGCGATGAAGGCCGCAACGCCATCGGTGGTGCCCGCCGCGACCTGCGCTGTGGGGGGCAGCCCCAGCGACCGCGCGATCTGCGGATCCATCTCGGCGAATGGCGTGCCCGGCACCAGCACCTCGGGAAGCAGATCGTCGCGCGCGCCGAGCTGGTCAAGCCAGGGTGGCCAGGCGCGCGCGACCGGGTCGTAACCGAGCTTCAGCGCGTTGTTCTCGTCGCTGATGCCATGACAGCTGGCGAGCCGGCCTGCGATCCAGTCCGCCTGGTGTACGGCGTGGCGCGCATCGCCGATATAGCCGTGGGTCAGGAGATAGAGCAGCTTGGCGAGCGCGCTGCTCGCGCCATGCGCGCCGCTTTCGAGCGGTGCGATTGCCGCCACGCGCATCGCCTCACGTGTGGCGCGCGCGTCATTGTACATCAGACCCGGCGAGCAGGGGCGGCCGATCGCATCGACCAGCAATAGCGTGCCCGATGTGCCGTCGACGACGATGCGCGTGATGTCGCCGAGACCGACGGTCTCGCCAAGCTTGCGGATTGCCGCCACCGCGGCCTGCCACCAGAGCTCCGGTGTCTGGTCGATCGCGTTGCCGTCGACGCGCGGTACGGGCAGCGCGACTGAAGCGAAGCCGCGGATGCCGGCCTCAGTATCGATTGCACAGGCGCGGACGCCTCCGGTTCCGACATCAATGCCGAGATACAAACCTCCCATGCGACTTCACCGCTGTTTGGTGCGCGCGCTTCCAACATTGGTTGCGCTGCAGCACGTTTGGGGGATTGACGCCCCGTCCGGCCTCTGCAATTTTTTGCAGGACGTGAAGAAATTTGCAAGCGGACTTTTCCGGACATGGCTACACCGCCCGACAGGCTGCCGGTGATCGACGGCGAGGCGTCGCTCGCGACGCGGGCAGCGTGGCTGTATTTCGCGGCCGGGCTCACGCAGTCGGAGGTCGCAGACCGCCTCAACATCCAGAGCACCAAGGCGCACCGCCTGATCGCGCGCGCCAGCCGCGAGGGCATGATTCGCGTTTTCGTCGAGGGACCGGTCGCCGAATGCGTCGCGCTGGAGAACGATCTCACGCAGCGCTTTGGCCTCTCGTTCTGCCGCGTCGCCCCCGATCTCGGTGAGGGCGATCTGCCGCTGAAGGCGCTGGCGCTGGAGGGCGCGAGCTTTCTACGCCAGATCCTCGAGCGCGGCGACGACAAGGTGATCGGCGTCGGCCATGGCCGCACGCTCGCCGCCGTGGTCGAGCAGATGCCGCAAACGCCGGCGCGCGACGCGCAATTCGTGTCGCTGCTCGGCGGGCTGACGCGAAAATTTGCCGCCAATCCGTTCGACGTGATTCACAAGCTCGCCGAGCGCACCGGCGCGGAAGCCTATCTGTTGCCGGTGCCGGTGTTCGCCAATTCGGTCGCCGACCGCGCCGTGCTGATGCAGCAATTCGGCATTGCCGACGTGTTCGCGCTGGCGCGCAAGGCCTCGCTGCTGTTCGTCGGCATCGGCCAGATCAGCCGCGACGGCTTTCTGGTCTCGAGCGGCATGATCAAGCCCGACGAACTCGTCGAGCTGAAGCGTGTCGGCGCCTGCGCCGATCTGCTCGGACACTTCTTCAGCGCCGACGGAACCGTGCTGGACACCGATCTCTCGGCCCGCGCCACCTCCATGAGCATGCCCGATCTCACGAAGCACCGGATCGTCGCCATCGGCGGCGGGCCGGCCAAGGTGACCGCGCTGCGCGGGGTGCTGCGCAGCGGCGTTCTGCACGGCCTCATCATCGACGAAGCGACTGCAAAAGCGCTCGCCACCGACAAGCCGGAGACCACATCCGGCAAGGCAAGAAGCAAGACCCGGAAGGACACATAACAAGCGTCAACAAGGAGAGGAAATACATGTTCGATCGCGAGAAGAATCTGTTCGACTCCTACGCTGCCAAACGCATCAGCCGCCGCGATCTCCTCGACGGCGCCGCCAAGCTCGGCATCGCGGGCATCGCTGCAAACGCCACCTTCGCCTCCTCGGTGTCGAAGGCGATGGCCGCGGACTTCAACTGGAAGGCTCAGAGCGGCAAGAGCGTCAAGCTGCTGCTGAACAAGCACCCTTACGTCGACGCGATGATCGGCGACATCGAGGCGTTCAAGTCGCTGACCGGCATGAATGTCACCTACGACATCTTCCCGGAGGACGTCTATTTCGACAAGGTGACGGCGGCACTGTCGTCGAAGTCGGACCAGTACGATGCCTTCATGACCGGCGCCTACATGACCTGGACCTACGGTCCGGCGGGCTGGATCGAGGACCTCAATAGCTACATCAAGGATCCCGCCAAGACCAACCCGGCCTTCGCCTGGGACGACGTGCTGCCGGGCCTGCGCGCCTCCACGGCGTGGGATGGCGTTGCCGGCTCCGAACTCGGCTCGGGCAAGGCCAAGCAGTGGTGCATCCCCTGGGGCTATGAGCTCAACAACATCACCTACAACCGCAACATCTTCGACAAGGTCGGCGTCAAGCCGCCGAAGAACCTCGACGAGATGCTGGAGGTCGCGGCCAAGATCACCAAGGACGCCGGCGGGCCCTACGGCGTCGGTGTGCGCGGCTCACGCTCCTGGGCGAGCATCCATCCTGGATTCCTGTCGGCCTATTCGAACTTCGGCCAGAAGGATTTTGTGATGGAGGGCGGCAAGCTGAAGGCCGCGATGAACACCAAGGCCTCGAAGGACTTCCACGACAAATGGGTCAAGATGATCCAGACCTCGGGTCCGAAGAACTGGTCGACCTACACCTGGTACCAGGTTGGCACCGACGTCGGCGCCGGCGCCTCCGGCATGATCTTCGATGCCGATATCCTCGGCTACTTCATGAATGGCGGCGACAACAAGGAGAAGGGGCATCTCGGCTACGCGCCGTTTGCCGCCAATCCGGCCGCCAAGGCGCCAACCCCGAACGTCTGGATCTGGTCGCTCGCGATGTCGACCTTTTCCAAGCAGAAGGACGCGGCGTGGCTGTTCATGCAGTGGGCCGCCTCCGTCGAGCACGACCTGTTCGGTGCGCGCAAGATGGACTTCGTCAATCCGGTCCGCGCCTCGGTGTGGAAGGACAGCGAGTTCCGCGATCGCATCGCGAAATCCTATCCCGGCTACCTCGAGCAGCACGACGTCTCCGCGCCCGGCGCCAAGATCTACTTCACGGCGCAGCCGCTGTTCTTCGACCTGACGACCGAGTGGGCCGCCTCGCTGCAGAAGATGGTGGCGAAGGAGGTCAGCGTCGACGAGGGGCTGGACAAGCTCGCCGACAGCATCAACCGGCAGCTCAAGCAGGCCGGTCTCGGCTGACGGATCAACTGCGTGGTGCCTGATCCTCCTCTGCACCACGCCCTTCCGCCGGCTCGGAGACTAGCCCCATTCCGAGCCGGCGGCGTTGCCAGCCGAAGGCGATCTCGTATCATCATGAGCATGGTCCAACTTCTTCAAACGAACGCGCCGACGGCGCCGGCCAAGCCACGGCCGCGCGGCCGCCTGCTGCCATACCTGCTGAGCCTGCCGGCGCTGCTGATCTGCGTGGCGATCCTGGTTCCGTTCGTGACCGCGGCGATCTATTCGCTGCAGCGCTACCGGCTGAACCTGCCTTATCTGCGCGGTTTCATCGGCCTGGACAACTATATCGACTTTCTCTCCGACCCCGCGTTCTGGAATACGTTTCGCGTCTCGATCACCTACACCGCGTTGACGGTCGTGCTCGAGCTGCTGCTGGGCCTTGGCATTGCGCTGCTGCTGCGCCGGCCGACCCGCTTCCACAATGCGGTTTCGATCATGCTGTTGCTGCCGCTGATGACGGCGCCGGCGATCGCCGCGCTGATGTGGAAGCTGATGACCAATCCGAGCTTCGGCATCCTGTCCTATCTGGTCAGCCTGTTCGGCGTCACCGATTTCAAATGGGCCTCCGATCCGTCGACGGCGCTGTTCACGGTCGTGCTGGTCGACGTCTGGGTCTACACGCCCTTCATCATGATCCTGCTGCTGGCGGGGCTGCGCTCGCTGCCGCGGCAGCCGTTCGAGGCCGCCGCGCTCGACGGCGTGCCGGCGAGTTTTGTCTTCTTCCGCATCACGCTGCCGATGCTTGCGCCCTACATCATCACGGCGTCGCTATTCCGCCTGCTCGACTCGATCCAGCAGTTCGACATCATCTATGCGATGACGCAGGGCGGCCCCGGCGACCGGCTGATGGTGTTCCAGGTGCAGGCCTATCTGGAATTCTTCCAGTACACCAATGTCGGCAGATCAGCGGCGTTGTTGATGATCCTGTGGCTCATCACCAACATCCTTTCGAATATCTTCATCAAGAACTGGCTGCGGTTGCGCGCGCGTGCGCACGGCCACGCGTGACGGGGAGGGGCACGATGGAGCATTCCAGCCTTGCCGGTCGCGTCTTCCGCGGCGTGGCGCTCACGCTGATCCTGATCTTCTTCATGTTTCCGATCGTCTGGATCTTCCTGATGTCGTTCCAGAGCAACGACCAGATCCTGCGGATTCCGCCGCGGATCCTGTTCGAGCCGACGCTTGCGAATTACGAGGCGCTGATCTCCGGCCAGCTGCGCACCGTGGCCGGCAATCTGCAAATCTCGTTCATGCGCAATCTTTTCAACAGTGTCGTGCTGTCGAGCGCGGCGGTGCTGCTTGCGCTATTGCTCGGGGTGCCGGCAGCCTATGCCTTTGCGCGCTACAAGTTTCGCCTCGGCGAGACCATCGCCTTCACGCTGCTGTCGTTCCGCTTCGCGCCGCCGCTGCTCGTGCTGTTGCCGCTGTCGCTGTACTACCAGGAGCTCGGCCTCAACGACACCTATATCGGTATCGTCTGGGTCTATCAGTTAATCGCGCTGCCTTTGATCCTGTGGATCGTGCGCGGCTACTTCGAGGATATCAGTCCTGATATCGAGCATGCCTACCGGCTGGCCGGGCATTCCTGGAGCGAGGCCTTCATCAAGATCGCGGTGCCGCTGGCAGGCCCGGGGATCGCCGCGGCGGGGCTGCTGTCGTTCATCTTCTGCTGGAACAATTTCGTCTTCGCCCTGATCCTGGCCTCCGCCGACAAGCAGCCGGTAACGGTCGGCGCGCTCGCCTTCGTCACCGCATCCGGAATCCAGTACGGCCAGATCGCGGCGGCGATCGTGCTGTCGGTGACGCCGACCCTGTTGCTGGCGCTCTATGCGCAGCGCTATCTGGTCGAAGGTCTCTCGCTCGGCGCGGTGAAAGGCTGACCCGATGGCGCGTCTCGAGATCAATTCGGTGAGCAAGGCCTTCGGTGCGGCACGGCCCGCCGACGGACTGTCGCTGGCGGTCGAGCCCGGCGAGATCGTGGCGGTGTTCGGACCATCCGGCAGCGGCAAGACCGTGCTGCTGCGCATGATCGCGGGCATGTTCGAGCCTGACGACGGCGACATTCTGGTCGGCGGTCGCTCGATCGTCGGTGCCCCACCCGAGCGGCGCGGTATCGGCATGGCGTTCCAGAATTTTGCCCTGTTCCCGCACATGACCGCCCGCGACAATATCGCAAGCGGGCTGCGCGCCAGGGCCGGCGGCAGCGATGTCGCGGGCCGCGTTGCCGCGATCAGCAAGCTGCTCAAGATCGAGCACGTGCTCGGCCACACGCCGCGCGAATTGTCGAACGGACAAAAGCAGAGGACGGCGTTGGCGCGGGCGCTGATCGGCAATCCCGATGTGCTGCTGCTGGATGATCCCCTGCGCAACGTCGACGCCAAGCTGCGCTACGAGATGCGGCTCGAGCTGCCGAACCTGCTGCGGCGCGGAACCGCCGCGGTGCTCTACGTGACCCAGGACTACCGCGAGGCGATGGCGATCGCCGACCGCATCGCGGTGCTGGTCGACGGCCGGCTGGCGCAGGTCGCGACGCCCGCCGATATCTATGCCCAGCCCGCGTCGGTTGTGGTCGCCCGGCTGTTCGGCGACCCGACCATCAACCTCGCCGAGGTTTCACCGATCGCGGAGCACGGCTTGCTATCGGCCGCGGTCGCTGGCGCCAGGATGCGGCTCGGTGCTGCCGATGGCGTGGCACCCACCGGTCCGTGCTGGCTTGGCGTCCGGCCGGAGGATCTCGCGGTCTCACCCGTGTCCACGGACGACGCCATTCCGGCGCGCATTCTCGCGATCACGCCGATGCACGAGAAGGCGGTGCTGCTGCTGCGTCTCGCTGATGGAACCGAATGGCTGGCGGCGCTGCCGCCGGATGCGTCGAAAGGTGCGGCCGACGATACCGTCTTCGTCCGCTTCGCGCCCGATGCCGCGATGCTGTTCGATCGCGCGACCGGGCTCCGGATCGGGCCGTCGCCGCGGCTCAAGGCGGCATAGGAGCGGATGGCCATGGACATGCTCGAGCTTCAAGGCATCGACAAGGTCTACCGTAGCCGCGGCAAGCCACCGGTGCACGCGGTGCGGGCGCTCGACATGGCCGTCGAGAAGGGCGAGATCGTCGCGCTGCTGGGATCGTCGGGCTGCGGCAAGACCTCGACACTGCGCATGATCGCGGGGTTCGAGGACGTCTCCGCCGGATCGATCGCGCTCGGCGGGCGGCGGATCCACGAGCTGCCGCCGGCGCGGCGCAAGGTGGCGATGGCCTTCGAGGGTTATTCGCTTTATCCGCCGCTCACGGTCCGCGAGAACATCGCGTTCGCGCTGAAATCCGCTCAGCTGCCGCGCGGCGAGATGAAGCGTCGCGTCGACGAGATTGCCCGCCTGGTCGAAATCGAGGACATCCTCGACAGCTATCCGCGCGCGATCTCCGGCGGCCAGCAACAGCGCGTGTCGCTGGCGCGTGCGTTGGTGCGCGACGCCGATCTCTATCTGCTCGACGAGCCGATGGGGCAGCTCGAACCGCAGCTGCGTGCGGTGCTGCGCGGCCGGATCAAGAGCCTGCTTGCCGAGCGAGGCATGACCGCGATCTTCGTCACCCACGACCAGACCGAAGCGAGTGCGCTGGCCGACCGCATCGCGGTGATGGAAGGCGGCGTGCTGCAGCAGTTCGCCAGTGAGAAGAAATTGAAGGGCAGGCCCGCCAATTTGTTCGTCGCGAGCTTCATTGGCGAGCCGCCGATGAATCTGCTCGACGCCGAGGTGGCGCGGTCGGATGGCGGCTTCCGCCTCTCGGTCGGAACAGACATGAGTTTCGATATCAGCGGTGCCGGGCTCGACAGTGAGGCGGCGAAGGCGCTCACGAGCACGCGAGAGGTCCGGATCGGCATTCGTCCGCAGAAGATCGTGGTCGGGACCGGCGACGTCAGGGTCAAGGTCGTCTCCAACCAATGGCTCGGCGATCAGTCGCATGTCGCAGGCGATTGCGGTGGTCGCATGCTGATCGCGGTCACTCCGGGCCGCGTCGCCGCGCGGCCGGGCGACATTGTCTCCTTCGCGCTGGAGCCGCGTCACCTGCACATCTTTGGAAGCGACGGAACCTGCATTCGCCATGCGGAGGGGTCCTGACGATGACCGCTTCCGCAAGCCGCGATGTCATCATTGGCATTGATGCCGGCACCTCGCTGATCAAGGCGGTGGCGTTCACACTGGCCGGCGAGCAGCTTGCCGATGTTTCGCGGCCGAATGTGTACAGCAGTCCGGCCGGCGGTCATGTCGTGCAGGACATGGCGCGGACCTGGAGCGATACGGTTGCGGTCATTCGCGCTCTCGCGAGCGCCTTGCCGAACCTGTCGGCACGGATAGCGGCAATCGCGGTGACCGGGCAGGGCGACGGCACCTGGCTGATCGACGACGATGGCCGGCCGGTTGCGCCGGCGCTGCTGTGGCTGGACTCTCGCGCCGGGCGGCTGGTCGAGGAGATCCGCGGCAGCGATCGCAACGCGCCGTTGTACCGGCGTACGGGCTCTGGGCTCATTGCCTGCCAGCAGGGGCCGCAACTGGCGTGGCTTCAGGCGCACGCGCCCGACACGATTGCGAGGGCGACCACTGCCTTCCATTGCAAGGACTGGCTCTATTTCCTGCTCACCGGCGAGCGTGCAACCGATCCATCGGAAGCCACCTTCTCCTGCGGCGATTACCGCAAGCGCGGCTTTGATGCGGAGACGGCGCGGTTGATCGGTATCGCCGACCTGACCCGCCTGTTCCCGCAAGTCGTTGACGGTGCGGTCGCAACGCATCCGCTCACCGCGGCGGCCGCGATCGAGACCGGCCTGCCGGAAGGCGTGCCGGTCTGCCTTGGCTATGTCGACGTGATCTGCAACGCGCTCGGTGCGGGGCTCTACGATCCGTCGCCGGATGTCGGCTGCACCATCATCGGTTCGACCGGCATGCATATGCGGCTGGTCCGGAGCGCGGACGCGGTGACGCTGAACCGGGAGGCAACCGGCTACACCATGCCGTTCCCGGTGCCCGGTCACTATGCCCAGATGCAGTCGAACATGGCGGCGACGCTGAACATCGACTGGATGCTCGATCTCGCATGCGACATGCTGGCGGCGGAAGGCGTGACGCGCACGCGCGCCGAGCTGATCGGACGGCTCGACGATCAGGTGCTGCAGGCCAAGCCCGGCGAGGTGCTGTTCCATCCGTTCATCTCCGATGCCGGCGAGCGTGGTCCGTTCGTCTCGCATGAGGCCAGCGCGCAATTCTTCGGCCTGCGCTCGCGCCACCGCTATGGAGATTTGATGCGTGGCGTGATGGAAGGTTTGGCCTTCGCTGCGCGGGATTGCTATGCCGCGATGGGTTCGTTGCCGCGCGATGTCAGGATCACCGGTGGCGCGGCGAAGAGCCGCGCGCTTGGCGTGATCCTCGGCGCCGCACTGGATTGCGACGTCCGCATCTGCAGCCGCGGCGAGGCCGGCGCCGCGGGTGCGGCGATGATCGCCGCCGTTGCGATCGATGCCTATCCCGACATGCGCGCCTGCGCCCAGCAGTGGGTTGCGCCGCATCTCAGTCCCCCGCAATCGCCCGACGCTGCGCTGGCGAAGCGCTACGCCAGCATCTTCCCGACCTATCTCGATGCGAGGCTGGCGTCGCGACCGGTCTGGAAGCAACTCGCCGCGCTGCGCACCGGAGGCGATCATGTCTAAGCCCATCGCCATTGTCGGCGACCGCTTCATGCTGCCCTCGGTGTTTGCCGAGCACATCCGGACGGCCTGCGGCAATGGCGTCGATATCCGCACCCTGGAGCAGCCCTGGCCGGACGAGCCGATGGAGCACGGCTACGCCGGCTCGAAGCTCGATGGCCTGAAGGAGTTCATGGGACAGCCGGACGAGATCATGGCCTTTGTCGGCGATGCCGAGCTGCTCGTCACGCACCTGGCGCCGATCTCACGCTCGATGCTGGAACGGCTGCCGAAGCTGAAGTTCATCGCGGTGTCGCGGGGCGGTCCGGTCAACATCGATATGCAGGCGGCGCGCGACCACAATGTGCTGGTGGTCAACACACCCGGCCGCAATGCGAGCGCAGTGGCGGAGTTCACCATCGGCGCGATTCTTGCCGAGACGCGCCTGATCCGCAGTGGCCACGAGGCGCTGCGGGGCGGGGAATGGCGCGGCGATCTCTATCGCGCCGACCGCACCGGGCGCGAGCTCGGCGAGATGACGGTCGGCATTGTCGGTTATGGCGCGATCGGCAGCCGCGTGGTGAAGCTGCTGAAAGCCTTCGGCTGCAAGATCCTGGTCGCCGATCCCTATGTCCAGCTCAGCGCCCAGGACCGCAATGACGGCGTCGAGCATGTCGGGCTCGGCGAATTGCTCGGCCGCGCCGATATCATCACGCTGCACGCGCGGGTTACGCCGGAGACCACCCGCTTTATCGGGCGCGACGCGCTGGCGCGGCTCAAGCCCGGCGCGTTCCTGATCAACACCGCGCGCGGTCCGCTGGTCGATTACGAGGCGCTGCACGATGCGCTGGCATCGGGGCATCTCGGCGGCGCCACGCTCGACACCTTTGCGGTCGAGCCGGTCCCGGCAGACTGGCCGCTGCTGCAGCTTCCCAACGTCACGCTGACGCCGCACATCGCCGGAGCCTCCGTGCGTACCGTCACCGTGGCCGCCGAGCAGGCGGCCGAAGAGGTTCGCCGCTTCCTGGCCGGCGAACCGCCACTCCATCCGTGCTGAAGAGGAAAGGCAGTCCGTATGACCCGTGAGGAACGACAATTGCGCGAGGCGATCATTGCCAAGTGTCGATGGATGAATGCGTCGGGTCTCAACCAGGGGACATCTGGCAACATCTCCGCCCGCTACAAGGCCCGGATGCTGATCACGCCGTCGGCGACCCCCTATGATTCGATGAAGCCGGAGATGATCGCATCGATGCCGCTTGAAGGCGACTATGGCGGGTGGGAAGGGCCGCTGCAGCCGTCCACCGAATGGCGCTTCCATCTCGACATCACGCGCGCCCGGCCCGATGTCGGCGCCATCGTGCATACCCACTCGACCTACGCGACCGTGCTCGCGATCGCGCGTAAGCCGATCCCGGCCTGCCACTACATGATGGCGGCGTTCGGCGGCACCGATATCCGCTGTGCCGGCTATGCGCGCTACGGCACCAAGGAACTGTCCGATCATGCGATCGCCGCGCTTGAAGGACGCAATGGTTGCCTGCTCGCCAACCACGGCATGATCGCGCTCGGCGCCAATCTCGACAAGGCGATGTGGCTCGCGGTCGAGCTCGAAACCATCGCGCGGCAGTATTACCTCTCGCTCGCGCTCGAGTCGCGCGTGATCCTGACCGACGAGGAGATTGCCGACACCGCGAGGGGGTTCTCCACCTATGGCTTGCAGGCGCCAAAGCCGAAGGCCCGCGCGACGGCAAAGGCCGCGCCGCGCCCCGCCGAGAAGCGGCGTAGCAGCAGGCGATGACCGGGACTGCGCCGGTCGCCGGCGGGGATTACGGACTGGTCGATATCGCGGTGATTGGTGGCGGCATCAACGGCGCCGGCATCGCCCGCGACGCCGCCGGCCGCGGGCTGAAGGTCCTGCTCTGCGAGAAGGATGATTTTGCCGAGGGCACCTCGTCGCGCTCAGGCAAGCTGATCCATGGCGGGCTGCGCTATCTCGAATATTACGAGTTCCGCCTGGTCCGCGAGGCATTGATCGAGCGCGAGGTGCTGCTTGCCTCCGCGCCTCACATCATCTGGCCGATGCGCTTCGTGCTGCCGCATTCGCCGGAGCAGCGGCCGGCCTGGCTGGTCCGCACCGGGCTGTTGCTCTACGACCATCTCGGCGGCCGCAAGCAGCTGCCGGCGAGCCGCAGCCTGGATCTGTCGCGGGCCCCGGAAGGTGCGCCGCTGCAAGAGGAATTCCGCCAAGGCTTTGAATATTCCGACTGCTGGGTTGATGACGCCCGGCTGGTGATCCTCAATCTGATCGATGCGGCGCAGAACGGCGCCTGCATTCTGCCGCGCACGCGGGCGGTGCGCGCGCGCCGGGAAGGCGATGTCTGGCTGCTCGAGGTGCAGAGCGATGGCGGCACGACGCAGGTCGTACGATCCCGCGCGCTGGTCAACGCCGCCGGACCATGGGTTCAGGACGTCATCCAGGGCGTGGCGGGACTGAACTCCGCCCAGAGCGTGCGGCTGGTCAAGGGCAGCCACATCGTGGTGCCGAAATTCTGGAATGGGCCGCAGGCCTATCTGCTGCAAAACAGCGACCGCCGGGTGATCTTCGTCAACCCCTATGAGGGCGATCTGGCGCTGATCGGCACCACCGACATTCCCTATCAAGGCCGCGCCGAGGACGTCGCGATCGACCAGGACGAGACCGACTATCTGTTGCAGGTGCTGCGCCGCTACTTCCGGACGCCGCCGCAACCGGGCGAGATCGTGCACGCCTTCTCCGGAGTCCGGCCGCTCTATGACGACAATGCCGACAATCCGTCAGCCGTGACGCGCGACTATGTGTTCGAGGTTCACGGCGCCGAGGGCGCGCCGCCGCTGCTCTCGATCTTTGGCGGCAAGATCACGACCTACCGCCGGCTGGCGGAGCAGGCGCTGCAGCGGCTCGCGCCGTGGTTTCCCAGGATGTCGTCGGCCTGGACCGCGGATCGGCCCCTGCCGGGCGGCGACATCGGCGGCAGCTTTGATGATTTCTCGAATGGGCTGGCGCGCGACTATCCCGATCTGCCGCGGAAGCTCATTCAGCACTATGCGCGCCTCTATGGGACGCGCGCGCGTGAACTCCTGGGTTCGGCTCGCATCTCCAGCGATTTGGGCCGCCATTTCGGCGGTGACTTCTATGAACGCGAAGCGGTGTATCTTCGCGAGAAGGAGTGGGCCAGACGGTCCGCCGACTACCTGGATCGGCGAACCAAGCATGGCCTGCATTTGACGCCGGCGCAGCGGATGGCGTTTGAGAGTTCGATCTAGGAGGGGATGCGCAGCCGGCTTGAGCTTCGAAGGTCGGCAGGGATGTTCGCGCCTAGAGTATCTCGGCCAGCGAATGACCGTGCAGCTCGATGTTCAGGCCTTGCATGCCGAGATCATTGATCTCGCCGCCCATGGCCTTCAGGCTCTCCTCGCGGATCAGTGACATCAGTCCACGGCGCAGGGCCAGGAATTCCGAGGACATCATCATTGACTGCTGGCGTGGCCGCTCCAGCGGAATTGGGATTTCGGCCTTGATAGAGCCGGGGCGGGCGGTCATGCAGTAGACGCGGTCGGAAAGGAAGATTGCCTCATCAATATCGTGCGTCACGAACAGCACCGAGATCTTCAGCCGCTGCCACATGTTGGTGAGGATCTGCTGCATGATGACGCGGGTCTGCGCGTCGAGCGCGCCGAAGGGTTCATCCAGCAGCAGTACCTTCGGGCCCGTGGCGAGCGCGCGCACAATGCCGACGCGCTGCTTCATGCCGCCGGAGAGCCTTTCCGGATAGTGCTTTTCGAAGGCTTCGAGCCCGGAGAGGCCGAGCAGGGTGCGCGCGGCGCGCTCGCGCTGCGAGCGCGGCATGCCACGCATCTTCAGGCCGAACTCGACGTTCTCCCGCACCGTCTTCCAGGGGAACAGCGAGTATTGCTGGAACACCATGCCGCGCTCGGCGCTGGGGCCGCTCACGCGCTCGCCGTCGACCGTGATAGTGCCCGTGGTGGGCTTGAGAAAGCCCGCCACCGCATTCAGGAACGTGGACTTGCCGCAGCCCGAAGGTCCGACGATCGATACGAACTCGCCCGGCTTCACATGGATGTAGGTGTCGGTGACGGCCTGGACAGCCCCATCGATGGTCTCATAGCTCAGCGAGAAGTTCTTGACCTCGATATGGCCCTTCGGCGAGCTGATTCTGTTCTCGCTCATTTTGATCTCCATGGCATCACAAGGTATCCCATGCCGCGGATCAACAGGCTCGATCCGAGGCCGAGGACGCCGATCGCGATCATGCCGAGCGCGATGTCGGCATACTGGACCAGCGAATAGGCTTCCCAGGTGAAGTAGCCGATGCCGTACTGACCCGAGATCATCTCGGCTGCGATCAACGATACCCAGGCCACGCCCATACCGATCGTAAGGCCGGTAAAGATGTGGGGCAGAGATGCCGGGAAATACACCTCGCGGAAGATCGAGCGCTCGCGCGCCCCGAGACATTGCGCGGCGCGCACGAGTACGGGGTCGACGAGCGACATGCCGTGCAGCGTGTTGACCAGGATCGGGAAGAACGAGCCGAGGAAGGTGATGAAGACGATGCTCTGTTCGTTGGTCGGCCACAGCATGATCGCCATCGGGACCCACGCGATCGCCGGAATTGGCCGTAGCACCTCCGCCACGGGAAAGATCACCTCATGGATCAGCTTGAAGCGGCCCATGACGAGGCCAAGCGGCACACCGACGATGGCGGCCAGCGAGAAGCCGATGAAGATGCGCCGGCAGCTCAGCAGGATGTGCACGAGGAACTTGGGGTCGTGGATCGCCTTGGTGAAGCTCGCATAGACCGCAAGCGGCGAGGGCACGTTGGTGAATCGCACGAAGAACACCACACGGTAGGTCGTGAGCAGGTGCCAGACCAGGAGGAATGCGGCCAGCGAGACGAGACCGATTGCGGTTGCGCGCAAGCGGTCCTGGTTGAGCCGGTACCAGCGCGCGGCCAGCGCGGCGGAGGAGGCGGGCGGGGCCGCGGTGGGCGGGGAGGTCGTCTCCGTGGTCGCTGGCACCGCTGGCACGTTGTCCTCGGGATGTCTGAGGAGGGCGGGGGTACTCACGTCTTGCCTCCGCCGATCGCCGCCTTCAGTGCATCATCGAAGCCAAGCACCTTGCCGCCGATCGTTGCGGCATAGGCCTCGGCGTCCTTCTTGAGCAGGAAGGGCGCCACGTCCCCGTTACCCACTGCGAAGAAGGCCTGGTCGGCAAACAGCTTGATCCCGCGCGTGGTGTCGAAGACATAGGCGACGTTGATTTTCTTGCCCTTCGCCTTGTAATCGGCATAGGCGCCGAGCGTGCACGCCGCGGATGCAAACGGCAGGATGCCGACCCCGTCGACCCAGACCTCGCCGGCCTTACGCGGATCAGAGATCGGCTTCTTGCAGAACGTATCCTCGCCTGAAATCTCGTAGTTCTTTGTGCTCGAAAGCTGGGCGTCATAGTCGAGCTTCATCTCGGCATAGGCCTTGCGGATGTAGCTGTCGTCGACCCATTTCTTCGGGTCGAACTCCTTCATGCGGCCGAGATTTTGCAGCACCTTGACGTCGGCCGTGGCCGCATCGATCAGCGCCGGTTTGATCGTGGGATCGGTGGTCATGTTGCCACTCGGGCCCAGGAAGATATAGACGACCTCCTTGCTGATCCCGGTCCAATCCTGGATCTTCTCGGCGGCGAGCTTGGGATCGTCGCGTAGCCACTGATTGGCGGCGATCACGGCCTTCATGTAGGCGACGACGACTTCCGGATATTTTTCCGCGAAATCGGTGCGAACCACGATACCGTGGAAGGTCGGCAGGTTGGTCTCGACGCCGTCGAAAATCTTTCGCGCGAAGCCGCGGAAGGGAAGCAGCTCCGCGAAGGGGACGAAGTCGGCATGGGCGTCGATCTTCTTCTCCTGAAGATTGGTCGAACCAACCTCGGGGCTCTGGCTGACGAGCTGGAAGAAATCCGGTGCATAGCCGCGGTCCTGCATGGCCTTCAGCACCATGCCATGCGCGGCGGAGCCAAAAGGAACGCTGACGAGCTTGCCCTTGAGATCGGCGAGATCGTAGTAGGGCGAGTCCTTGTGAACGACGATGCCATTGCCGGAGCCGGAGAGGCTGTAGGCGGCAACGCCGATCAGGCGGCTCTTGCTCTCGGGGTTGCTCTCGAAGGTGAAGCCGTTCACGATCAGCGGATAGTCGCCCATCATGCCGATCTGAAGCTTGTTCGCCATCATGGCATTGGTGACGGGCGGACCGGACGTGAAATTCTGCCACTCCAGCTCGAACTTGATGTTGGCGTATTTGCCGTCCTTCGGCAGGTACTTTTCGAGGAGATGCAGCTGCCGGATGACGACGCCGGCCGTGACGGTGTTGGTCGTCGTGTCCTGCGTTCCGATGCCGAGCGTGACGGTTTCCGCCGAGGCTGGCTGCGCCATAAATAGCGCCAGCGACGTCACCGACACCACTAGTGAGAACGTGGGAAGATGGCGGACCATTCTCATCCTCTTTCGGTTGGATGTGCTGTGGCTGCCATGATTGGATGGGGAGGCGGGCACGGCAAATCCGGATTCATCGCCGCTGTCGATTAGTTGCCGGGAAATGCTGGTTGCTTACTCCTTGTGCAGTTTTGCCGGTGAAAGCCAATTGCATGTGCATCGGTGTCAATCGGACGCCTGGCCCCGCATCTCCTCCAGGACCTCGGAGCGGCAGACCACGATCTGCGAACGTTTAGTGACGACGATTCCCTTCTCCTGCATGCGCTTCAGGCTGATCGTCACCCATTGCCTTGTGGCGCCGACCATGTGGGCGATGTCTGCATGGGTGAATGCCGCCGCAATCACGGTGCCGTCGGCGTCCTGCACGCCATAGAGCTCGACGAGGTGCAGCAACAGATGCGCCAGGCGCTGTGTAATCGACCGCGTTCCCAGCATCTGGGCGAGCGCGGAGTAGCATTTGCCCTTGAAGGTGAGGCCTTCGATCAGGCCGATCGCGAGGTTCGGGATCTCCGCCGCCAGCGCGCGCAGCTCTTTTCCAGGCAGGTGCACGACGCTGCAATTGCTGGAGGCGACGCCCGACCATTGATGAACGGTGCCTTCGAACACCTCGGGTCCGCCGACAAAATTGCCGACGTGCCAGTAGGCCAGCGTGATCTCGCGCCCCAGGGGCGAGATGTAGAAGACACGGATACGGCCGCTCTCGATCAACCAGATGCCGTCGTGTCGGCCACCTTGGCTGAACAGCGTCTGGCCGCGATTGAGCACCTTGCGACGCCCCTGCTTCAAGACCAGTTCCCGTTCGCGCGGCGTGAGCTTGTCCATCAGCGGCGGCGGCCCGCCGATCCATTGCTGGTTCTCGGTCAACAGCAGCGAGGACCCGCCCGCAGGCCGAACCGTGACGGGAATGGTCCCGCGAGCCGCACTGGCCGCCTGTAGCAACATTGAGCCGCCTCCGAACCGTTCAAACCGTTCTAAAGAGGAGCAATGTCCGTGCCAGAGCGGGTTGGCAAGTGGGGGGACGGCTGGCCGTTGACGCCGGCGTCATGTCGAGACTGCACCAGGTGTGCAGGCCCGGAAAGTTCATCACTGAAAACGGGGGATATATGGAATAGGGATTTGCCCGTCGGGGCCCCGGATAGAAGGGAAGATCGGCTAGTGTCCTGCCAGGCTCAACAGATAAATTTTTGGGTAGATTCCGCGATTGTGCCCGTCGGAGAACGAGATGTTGAGCCCGTAGCCCAAATCGCCGATCCCGGTGATCGCGATGCCGGGAAATCGTTCGGGGAAGCGGCCGTCGAAGCGGGCGCGGGTGCAGTGGGCGCATTTGCAGGCGAGGCGAAGCTGCTCCGCGCTGAGCGTCACCTCATCATCGCGCGCAGTGCGCACGAGGAGTGTCGCGAGATCGGCGCTGGCCTCGTAGCCGGTCACGGTCGGAGCCACCAATGCGGTCATGGTCATGACGATCCTCCACCGTCTTTCCTGACACCGAAGCTACGGACGCAATAGCAACTAATTGCCGGATACGGCGTGACGTCGCGGGTCTCGCGGATGCGGCTGCCTGCCTGGCGGTCATCGCACGCGAAATGTGAAACTAATCGACCGGGAACGGCAGTTCGCCGTTGCCGGATCTGCCTCTCTCCGAAACCTTGGCCCCGCATCGAGCAAGCATGGAGAGACGAACGTGAGCGCTTTTCAGAAGGAAACGGTCCTCTCGGTCAGGCACTGGACCGAATCCCTGTTCAGCTTCACGGCGACACGCGATCCCGGCTTTCGCTTCCAGAACGGCCAGTTCGCCATGATCGGGCTCGAGGTCGATGGCCGCCCCTTGATGCGCGCCTACAGTTTGGCGAGCGCCAATCACGAGGAGGCGCTCGAGTTCTTCAGCATCAAGGTGCCGGATGGTCCTCTGACGTCGCGGCTGCAGAGGATCAGGGAGGGCGACATCATCCTGGTCGGCCGCAAGGCGACGGGAACGCTGATCGCCGGCAATCTCATCCCGGGCAAGCGGCTCCTGCTGCTGTCGACCGGCACGGGGCTCGCACCGTTCGCGAGCCTGATCAAGGACCCGGATGTCTATGAGAGCTACGAGACCATCGTGCTCGCCCATGGCTGCCGCCAGGTTTCGGAGCTGGCTTATGGAGAGCACCTCGTCGAGGGCCTGTGCAACCACGAATTCCTTGGTCCGGTGATCAAGGACAAGCTGATCTATTACCCGACCGTCACCCGTGAGCCCTTCAGGAACCGCGGCCGCATCACCGACCTGATCACTTCCGACCAGCTCTTCGACGACATCGGGCAGCCCGCTCTCGACCGCGAGTCCGACCGCATCATGCTCTGCGGCAGCCCTGCGATGCTCGAAGAGCTCCGCGAGCTGTTCACGGCGCGTGGCTTTGTCGAGGGCAACCACAGTGAGCCGGGTCATTTCGTGATCGAAAAGGCCTTCGTGGAGCGGTGAAGGGCAAATCGCACTCCGGCGACAACTAATTGCTATCGCCGTGGGACCACCCGGGCAAATCTCATGTAAAGGCGCCGGTCGCGCCGGCGAAACAGGGACAGACAATGGCACTAGATCAGATCGTCGACGGACTTTCGGAGGTTTCCTGCGATGTGCTGGTGATCGGTGGCGGCACGGCCGGACCGATGGCGGCGCTCAAGGCCAAGCTCAAAAATCCGAAGGCCGACGTCGTGCTGCTTGAAAAGGCCAACGTCAAGCGTTCCGGCGCGATCTCGATGGGCATGGACGGGCTCAACAACGCCGTCATTCCGGGATATGCAACGCCGGAGCAGTACACCAAGGAGATCACGATCGCCAACGACGGTATCGTCGATCAGAAGGCGGTCTATAAATACGCCCAGAACTGCTACAAGATCATCGAGGAGCTCGACAGTTTCGGAATCCGCTTCCTGAAGAACGAGAACGGCGACTTCGCCGTCAAGAAGGTGCACCATATCGGGACCTACGTGCTCCCGATGCCGAATGGCGAGACCGTGAAGAAGGCGCTGTACCGCCAGCTGCGCCGCGCCCGCATCCTGATCTCAAACCGCTATATGGCGACGCGGTTGCTGAAGGCCGCCGATGGTCGCGTCGCTGGCGTCATCAGCGTCAACACGCGTACCGCCGAATTGCTGGTGATCAAGGCGAAGGCCGTGATCCTGTGCATGGGTGCCGCCGGCCGTCTCGGACTTCCGACCTCGGGCTACATGTTCGGGACCTACGAGAACGCCGCCAATTCCGGCGACGGCTATGCCATGGCCTATCATGCCGGCGCTGCGCTTGCGAACCTCGAGTGCTACCAGATTAATCCGTTGATCAAGGACTATAACGGTCCGGCGTGCGCCTATGTGGCCGGGCCTTTCGGGGCTTATACCGCGAACAACGAGGGCTCACGCTTCATCGAATGCGACTACTGGTCGGGCCAGATGATGCTCGAATTCTACAATGAACTGCTCTCGGGCAAGGGTCCGGTCTTCCTGCAGCTCAAGCACCTGCACGAGAAGACGATCGAGGAGATCGAGTCGACGCTGCACAAGGTCGAGCGGCCGACGCGCGGCCTGTTCCAGCAGGGGCGGGGGGTCGACTATCGCACGGACTCGATCGAGATGCACATCTCCGAGATCGGCTTTTGCTCCGGACACAGCGCTTCCGGCGTATTCGTCGACGACAACGCGCGCACCACCGTACCGGGCCTTTACGCTGCGGGCGACATGGCGAGCGTGCCGCACAATTACATGCTCGGCGCCTTCACCAACGGTTCCGTTGCCGGCACTGACGCGATGGAGTTCGCCGAGAACCACGATCTTGCCGAGTTTGATCCGGCAGCTGTCGCCCTTGAGCGGGAGCGCATCTTGGCGCCGACCAGGCGCGAGGACGGCATTCCGCCGAACCAGATCGAGTACAAGACCCGCCGCCTAGTGAACGACTATCTACAGCCGCCGAAGGTCACCCGCAAGTACGAGCTCGGCATGCGCCGTCTCGCCGAGGTCCGTGAAGACATGGAGACGCACATGATCGCGCGGAACGCGCACGAACTGCTCCGTGCGCTCGAGGTGCAGTCGATCATGGATTGCGCCGACATGGCGGCCCACGCCTCGCTGTTCCGCGAAGAGAGCCGCTGGGGTCTCTACCATTGGCGCACGGATTTTCCGGAGAAGGACAACGAGAACTGGTTCTGCCACACGCTGCTGTCCAAGCAGGACGGCAGGATGACGAGCACGAAGCGCGCCGTGGAACCTTATGTCGTGCCGATCGCCGACGACGAGAAGGATCTCTACGACAAGCAGCGCATCCGCGCCAGCGCGTGATTCTTGTTTGACGCGTTTCTTCGCGCGAACCGGTATCCACTTCGCTCGAAAACGCTTCGCGGCACAATAACAGGAGATTGGACGATGCCTCTCGCTTCCTATCAGACGTCGGTCCCGGTGGTGGTCGACGAAGCCAAATGCATCGCGGACAAGGGCTGCACGGTGTGCGTCGACGTCTGCCCGCTCGATGTTTTGCGCATCAGCGACATGACCGGCAAGGCCTACATGGCCTATGACGAGTGCTGGTACTGCATGCCGTGCGAGGCGGATTGCCCGACCGGTGCCGTCACGGTCAATATTCCCTATCTGCTGAGGTGAACATGTCGAGCCCGTTCGAATCCTACGACGATCTCGAGGACGCCGACGAGCGGCTGCAGGCCGCAGACCCCGCCGAACGCCGTGTCGCCATCATCGCGCTCGGTCATTCCGGTGATTCCGCCGCGGTCGGCCATCTTGCCAGGATGGTGTCCGATCCTGATGCCGGTGTGCGCCAGCAGGTCGCGATGGCGCTTGGAGAGTTCGATGGGCCGGACGCGGCTGATGCCCTGGCGAAATTGCTCGTCGACCCCGAGAGCGTCGTGGCGTCGGCGGCAGCCGACAGCATGGCGGAGTTCAAGGATCCCGCCTGCGCGGACGTCATCCTGCCGTTGGTCAAACATGCCCACGCCTTCGTCCGTATGGGCGCATTGCGCGCGCTGAAGGAACTACGCCGCAAGGACACGCTGAAGCCGGCGCTGGAGGCGTTGCAAGACCAAGACGCCGCCGTGCGCGTGCAGGCGATCGGCGTCATCGGCTTCCTGAAGCTCGAGGAGTCAATTCCGGCGCTGACTGCGCTGATCCACGACCCTGACGCGCATGTGCGGCGCGCGGCTGTGAGCGCGCTCGCTTTCTCGCAGATGAAGCCGGCGGCGGAGACGATCACCCGTGCGCTCAAGGACGAGGACTGGATGGTGCGTGAGATGGCGGCCGAAACGCTCGGGCTCAACGCCAACGGTGCGCTGGCGGCGGATCAGCTGATCGCGTCGCTTGCGGACGGGTTTTGGCAAGTGCGGCTCAAGGCGGTCCGCAGCCTCGGCAAGATGAAGATCGAGGGCGCGGTGCGCCCCATAGGCAATTGCGTCAGCCACGAGCAGGCAAACCTGCGCAAGGAAGCAGCCGCGGCGTTGGGCGAGATCGCTCATCCCGACGGCGAGGCGTTCCTGGCAATCGTTGCCGACGATCCCGATCCCGACGTCAGAAAGAACGCGCGCTGGGCCCTTCAGCAGATCGTGGCGAAGAAGGCGAAAGCGAAATCGTAGGTCAGCACGTTTGTAGTGTCAGGCCGGCGAGATCTGCAGGAGCGCTTGATTTAGCGTCTCGACCAGCAGGTCGGCATGCTCGGTCCCGAACACCAGCGGCGGCCGGATCTTCAACACGTTGCCGCCGGGACCGGCGGCGCTGATCAGCACGTGCCGGGCGCGCAGCGCGTTGACGAGTTCCGCCGCTTCTTTGCCCGTGGGTGCACCATTGCGGCGAAGCTCAACACCGAGGAACAACCCGGCGCCGCGGACCTCCGCGACCAAATCATGCCGGGAGCGCAACGCATCCAGCTTCTCGCGCAGATAGGCGCCGGTGCGCTTCGCGTTCTCGACCAGGCCTTCCTGTTCGATGATGTCGAGCACGGCGGTCGCCGCGGCTGCGGAGACAGGATTGCCGCCGAAGGTGTTGAAGTAGCGCGAACGTGCACCGAATTCCTTGAGCAGCGCCGGACGCGCGGCCATCGCGGCGACCGGGTGGCCGTTGCCCATCGGCTTGCCCATCGTGACCATGTCGGGAATGACGCCATGACGGGCAAAGCCCCACAGGCCCTCGCCGCAGCGGCCGAAACCGGGCTGCACCTCGTCGGCGATGAACAGCGCGCCTGCGGCATGCGCGGCTTCCACGGCCGGCGCCAGAAAGCCGGGCGGATCGGCGAACACGCCGTCGCTCGAGAAGATGGTGTCGACCAGCAGCGCGGCCGGGCGAATCCCGCTGCGTTTCATGTCGTCGAACGCGGCGCGTACATGGCCGGCAAAAATCTCGCCGGTCGCATCTCCGGCAGACTGCGGCGCCGGCACGAGGCGGACATGGGCCGCGGTCGGCTCCGGTAGGCCGAGCGACGGCGACAATTCGGCCAGTGCGCCGGTGACGCCATGATAGGCGGTCCCGGTCACGATGACGCCGGTGCCGCCGGTGCAAGTCCGCGCCACGCGCAGCGCGAGGTCGTTGGCCTCGCTGCCGGTGCAGGTGAACATCACATTGCCGATCTCGGCCGGGAAGGTCGCGAGTAGCCGTTCCGCATAGTCGAGGATGCTCTCGTGCAGATACCGGGTGTGGGTGTTGAGCTCTGCCGCCTGCCGCGCGATCGCCTCGACCACGCGCGGATGGCAGTGCCCGACGCAGGCGACGTTGTTGTAGGCGTCGAGATAGCGATTGCCGGCCTGATCGTACAGCCAGACGCCTTCGCCACGGACGATTTGCACGGGCTGTTCGTAGAACAGCCGGTAAGCCGGGCCGAGCAGGCGATTGCGCCGCGCGATCAGGTCTTGCGTCGAGGCATTCTCCACCGGCATCGCTTCACTCTCCCTGGCAAGCGCGTTCGATCTGTTGTCTGGCCTGGTCGCGCGACAGACGAGCGATCCGCCCAAGCCGTGCCGAAGCCGCCTTGTTGTTGCGCAGAATATACTCCCGGTTTTCCGGATAGCGAGCCGCTCTCAGGTTGCTGATCACGACCGTCATTACCATGCGGGTCGCGATCAGGTCGAACAGCACCGCGCGCTCTTCCAGCGCGAGTGGCATCACGGCGTGGTAGCCCGCGATCAGCTCGCAGGCCGGAGCCAGCGCTTCGTCGCTGTCGGCGACCTGGTAGGCGCATGAGATTGCAAGGTCGTTGATCCGGGCCGTGGCGGTGAGGTCGCCGAAATCGATGATGCCCGCGATGCGTTCGTGATCGGTTGGGACGATGACGATGTTGTGCGGGTTGAGGTCGTTGTGCACGGGCTGCGCCGGAAGCTGCGACAGGACCGGCCGGGCGTGGGTCTCGAAGCCGTCGAGGAAGCGTTCCACGACGTCGCGCTGGGCCGCGGGAACGGCGTCGAGCAGCGGGCGCAATTCGGCCGCGTGCTGGATGTCCCACAACAGCTTGTGGCCGGCCCCGGGGTGGCGGAAGTCGCGCAAGGCCCGGGCGAGGCGCGCCGCCCAATGGCCGGTCTCGCGGCGCAAGGCGGTCGACGGCGTCACCTGGTGCATCGGCGTGCCGGCAAGGAAGGACAATAGGCGCACGATGCGGGTTGAACCGTCGTCGAACGTGACCTCGAGCTCAACCGCGCCATTCAGCGCAGGGAAAACCCGTGGAATCGGCAGCGCCGAATCGTTGGCGGCAGCATGACGCAACGCTTCCGTCTGCAGATTGGTGACGGCGCGGTCTTCCGCGGGATTGGCGATCTTGAGCACATAGTCGCGCCCGTCGGGGGTGTGCAGCCTGAAATTCTGGTCGCGTTCGCTGTCGAGCCGGCGCACCGCCGCGGGCAGGCCATAATATTCCTCGGCCAGGGCCTGCGCGCGCGTCTCTGGGATCGGCGAGGCGGCGCGAAGCCCGTCGAGCGGGTGCGCGGCAGCGATGGTCGGCGGGGAATTTGGCACCTGGCGTTTCCTGTCCCGCAATCAATAACCGCGCGCACGGTCGATGGCGTGCGGCGGGCGCCGCCCGGCGCTGACAGCATCGGCCGTTGCCGCCAGCGTGGACGCGACGGCATGGACGCTGACGTCGCTGGCATCATGCGGGGTGATGGCGACCTGTGGATGGTGCCAGAACGGGTGTGCCAGGGCCAGCGGTTCGGCGGTGAACACATCGAGCGCTGCACCGGACAAATGGCCGCGCTCGATCGCCGCGAGCAGATCGTCTTCCACGAGATGCTCGCCGCGACCGACCTGGATCAAATAGCCACCGCGGCGCATTTGAGCGAAAAGCTCGCCGTTGAGAATGCCGCGCGTCTCCGACGTCAGGGGCAGCAGGTTCACCAGCACCTCGGTCTCGGCGAGCATGGCGACGAGGCCCGCCGGCCCGTGAAAGCTGCGGCTCGATGACGAGATCGCCTTGGCCGTGCGGCTCCACGACATCACGGGGAAGCCGAGATGCACGAGGTCGGCGGCGACGCGCTGGCCGATCTCGCCATTGCCGAGGATACCCACCGGGACGTCCTGCGCCCGGCGCTGGTCGCGGCGTTGCCAGATCCGGTCGCGCTGCTGGGCGCGAAAGGCGGCAAAGCCGCGCTGATGTCCGATCACGTGCCAGGCGATGAAGCCCGACATCAACTGCGCCTGCCCGGGATCGACCACGCGCACCACCTCGACGCCGGAGCGCAGGCTGGGGCAGGCGATGATGTTGTCGACGCCGGCCGCGATCGAGCACACGGCTTCCAGGTTCGGGTAACGCTCGAACGCATCGTGGGGTGGATGCCAGGCCAGCGCGAGCCGCACGTCTTCGGCCGGTGCATCCGCCATATGGTCCACGACTTCGATGCGAGGCGCCGTGCGCGCCAACGCCGCGCCAATGTAGCTGCGCAGATCGAGGGTCTTGCTGACGAGAACGCAACGCATCGATCAGGCCGCCCGCGATGACGGGATCTGGCCGGGCACCGCGGCGAGAAGTTCACGGGTGTAGGCGTGCTCCGGCGCCGAAAACAGCGTTGCCGTCGGCTTCAGCTCGACGATGGCGCCGCGCTGCATCACCGCGATCCGGTCGCAGATTTGCGCCGCCACCCGCAGATCATGGGTGATGAACAGCATCGACAGGCCCAGCCGCGCCTTGAGGTCCTCGAGCAGGTTCAGCACCTGGGCCTGCACCGAGACGTCGAGCGCCGAGACGGCTTCGTCGGCGACGATGATTTCCGGCTCGAGCGCAAGCGCGCGGGCAATGCCGATGCGCTGGCGCTGGCCGCCGGAGAATTCGTGCGGGTAGCGGTCCATCGCATTGGCGTTGAGGCCGACGAGGCCGAGCAGTTCGGCGGCGCGCTGGCGCGCGACCGCGGGATCTGTGCCGTGGGCGATCGGCCCGTCGGCAATGATGTGGCCGACCTTGCGGCGCGGATTGAGCGAAGCGAACGGATCCTGGAAGATCATCTGGATGCGGCTGCGCTCCTTGCGCAGCGCACGGCCGGCGATGCGGGTGAAATCGGTTTCACCGAGGCGGACCGTGCCCTGGTCGGGTTCGATCAGGCGCATCACGAGCCGGGCGACGGAAGATTTGCCGGAGCCGGATTCGCCGACCAGGCCGACGGTCTCGCCCTGCAAAATGTCGAAATTGACCTGCCTCGCAGCCGCGACGCGGCGTTCGGGCTGGAACCAGCCGCCGCCGCTGACATAGGTCTTGTCGAGGCCGACAATTTCGACGGCTCGGGCGCGGCCCGTGAGCGGCGCGCGCTGTGGCGGCTGCATCGAGGGAACAGCCGCCAGCAGCGCGCGGGTGTAGGAATGCTGCGGACGCTGCAGCACGTCGTCGGCCGCGCCCTGTTCGACCACCTTGCCGTGCTGAAGCACGACCACGCGATCGGCGATGTCGGCGACGACGCCGAAATCGTGGGTGATGAACATGACGGCCATGTTGCGGCGACGCTGCAGGTCGCGGATCAGCTCGAGGATTTGTGCCTGCGTGGTGACGTCGAGCGCGGTGGTCGGCTCGTCGGCGACCAGCACCGCCGGCTCCAGCGCGAGCGCCATCGCGATCATGGCACGCTGGCGCTGGCCGCCGGAGAGTTGATGCGGATAGGCCCGCATCGAGCGCTCGGGGTCGGGCAGGCCGACCTCGCGCAGCAGCTGCAGCGCCTTCTGCTTCCGCGCCTTCGGCGTCAGCAAATTGTGGGCCTCGAACATTTCGGCGATCTGCTCGCCGATCCGAATCAACGGATTGAGCGCCGTCATCGGTTCCTGAAACACCATGGCAATGTGGCGTCCGCGCAGCGCGAGCCAGCCGGTATCGTCGAGGGTAAGCAGGTTCCGGCCGTCATAGGCGATCTCGCCGGCCTCGCGGGCGATGGTGTCGGGCAGCAGGCCCAGCAGCGCGTGCGCACACATCGATTTGCCGGAGCCGGACTCGCCCACCACGCAGACGATCTTGCCGGGCGTCAGCTCGAACGAGACGCCGTCGACGGCGTAGGGGCGGTCGGAGCCGGGCGGCAGCGCAAGCTTGAGGTTCTTGATCGAGACGACGGGTGCGGCAGGCATGGGTTAGCGCCCTTCCTTGCTGAGGCGCGGATTGAGCGCGTCGTTGAGGCCTTCGCCGATCAGGTTCAGCGCCAGGACCGAGAGCAGGATCGCGATGCCGGGAAACAGCGTGATCCACCAGGCCTGGCGGATCACGGTGCGGCCGGCGCCGACCATGTAGCCCCAGGACATCAGATTGGGATCGCCGAGGCCGAGGAAGGAGAGCGAGGATTCCAGCAGGATCGCGGTCGCGACCATCAGCGAGGCCAGCACGATCACGGGCGACAGCGCGTTCGGCAGGATTTCGCGCCAGATGATCCAGCTGTGCGACTGCCCGGTGACGACGGCGGCCTGGACATATTCGCGGGTGCGCAGCGAGAGCACCTCGCCGCGGACGAGGCGCGCCACCGGCGGCCAGCTCACGATCGCGATCGCCAGCACGATCGAGGCGATCGAGGGCTGCAGGATCGCGACCAGCACGATCGCGAGCGCAAAGCTCGGCACGGTCTGGAAGAACTCGGTGAAGCGCATCAGGGCGTCGCCGATCCTGCCGCCGAAATAGCCGGCGAGCGCGCCGACGGGTATGCCGACCGCGAGCGCGGCCATGGTCGAGACCAGGCCGACCAGCAGCGAGACGCGGGCGCCGTAGATGATGCCGGCGAGCACGTCGCGGCCGAGCGCGTCGGTGCCGAGCGGCAGGCCGGATACCGTGAACGGCGGCAGGAACGGCCGCTGCACCATGCGCCAGGGCGATGTCGGGAACAGCAGCGGGCCGAACACCGCAATCGCGATCGCAAGCAGCAGGATCACGAGGCCGATCACGCCGCCGGGGTTGCGCAGCATCATTCGCCAGGACTTGCTCATGAGGCGAACTCGATGCGCGGGTCGACCGCGCGGTAGATCAGGTCGGTGATCAGGTTGAAGGCCAGTACCATCGCCGAGCAGACCACGAATACGCCGAGCAGCAGATTGTAGTCGCGTTGCAGCAGCGCTTCATACATCAGTCGGCCGATGCCGGGCCAGGCGAACACGGTCTCGGTCAGCACGGCGCCGCCGACCAGCGTGCCCGCCTGCAGGCCGGCCAGCGTCACCACCGGCAGCAGCGCGTTGCGCAGCACGTGGCGGCGCTGGATCACGGCATCACGCAGGCCCTTGGCGCGCGCGGTCTTGACGAAATCATGCCGCTTCACCTCCAGCATCGAGGCGCGGGTCATCCGGGCGTAGGTCGCCATGAAAAACAGGCCCATCGTTGTCGCCGGCAAAATCAGATGCGCGCCGACGTCGAGCACATGGGCGAGACCGGCGTAATTGGCGCCGACGGTCTCGTAACCGAAGCTTGGCAGCCAATCCATCGCGACCGAGAACAGGAGGATCGCCATCAGTGCAACCCAGAAGAGCGGCGTGGCGTAGAAGATCAGCGCCAGTATCGTGATCGCGGTATCGGCCCAGGTGCCGGCAAAGCGCGCGGCCAGCGTGCCGAACAGAACGCCGAGCAGCAACGAAATCACGAAGGCTGTGACGGTCAGCAGCAGTGTCGCCGGCAGCCGTTCGGCGATCAGCTTGGCGACCGGCATCTGCTGGCGGAACGAGAAGCCGAGGTCGAGCGTCACGATGCCCTTGACGTAGCGATAGAGCTGGACCGGCAGCGGTTGGTCGAGCCCGAATTTCTCGCGCAATTGCGTGACGAAGATCTTGTCGCTGGCGCCGGCTTCGCCTGCCATCACCATCGCCGGATCGCCCGGCGCCATGCGGATCAGCATGAAGTTGAGCACGACGATCGCGAGCAGGACGACAACGGCCTTGGCAAGTCTCTGGGCTATGAATGCGAGCATCGGTGACTTCGGTTGCGTTCGGGAAGGAAGCAGAAAGGAGCCGCGGCGTCTTGTGCACGCCGCGGCCCGATGATGAGCCCTATTTGTCGAGCCAGGCGTCGCGGAAGCCGTCGTTGACGCCGATCGCGGTCGTGACCAGGTTCTTGACATTGCAGCGGGTGATGGTCGGGAACTGAAGCTCGAGCTGCCAGGCCACCGGCACGTCGTCGGTCAGGATCTTCTGCGCCTTGAGATAGATCTCCTCGCGCTTGGAATCCGGGAAGGCGGTGGCGCCGTCGGCGAACAGCTGGTCGATCTCGGGGTTCGAGTAACCCTCGACGTTGTTGAACGGCGAGCCCTTGGCAATCTGGCTCGAGACGTAGTTGCGGCCGACGCCGAGCGCGGGATCGCCGTACTGATAGAGATAGGTGAAAGCGATGTCGTAATCCCAGTCGGAGACCTTCTGGTTCCAGCCGGGCACATCGGTTGCGATCATCTCGACATTGACGCCGACGTCCTGCAGGTTTTGCTTCACGGCCTCGGCCCAGCGCTGCCAGGTTTCGCCATACGGCAGCGGCAGCAGGCGGACCATCTCGCCGTTGTAGCCGGCCTCCTTCAGCAGTGCTTTCGCCTTGGCCGGATCGTAGTCATAGGTGGTCACCTTGTCGGTGTAGTACTTGATGGTCGACGCCGACGGGCCGGTCGCGACCTTGGCGAGGCCGTTCCAGATCACTTCCTTGGCGAAGTTGCGGTCGATCGCATACATCAGCGCCTGGCGGAATTTCTTGTTCGCGGTCGGACCTTGCCGGTTGTTGAGCCACAGCCAGGAATGCGGGCTGAAGAATTCCCAGCCGGCGCCGGTGACGCAGACATTCTTCAGCTTGGACAGGCGCGGCACATCGAAATTCTCGACCGAGCCGCCGGGCAGGATGTCGATCTTGCCGGTCTCGAACGCCACCGCGCGCGCGGCGGCGTCGGGAATCACGTGCCAGTAGATCTCGTCGAGATAGGGCTTGCCCTTGATGTAGTAGCTCGGGTTCTTGACCAGGCGAATGAACGAGCCCTTCTGCCATTCCTTGAACATGAAGGGACCGGTGCCGATTGGCGTGTTGTTGGCCGGATTGGTCTTGTAGTCGGTGCCTTCGTAGATGTGCTTGGGGATCATCGGCAGCGAGCCGACCTCGAAGATGCCGAGGAACGGCCCAAACGGTTGCTTCAGTGTAAACACAACGGTGGAGTCGTCGGGCGTCTCGACCTTGTCGAGCTGGGCAAGATTGCCGCGGGCGCGCGGATGGGTCTGCTTGAGGAAATCGATCGAGAACGCAACGTCGGCGGAGGTGAACGGCTTGCCGTCGTGCCAGGTGACGCCCTTGCGCAGCTTGAACGTATAGATCTTGCCGTCCTCGCTGACGCCCCAGCTTTCGGCGAGACCGGGCAGCGGCTCGAGCTTCGGTGAATAGCGCAACAGACCTTCATAGATGTTGCCGGCGACCATTTGCGTCGGGCCGTTCTGCACCAGGCCGACCATCAGGCCGGGCGGTTCCGGCTGGATCACCGCGTTGACCACGCCGCCGGATTTCGGCTCCTGGGCAAACGCCGCGGTGCTCAGGGCACTCGCGACCAGAAGGCTCAGCAATACTCGCTTCAACATGTGCAATCTCTCTTGTTGTTCGTTTCGCCTGGCGACGCGTAACGGGCCGACGACTAGCTGATGAAATCCGGATCGGTGCGCTCCAGCATGCGCTTGAAGGCTGCCCACTCGGTGTCGGGCACGCCCTTCGTCTCGATGCTGTCGTAGAATGTTGCGTATTGGCCGGCGGTCTTGTGCCCGACCGCATCCGACAGCGGCGCGATGGCGGCGCCGGCGGCCTGGATCGCGAGTTGGGCGCGGCACGAGCGCTCGAGGTTGTGCATCAGCTTGAATGCCTCGGCGACCGAGCGGCCGCAGGTCAGCATGCCGTGATTGCGCAGCACCATCACGAACTTGTCGCCGAGATCGGCGATCAGGCGCTGACGCTCGTCGAGATCGAGCGCGATGCCCTCATAGTCGTGATAGGCGAGGCAGCCGGTGAACTGCATCGACCATTGATTGAGCGGCAACAGACCCTGCTTCTGGCAGGACACCGCGACACCGGCCACTGTGTGGGTGTGCAGCACGCAGGCGACGTCCGGCCGCGCCGCATGCACGGCGCTATGGATGGTGAAGCCGGCGGGATTGATGCCGAGCCCGAGCGGATCGTCGATGACGACGCCGTCAAGATCGACGGTGACGAGATTGGAAGCCGTGACCTCCTCGAAGCGCAGGCCGTACGGATTGATCAAAAAGCGGTCATGCCGGCCGGGCAGCCGCACGGAGATGTGCGTGTAGATGCTGTCGTCGAGCCCAAGCCGATGGATCAGCCGGTAGGCCGCGGCGAGGTCGATGCGGAATTGCTGGTTTTGGTCCTTCACGGCCTCGGGCCGCACATGCGTCGTCATCGTTGTGGCTAGTCCCTGTCCGCGGGCCGTTTCTGTTGCGTTGCAATACCCGCGCCACTAAACTGTCGACAATCTAAGAATTGATCAAGGCTAAACTGTCGACAATCGGCGATTAAATAATGTACAAGGGTCAAAACGGACCCTTTTGATGCGCACGATGTCCCCTCCGGTCGGCTTGCCGGCCCTCAACGAGACCGATCTGGTCGGCCAGGTCGCACGTCGCCTGACTGAAGCCATTGTCCAGGGGCGGCTGCCGCCGGGGTCAAAGGTCGTCGAAGCCGGAGTGGCACGCGAGCTGGGTGTGAGCCGGGCGCCGGTGCGCGAGGCCGCGCGATTGCTGGAGCAGCAGGGGCTGCTCGTCGCCCATCCGCGCCGTGGCTTCTTCGTTCGTCAGTTTGCCGCCGACGATATCGACGAGATCTACGATCTGCGTCTCTGCGTCGAACGTCACGCGGCGGTGCTTGCTGCGCGCAATCTGACGCCGGAGACCCGCGACATGCTCCGCCGGCAGATCGATGTGCTGCATGAGATGGCCGATCTCGATGATCCGGCGCGGCAGGTCGAGGAAGACTACCGGTTTCACCGCCTGATCTGCGAGATCGCCGGCAACAAGCGCATGCTGCGGCTGTTCGATGATCTCGCCTCCGAGCTGCGCATGGTGATCGGCCTGATCGGTCGGCTCTACGATGATCCGCACGAGATCGCGCGCACCCACGAGCCGGTGCTTGCCGCGATCGAGGCCGGTCATCCCGAGCGCATTGTCGCCCACATCGACCACCACCTCGGTCACGCCTGGCGCGAAGTCGGCCGGCTGGTGCGCGAGATTCCGCCGTGGCCGGCCGCGGCGAAGTGACCACGCACCTCGCGCAATCGGATTCAGCGAACAGGAGTAGCTTGTGAAGGCCGTCTATACCGAACTGCACCGCAGCCACGATCCGCAATTCTTCCTCGTGCGCGGTGTGGTCACGCGGACCACGGAGCAGCCCGAGCGCGCCGATCGTTTGCTGGCAGGATTGAGGGCAGGCGAGCACACGCTGGTCGCGCCGACCGCATTCGGACAGGGGCCGCGCGCCCGTGTGCACAGCCCCGAATATCTGAGCTTCCTTGCCGAAGCCTGGGACGCCTGGTCGACGCTCGGTGATTCCGGGCCGGAGATGATCGCCAACATGCATCCGGTTCGTAACGCTGGTACCTATCCGACGCACATCGTCGGCAAGCTCGGTTGGCACACCATCGACACCTCATGCCCGATCGGGCCGGGCACCTGGGCCGCCGCATGCTCGGCAACCGACGTTGCGACGACCGCCGCGCAGATGGTGATGGACGGCGAGGATGCGGTTTACGCGCTGTGCCGTCCGCCCGGCCATCATGCCTATCGCGATCTCGCCAGCGGCTTCTGCTTTCTCAACAACAGCTCGATCGCAGCCGCGCATCTTCGCCTCAAGCACGAGCGCGTCGCGATCCTCGATGTCGACGTGCATCACGGCAATGGCACGCAGGGCATCTTCTACGAACGGTCCGACGTGCTGACGGTTTCGATCCATGCCGATCCGACCTTCTTCAACCCGTTCGTCTGGGGCTACGCGCATGAGCGCGGCGCGGGATCTGGGCTTGGCGCCAATCTCAACGTTCCCCTGGCGATCGGCACCGGGGATGACGGTTACATCCAGGCGCTTGCCACTGCGGAAAAGATGATCCGCGCCTTCGAGCCGGGTGCGCTGGTTGTCGCGCTCGGCCTTGATGCGTCCGAGCACGACCCTCTCGCGGGTCTTGCCGTCACCACCGGCGGATTTGGACGCATCGGCAGCGCCATTGCACGGCTTGGACTTCCGACCGTGTTGGTGCAGGAGGGCGGATATCTGTCCGACATTCTTGGGAAGAACCTGACGTCGGTTCTCGCCGGATTCGAGGCCGTTCGCTAGCTGGTCCAGCTCGTGCCGGCCGGTTATCCCACTCCGAGCTCAGCCCCTGTCGTTCGCAGCAAGCTTCGCGAATTGACGCCTCATCCGGTTGACCTTGGCAAGGTACGCCGCGACGAGGTGATCGCCGCAGTGTTCGCCGGCGGCCGGTTGGAAGCCGCGGCGCACGAAGGCCGGTCCGGGACCGGTGCCGCACAGATGGATGAGAGCGGCGAGGTCCTGCTTCTGTTGCGGATTCGCCGTGCTCTTCGGCGCTGCCGCGAGAACTCTGGCGACGCCGCGATCCAGGGATACCGCAGTGAGTTCCGTGGCATGGCTCGGTAGCGTGCGAACATACAGGCTGTTGAACCAGCAGTCCGTCGCAACGACCGCGTGCTGGCGGATACAATAGCTGTTCGCCTCCGCGAACGTCGCGTCAATCATCTGATAAAGGCCGACGGCACTGGAGGCGGGCTTGTAGATCGCGAGAGGATTCCAGCTCAGCCGCCAACGCCAATAAGTGCGTGCCACCGGATTCCCGGAGCTCTCGGTCTGCGCCAGCGCAGCGAGTAGCTCAGGCGTGACAGTGTCCGTGGAGTAGGTGCGGAAATGTGCTCCATACTGCCGCCAGGTCTCTGTCGGTTCCTTGTCGAGCGCGGTGCCAACAAGGAAGAACAGCTCGGTCGGTTTGCGGACGACCTGAAAAACAAGGTTAGCCAGCGGAAGGAGTGCGACGATCGTTGCGCCGACGATCGCAACCCGTATCGCGGTCGGCATCGCACCCAGCTTCGCCCAAATCCTGCGCGCGCCGTGCCAGCCGCGAGCGAGCCGAATGGCCTTGGTCCAGTGTTGCCCAACGCGCCTTTTGCGAGCGGCGGGCCGGGTGGCGGGCAACGTGGACACGGAGATCGTCAGCCTGTGAGGAATCTGATGCGGCGGGAGCCGTAGCGGTTGCGTGCGATGAAGCCTGTCTCGAATTCGCCTCGGTGCGGCTCCTCTGCCGCGAGGCGGATCTGAAACGCGGACCACATTAGAGCCGAAAGATTTCCAGTGTCCTGACGAACCGGCCAGGCGAGAGAGTTCCATCACGCGCCGGCGTCGTGCATCGGTCTTTGCCCGAGCCATCGTTCCATTGAACGTTCAGTAAAGCGATTTGCTAAACATCGGGAATAGTGCGGCTTCCGGCACCTCCCTCGATCTAGCCGGTGCGAAAACGTCCAAGCGTGCCAGACCGATGATCACGGACGGCTAGCAAACAAGCTATTTTTGCTGCATCGCGGTACTGCATCGACGGGCGCGCAATTCCCATGGGGCTCGCGCGAAACCCGCTTGACGGCCGTCGAAATTTAGTAATACGTTTAGTTACTAAGAAAAACTAAACATCGCGCATCGAGCTGATGTGTGGGAGGAGCCCGCCCGTCCGAACAAAGGTTTGGGATGGATCTGTCTCGTTCTTCACCCATCGCTCCTCAACTCGGCTTCAGGTTCTTTGCGTCGCTCCGGCAGGGGGCGCGCAGCGTGGGTTAGATGCATCAACGAGAGAGGAAACGGACATGCGAAGCTTCAAATGGCTAGGTAGCTCTGCGGCGACGGCGGTCCTCGGGGCTGCGCTGCTCGGGGTATTCGGTGGAGGCGAGGCTGCAGCGCAAGGCAAGCAGCTTACGCTGTGCTGGGCGGCATGGGATCCCGCCAACGCGCTGGTCGAACTGGGCAAGGACTTCACCAAGCAATCCGGCATCGAGATGAAATACGAGTTCGTCCCCTGGACGAGCTATGCGGATCGCTTCCTCAACGAGCTGAACTCCCATGGCAAGCTCTGCGACCTGATCATCGGCGACAGCCAGTGGATCGGCGGCGCCGCCGAGAACAAGTGGTACGTCAAGCTCAACGATTTCTTCGACAAAGAGAAGATCTCGATGGACGACTTCGTCCCGGCGACCGTTGTCGGCTACTCGCAGTGGCCGAAGAACTCGCCGAACTACTGGGCGCTGCCGGCGATGGCCGACGCCGTGGGCTGGACCTATCGCAAGGACTGGTTCTCGCGTCCCGAGATTCAATCGGCGTTCAAGGCCAAGTACGGCCGCGATCTGGCGCCGCCGAAGACCTATGACGAGCTGAAGCAGATCGCCGAGTTCTTCCAGGGCCGCGAGATCGACGGCAAGAAGGTCTATGGCGCCTACATCTTCACCGAGCGCGGCTCGGAAGGCATCACGATGGGTGTGACCAACGTGCTCTACAATTTCGGCTTCGGCTACGACAATCCGAAGAAGCCGTACCAGATGCAGGGCATCGTCAACTCAGCTGACGCCGCCAAGGGGCTCGAATTCTACAAGGAGCTCTACAAGTGCTGCACCGCGCCGGGCATGACCAACGCCTACATGCAGGAAGGGCTTGATGCCTTCAAGTCCGGCCAGGTGGCGATGCAGATGAACTGGTTCGCCTTCTTTCCCGGCCTCTACAAGGATCCGAATGTCGGCGGCGACAAGATCGGCTTCTTCGTCAATCCGGCCGGTCCGAAGGGACACTTCACCCAGCTCGGCGGGCAGGGCATCTCGGTGGTAGCGACCTCCGACCGCAAGGACGACGCGCTCGCCTACATCAAGTGGTTCGCGCAGCCGGCCGTGCAGCAGAAATGGTGGCAGATCGGCGGCTACTCGGCGCTGAAGGCGGTGGTCGACGCACCCGACTTCCCGAAGAGCGCGGCGTTTGCGCCGCAATTCCTGGAGTCGATGGGCATCGTCAAGGACTTCTGGGCCGAGCCGTCCTACGCGCAACTGCTGCTCGACATGCAGAAGCGGGTGCATGACTACGTCGTCGCCGACAAGGGCACGTCGCAGCAGGCGCTCGACCTCCTGGTCAAGGACTGGACCAAGGTGTTCAAGGAGCAGGGCAAGGAAGTCGCCTCGCAATAGGTCCGCGACCACGCGACTTCACCGAACTGGCTTCCCCGGGGCGCCGCCTTGGGGACGCCGATCCAGCCAGCCGATGGGACAGATGACCACGATCCTGCAACCCGATCATGCTATGATCCCGGGCGTGAACGAGCCCGCCAAATCCCGCGCCGCGCGGCGTGTCCGCGGCCTGTCGGACCGCACCATTGCGTGGCTGTTCGTTGCGCCGACGATCGCGCTGCTGCTCGCGATCAACATTTTCCCGCTGATCTGGATGATCCGGCTATCCTTCACCAGCCTCAACCTCAGCATGTCCTATCTGCCGCTGCGGTTCGTCGGCCTCGACAATTTCAGGGATATCCTCACCGACGAGGACGTCTGGACCCGGCTGCAGACCACGGCGCAGTTCGTGATCTCGTCGGTGGCGCTGCAGGTGGTGGTCGGATTTGGCCTTGCGCTCCTGATCAACCGCCAATTCCGCGGCCACAGCTTCTGGACCACGATCATCCTGCTGCCGATGATGCTGTCGCCGGCGGTGGTCGGCAACTTCTGGACGCTGCTGCTGCAGCCGCAGATCGGCCCGTTCAACTATCTCATCAGTCTGTTCACCGGCGTGCCGCCGAGCTCGTTCAGCATGACCGGGCAGGTCTCGCTCGCGCCGTGGACCATCGTGCTGGTCGACACCTGGATGTGGGCGCCGTACGTGATGCTGATTTGCCTCGCCGGGCTGCGCTCGATTCCCGATTACATTTATGAGGCCGCCGAAGTCGATCGTGCCTCGCCCTGGCGGCAGTTCTGGTCGATCACGCTGCCGATGACGGTGCCGTTCCTGATGCTTGCGGTGCTGTTCCGCGCGATCGAGAACTTCAAGATGTTCGACATGGTCAATCTCCTGACCTCGGGAGGACCAGGATCGACCACCGAACTGGTGTCGATCACGCTGAAGCGCGCGGCGTTCGAGAAGTGGCGCACCGGCTATTCCTCCGCGCTCGCCATCATCCTGTTCGTGACCGTGTTCGGTGCGGCCAACATCTACGTCAAAGCGCTCAACAAGGTGAAGCAACGATGACCGCTGCTGTTGCCAAATCCACCGCGCATTCGATCGTCGAGGCCTCGCCGCGCACCAAGGCGTTCGCCGGCACGCTCGTCATCCTCTATGCGTTGATCACGATCCTGCCGCTGCTCTGGATCGTCGCCACCGCCTTCAAGTCGCAAAGCGATGCCATCGCCTATCCGCCCAAGGTGATCTTCGAGCCCACCCTCGAAGGCTATGTCAACCTGTTCACCGTGCGCACCCGCCAGACACCTGATTTCATCACCAAGTTGCCGGCGCCGGAGACCTGGTATGACAAGCTCGTGCGCAAGCATGACATGGTGATTGCCGGACCGTCCAAGGTCGTGCCGCGCTTCGTCAATTCGCTGATCATCGGCTTCGGTTCGACCTTCCTCGCCGTCTTCCTCGGCACACTCGCGGCCTACGCGTTCTCGCGCTTCCGCATTCCGTTGGCCGACGATCTGCTGTTCTTCATCCTGTCGACGCGGATGATGCCGCCGGTCGCGGTCGCGATCCCGATCTATTTGATGTACCGGCAGCTCAATCTGACCGACACCAGGCTCGGCATGATCCTGCTCTACACCGCCGTGAATGTCTCGCTCGCGGTCTGGCTGCTCAAGGGCTTCATCGATGAGATCCCGCGCGAGTACGAGGAGGCTGCGCTGGTCGACGGCTATACACGGTTGCAGGCGCTGCGCAAGGTGGTGCTGCCGCAGGCCGTCACCGGAATTGCGGCGACCGCGATCTTTTGCCTGATCTTCTCCTGGAACGAGTACGCGTTCGCGGTTCTGCTGACCAGCGGCGAGGCGCAGACCATGCCGCCCTTCATCCCGTTCATCATCGGAGAGGGCGGGCAGGACTGGCCGGCGGTTGCCGCCGCGACCACGCTGTTCGTCGTCCCGATCGTCATGTTCACCGTGTTGTTGCGCAAGCATCTGCTGCGCGGCATCACCTTCGGAGCGGTGCGCAAATGAGCGGTTCTGCGGTTGCCCGGGGAGGCAAAGGGGCACTCCATCGCTTTTTCCAGCGGAGCCGCTGGGAGACCGTTGCGATGACCCTGATCGGGGGCGGCATCTTCATGCTGGTGCAGCCCTGGTCGATCGATCTGTACAGCTACTCCTTCGTGACGATTCTTGCCGGCACGGTCGGCTACGTCGTCGTCAGCCATTTTCCGGAATAGGGCCATGGCACAGATCCGCATCGAGAACCTGCGCAAGTCGTTCGATCAGTTCACCGCGGTGGAAGGCTCGACCTTCACCATCGACGACGGCAGCTTCTTCGCGCTGCTCGGCCCCTCCGGTTGCGGCAAGACCACCACGTTGCGCATGATCGCCGGCCTCGAGCTGCCGACCGAGGGCAAGATCCTGCTCGACGGCGAGGACGTCACCTTCCACCGCGCCGCCGCCCGCGACATCGCCTTCGTGTTCCAGCTGTTTGCGCTCTATCCGCACATGAATGTCGGGCAGAACATCGGCTTCCCGCTGAAGTGCCAGGGCATGGCGAGGCGCGATATCCGCGAACGGGTGCAGGAAACCGCGCGGATGCTGCGGATCGAGCATCTGCTGTCGAGCAAGACATCAAAGCTCTCGGGTGGCGACCGCCAGCGCGTTGCGCTCGGGCGCGCCATGGTGCGGCGCCCGAAGGCCTTCCTGATGGACGAGCCGCTGGGCGCGCTCGACGCCGAGTTTCGCCATCTGATGTGCGGCGAGCTGCGGGACCTGCACGATCGCATCAAGGCGACCACGGTCTATGTCACCCATGACCAACTCGAAGCGATGTCGATGGCCGACCAAATTGCGATCATGAACAAGGGTCGCGTCGAGCAGATCGGCACGCCGCAGGAGGTCTATGACCGGCCCGCCAGCATGTTTGTCGCGGACTTCATCGGCTCGCCGCCGATGAACTTCCTGCGCTTCGAGGGCGGCCTGCGATCCGGTGACCGGGCGATCGATTTCCACGACACCACGCTCGCGGTGCCCGAGATCCGCGAGGACCGCGCGAGCGCGCCGCTGGCGCTCGGGGTACGTCCGGAGCATATCCGCTTCGCCGACGCCGGACCCGTTCGCGGCGAGGTGTTCGGCGCGGAATATCTCGGCACCACGCAGATCGTCACCGTCGACACGGCGTATGGGCGGGTCGCGGCGCGGCTGCCGTCCAGCGCCTCGGTGCGGATCGGAGAGACCATCGGCCTCGAATTCAACTCCGAGCGGTTGGCGCTGTTCGATATCGGCAGCGGCCTTGCGATCAGGACCGCCAGCGAGGAGGGCGTGCGCCATGGCTGACGTCAGCTTGCGCAATATCAGCAAGCGCTTCGGCGCGGTGGAGGCGGTGCGTGACCTCTCGCTGACGGTGGGCGACGGCGAATTCCTCGTCCTGCTCGGGCCGAGCGGCGCCGGCAAGACCACGACGCTGCGGCTGATCACCGGGCTCGAGAGTCCCGACGCCGGCTCGGTCATGATCGACGGGCGCGATGTGACGCATGATCCGCCGGGTGCGCGGGACATCGCGTTCGTGTTCCAGCAATATTCGCTGTATCCGCATTTGTCGGTCTACGACAATTTGGCGTTCCCGTTGCGCTCTCCGGCGCGGCGCGTGCCGGAGCCCTTGATCCGCAAGCGCGTCGAGCAGACCGCGGAGCTGCTGCATATCACCGGCAAGCTGAACAATCGCGCCACCCGCCTGTCCGGCGGCGAGATGCAGCGGGTCGCGATCGGCCGCGCGCTGGTGCGCGATCCCTCGATCTATCTAATGGACGAGCCGCTGTCGTCGCTGGATGCAAAGCTTCGCGCCGAGCTTCGGCTCGAGCTGAAGCGGATCCAGCTCGAGCTCGGCGCGACCATCCTGTACGTGACCCATGACCAGGTCGAAGCCATGACGATGGCATCGAGGATCGGCGTGATCAGGGACGGCCAATTGCTTCAGCTCGGCACGCCGAGGGAGATCTACGAAAATCCCTCCTCGAGCTACGTCGCCTCGCGGCTCGGGACGCCGCAGATCAATTTTCTGCCCGCACGGCTGCTGTCCGATGTGGCGATGCCACCGGAAACCGAGACGGTGGGCATCCGCACCGAGCACCTCCAGATCGCCACGCGCAGTGGCGGGCAGATGGTCGGGCGCGTGCATCGGGTCGAGCACCTCGGCGAGCAGAATCACGTTCACCTGGACTATAAGGGCGAAACGCTGGTGACGCTGGCGGATCCGCATCGGCCGCTGCGGGCCGGTCAGGAGGTCGAATTGCAACTGGTGCGTCCGCTGTGTTTCGACCGTGCCGGGCAGCGCGTCGGCGCGATGGTTCAATAGAGGCGTAAGAGGTTCAGATCAATGTCGGTGCAACCCGAGACATTCAAGTCGCTGCTCAAGGCGGCCGCCGAGCAGGTCATCGCCAGCGCGCCGGAGCTCACGAGCCTGGACCAGGCGATCGGTGACGGCGACCACGGGACCAACATGAAGCGCGGCTTCGAAGCCGTGCTCGGCAAGCTCGATGCCATCTCGGCGCAGCCGCTCGACGAGGCGTTCAAGATGATCGGCAAGACCCTGGTCATGACAGTCGGTGGCGCCTCCGGCCCGCTCTATGGCAGCTTCTTTCTTGCCGCGGGCGAGGCGTTGTCGCACGACAAGCACCTGCCTGATGATCTCGCCGACGTGTTCGGCAGCGGCGTGAACGCGGTGAGCGCGCGCGGCCGTTCGCAGGCCGGCGAGAAGACGATGCTTGATGTGCTCGTTCCGGTGCTGGAGACGCTGAAAGCAGGCGTCGGCCAGCCCGATCTGATCGCGCGGGTGCGCAGCACCGCGGCTGAAGCGGTCGAGCGCACGGCGCCGATGCAAGCTACCAAAGGGCGGGCGTCGTTCCTCGGTGCGCGCAGCGTCGGCCATGTCGATCCCGGGGCGCGGTCGAGCTGTGTTCTTGTGCACGCTGTGTGCGCCGGCCTGGAGGCGCGGCAATGACCGACACCGTGGGCATCGTGATCGTCTCGCATTCCCTAGATATCGCCAAGGGAACCGCCGACATGGTGCGGCAGATGGTCGGCAGCGAGGTCAAGGTCGCTTTCTGCGGCGGCAATCCCGACGGTGGTCTCGGCACCAGCGTGCCGCTGATCATCGACGCCATCAACGACGCCTGGTCGTCGAAAGGCGTCGCCGTGCTGGTCGACCTCGGCGGCGCCGAGACCAACAGCGAAATGGCGGTCGAGATGCTGGAGCCGGCGCGGCGCGATCTCGTTGTCGTCTGCAACGCGCCGATCGTCGAGGGCGCCGTGATGGCGGCGACGGAAGCTGCGGGCGGCAGCTCGCTGGCCCAGGTCAAGGCCGTGGCCGAGGAACTCTCTGCCGACTGAGGCGTCGGCGAAGCGATGATGGATGATGAGCATGCTTGATAAAGCGGACGGACAGATATTCACCGGCAACGTGCGGCTGGTGCATGCGGTCGGCATGCACGCGCGCCCCGCGGTCAAGCTGACCAAGCTCGCCAAGAAGTTCCAGGCGCAGGTCTCGGTGCGGGTCGCGGACGCGCCGGAATGGATCAACGCCAAGAGCGTGGCCAAGATCATGGCGATGCGTGCGGCACACGGCAGCACGATCGAGATCAAGGCCTCCGGCAGCGATGCCGAGGCCGCGGTCGCGGCGCTGGTCGATCTGATCGCAAGCGATTTCCCGGATGGAGCACCGTAGCATGCAGGGCGGCGCTGCAGGGCTGGCCTACCGCGGCAGGACCGCCTCGATCGGCTTTGCCCACGGCCCGTTGGTCCGGGTCGACGCGGGCGCGGCCGGCGAGCGGGTGGCCGGCACGCTGGTCGAGGAAGCGTTGGCGCTGCGCAATGCGATCGACGTCGCGAGCGGGCAGATCGCCGATCTTGCCGCCAGCGCCGGCGGCGAAGCCGCGCAGATCCTCGAATTCCAGGTCGCGCTGCTGGAGGATGAGGATTTGATCGAGGCGATCTTCGGGTCGATCGGCGAGGGACGTCCCGCCGATATCGCATGGCGCTCGACGCTCGACGCCCACATCGCCGACTACAATTCCGCGCCGGACGACTATCTGAAGGCGCGTTCCTCCGATCTCGCGGATTTGCGCGACCGGGTGATCCACGTTCTACGTGGCGACCAGGGCCAGCCGCTGAAGATCCCGAGCGGGGGCGTGGTTTGTGCCGACGATCTGCCGCCATCGCGATTCCTCGAGATTGACTGGTCCGGCGGCGGCGGCCTGGCGCTGTTGCGGGGCAGCCCGACCAGCCATGTCGCGATGCTGGCGCGGGCGCGCGGCATCCCGATGGTGGTGCAGCTCGGTGCGATTCCGGACACCGGCACCACGGCGCTGCTCGACGGCGAAGGCGCGACGCTGGAGCTCGATCCCAGCGTCGAGCAGGTCCGCACTTTCGAGAAGCGACGCGACAGCCATCGCAAGAGCAGGGCATCCGCGCGCGCGATCCTGCGGCGGCCGACGGCCTCGTGGCGCGGCGAGCACATCAAGCTCCTCATCAACATCCAGCGCGTCGAGGATCTCGAGCACGCCGACGCGCAATATGCCGACGGCATCGGCCTGATGCGCACCGAGTTCCTGCTCGCCGGGCGGAGCGATCTGCCGGACGAGGAGACCCAGTTTCAGGCCTATGACGAGGTGGTGCGTTGGGCCGGCCAGCGGCCCGTCACCATCCGCACCTTCGATGCCGGCGGCGACAAGCCGGTGCCGGGCTTCACGCTGGACGGCGAAGCCAATCCGTTCCTCGGGGTGCGCGGCCTGCGGCTGTGCCTTGCCCGGCCCGAGATCTTTGCGGTTCAGCTTCGCGCGCTGGCGCGGGCCGCGGTGCGCGGCAATCTCAAGGTGATGTTCCCGATGGTGACGTCGGCGGACGAGCTCGAGGCAGGGCGGAGGTTATTCGCCGATGTCGTGCAGCGCTTGCAGGCGGACGGCATTGCCGCGATGCTGCCCGAGCTCGGAATCATGGTCGAGGTTCCGGCGGCGGCCCTGGCCATCACAAGCTTCAAGGCGTCCTTCTTCTCGATCGGCTCGAACGATCTCGCGCAATATGTCCTGGCCTGCGATCGTTCCAACGGAGCTCTCGCCTCCCTGATGGATCCGCTTCATCCGGCAGTGCTCGAACTGATCGCGCGGACCGCGGAGCATGGGCGGCGCGCCGCGATCGGCGTCAGCCTGTGCGGCGACATGGCGGGTGATCCGCGCTGCCTGCCCGCGCTGCTGAATTGCGGGCTGCGCGAACTCTCCGTCAATGCATCGGCGCTGGCGCAGATCAAGCAGACCATCGACCGGCTGAGCGGCGGAGGCGGCCTTGGCTGATATGGCGGCCGATGACGCGCCCGAAGCCGGTGCGGTTGCGGTCTACAAGCGCATCTTCAAGGAGGTGCTGGAGAGCCGTCCGTCCGGCATGCGGCTCCGGCTGGCCCATGCCATGGGGAAGAACCGCAGCTTCGTCAGCCAGATCAGCAATCCCGCCTATCCGGTGCCGATACCGGTACAGCATCTCAACACGATCTTCGATGTCTGCCATTTTCCGCCACAGGCGAAGACCGCCTTCCTTCGCGCCTATGCGCGCGCACATCCGCGCCGCGTCGGCCGGTTGAGCGAAGGTTCGCACGAGCGGACGCTGACGTTGCATCTGCCGGATCTCGGCAGCGCCAAGCGCAACGCCGAGCTCGACGCGCTGCTGCAGGAGTTCACGCGGCGGCTGATTGCCATCATGCGGGAAAAATAGGCGAGAAACGCCAAACGAACGAAGCGGGGAGGAAACAATGAAGAAGTTCATCAATTCGGTCGACAACGTTCTCGCCGAGAGCCTCGACGGCTTTGCGGCCGCGCACGCCGATCTGGTTACGCTCGGCGCCGAGCGGAAATTCGTGCGGCGCCGCGAGCTGAACCCGAAGAAAGTTGCGCTGGTGTCGGGGGGCGGCAGTGGACATGAGCCGCTGCATGCGGGCTTTGTCGGCTACGGCATGCTCGATGCCGCCTGTCCCGGGCAGGTGTTCACCTCGCCGACGCCGGACCAGATCGTCGAGGCGGCCCAGGCGGTTGCGGGCGACGCCGGCGTCCTCTTCATCGTCAAGAACTATGCCGGCGACCGTATGAACTTCGAGATGGCGGCCGAGATCGCCGAGGGCCGCACCGCGGCCATCGTGACCGACGACGACGTCGCGGTCGAGAAGTCCACTTACAGTATCGGGCGCCGCGGCGTCGCAGGCACGTTGATCGTCGAGAAGATCGTCGGCGCCGCCGCCGAGAAGGGCGCCGATCTCGCAGCCTGTGTCGCGCTCGGCGAGCGCGTCAACACGCAGACGCGCTCGATGGGCGTTGCGCTGACGAGCTGCACCGTCCCGGCTGCGGGCACGCCGACCTTTGCATTGGGCGAAGACGAGATGGAGATGGGGGTCGGTATTCACGGTGAGCCGGGACGCCGCCGCGTCAAGCTGGCAGCGGCTGATGCGATCGCCGCCGAGATGACGACGGCCATTGCGGAGGATCTCGGCGCGCGTGCCGGGACGGAGGCGCTGCTGCTCGTCAACGGTTTCGGCGGCACGCCGACGATCGAGCTCTATTTGATGTACAACGCGGCGCGCCGGATGCTCGAAAGTCGCGGCCTGCGCATCGCCCGTTCGCTGGTTGGCAGTTACGTCACCTCGCTGGACATGGCGGGTTGCTCGCTCACTGTGAGCCTGCTTGATCCTGAGACGACCGCGCTTTGGGACGCCCCCGTGCGCACGGGTGCGTTGAGATGGTAACTGCCGTCGCCCTGGCGCGGCCCGCGATCATTCGTGGGTGCGCATCATCCAGATTGGAGTGGCTTTCCACCATGCCGATCACGTTGTTGCGTTCGCCTTGACCGGCGGATCCTGCAAGCCATAGCTGCCAAATGCAGCGGCGGTTTCGCTGATGTTGGCCTCGCTCAGCAATACCGGTCCACCGATCGCCAGGGAGAGATAGTACTGCCGGGCGATGGTCTCGAGTTCGACCGCCAGCCACATCGCCTTGTCCAGTGATGCCCCCGTGGCGATCATTCCGTGATTGGCCAACAGGCAGGCGGTGCGGTTCTCCAGCGCGGTCAGCGCATGCTCCGACAGTTCCTTGGTGCCGAACCTGGCATAGTCGGCAACACGCACGTTCATGCCGCCAAAGGCCGCCATCATGTAGTGGCATGCCGGGATTTCCTTGCGCGCGATCGCCAGCACGGTGGAATAGGTCGCGTGGGTATGGACGATGCCCCCGACGTCGGGTCGTGCCTTCATGATGTCGAGATGGAAGCGCCATTCAGTGGAGGGCTTGAGCGGTCCCCGCCATGATCCGTATTCGCCTTCGATCGGCATTGCCGCGATCATGTCGGGCGTGAGCAGGTCGTAAGGCGTTGCCGACGGTGAAATCAGCATGGTGTTGCCGTGGCGGGCGGAGATATTTCCGGACGTGCCCTGGTTCAGCCCTGTCGCATTCATCCAGCGGCATTTCGCGATGATCGCCTCGCGCAACTGAAGTTCGCTGTCGGTCATGGTCGGCTCCTGAGGTCGGCGCGTGAGAGCGCTCAGTATTTTTGTCGAGTCGGCGTGATGCAAATCTCCTGCACCAGCGCCTTTTGCGGAAGGTTGTAGGCGTCGAGGATCAGGTCGGCGACGTGTTCGGCCCCGATGCCGCCGCCGATTGCGGCCTTGTTTGCGTCATAGCTGGCACGTGTCACCGGATCCTTCACGCCATCCAGGACCTCGGTCTCAATGATTCCCGGCGAAATGACGATCACGCGAACATCGTAGGCGGACAGATATTCGCGAAGGCTCTCGGAGACGCCGTGGACGAAATATTTGGTCCCGCAATAGACCGTATGATCGGGATAGACCTTGCGTCCAGCGATCGAACTCATCATGACGAGCGTACCGTGACGACGGTCCATCATGCCCGCCATGACGGCATGTACGCTGTTCATGACACCATTGACGTTGATGGCGATCATTTCGTCCCAATCGGCGGGGTCCTGCCTGCCGATGTCACCGAGCCTCGCAATGCCGGCGTTGGCGAACATCATATCCACGGGGCCGAACCTTGCTTCGGCGTCTCGTACCGCCGCGGCGAGCATCGCACGATCGCGAACGTCCACCTTGCGACAGACCGAATTGGGCAGACGCATGGCCTCCAGCCGTTCGATCCGGCGGGCCATCAGCAGCACAGGGTGGCCGGCCGCGGAGAAGGCGCGGGCGGTGGCTTCTCCGATGCCGGAGCTCGCCCCGGTTACGGCGACAAGCGGCTTTGCGGTCATGTCACAGGCCTCCCTCTCAAAGTTCGCCTTGCGCAAACGCCTCCAGCGTGCCGGCGTCTGCGGCAATGTCGAGGAACGAAAAGCGGTTGCGCATCTCGCGGCAATGCACGATGGCCTCGCGGTAGAGATCGACGGGCACAGCCAGTTCGGTCGCCGTCGTGGCGCCGCCCGCAGCCGACAGCAGGCGCTTCATCTCGCCGACCGGAATCGCGAACCCGGCCAGCTCGCGCCGCAAGTCAGGCCATGTGTCGTCGAGCTTGCGATTGAATGCGATGGCGCCGTCGCGGTCGAAAGCCTTTTTCTTCAGCTCCGCCAGGCATTGCGATGCGACTTCATCGCCAAAGCGGCGGGCCATGCCGGCGGCGTCGATAGGGGTGGCGTGAACGGAAGGCGGCTGATCGCTGGCAAGCATGTACTGCTGCAGGCGCGCCATGCTCAGCGACGCGATGCCGACTTGCTGGCCGTGCAGGCTGCCCGGATGCCGCGCTCCCGCGAAGCAGTCGATGTAATGCGAGATCTGGTGTTCACCCATCGAACCATGGTGCGAGATGCCGGTGAACGAGATGCCCAGTCCGCACAGGGTTAGCACCCGATAGAGATACCCCATCGCCTCGATATCGCCCTTGGGCAGATTCGCGGCGCGCTTGTTGAGCTCGACCTCGTCGACGGCCTGGATCGTGTAAGGCTCTTGAAAATACGCCGTGCCCAACAGCCGGTGCGACATCCACCAGTCGCTTTGGGCTACCGAGCGGGCGAGGCAGTCGGCGAAACCGGAGGCGGCGAGATAGGGCGGCGCCGCGGCGGACACCTTGAGATCGACGAAGAAGCCGGCAGGTGTGTGCGAAGGCAGCGACACCTTCAGGCCGCTGTCGAGGGTGAGCGAGGCGGTGGAAGAGGTATACCCGTTCATCGAAGCGGCGGTTGCGAACACGCAATAGCGCCGCCCGTCGAGGCCGGTGACATACTTGCAGAGGTCGTTGACGGTACCTGAGCCGACGGCGACGACGGAATCGAATCCGCGCAGCTTCTCGGTCAGATTACGAACCTCGGCCATGTCGGCGTGCGGACGATCGAGAACAATGGCCTCGACGGGGCCGATCTCGCGCAGTGCCCTTGCAATCCGCGCGCCCAACGCGTCGTAGGTCGCCTGATCGGCGACCAGAGCAAGGCTGTGCCCCAGCTTCAGGGACGCAACCAGCTCGGCCTCGCGGCCCTCGAGACTGTCTTCAATCACGATGGAGTCGTAGGGCACCTTCACGCGGGCGCCGGTCAGCGGATTGGTCCAGCGGCCAGCCACCAAATCGTCGATCAGCGCGGTCCAGTTCTGCTTCGACATCGAGAAAATCCCGCACAACGCTTCGGCACCGCAGCACCGGCCGTGACATTCGACAAAACTAATTGGCAATTAATCGAGCCAATTGACAATTGTCAACTCGATGTGCATTTTGTGTATCCGACACTGAGGCCGCGATCGCCGATGACCAGGACGCTGCAACGCAAAGTGACACCGCCGCGCATCAAGCGTCGCGCGTTGTCGATTCCTGCAGAGTTCGACAGTGATCCGGTCGTGTGGGCGGCCTGGCTCTACTACGAGGAGGGCATGACGCAGGAGGAGGTCGCCGATCAGCTCGGCGTCTCGCGCGCGTCGGTGGTGAACTTCCTGCAGGAGGCCCGCGACCGCAACATCGTCACCATCGCGGTCTCGTCACGGCACTTGCAGACCATCGGTCTCGCACGCGAAGTGGCCGACGCTTACGGCTTGTCCAACTGCCTCGTCGTGCCTGATGATGGAGGCCGGCTGCCGGTGCACGAGCGGATCGGCATGGCCGCCGCGCGGTTGCTGATCGAGCGTTTGCAGCCCGACGATGTGCTCGGCGTTTCCTGGGGGCGCACGGTGCAGGCCTTGTCGGCAGCGTTGCCCGAGATGAAGCTGCCTGGAGTGACTGTTACCCAGATCACTGGCTGCTCGATCGGGACGACGGAATTCTCGCCGGAACTGTGCACCTCCAACATCGCCAACAAGCTCGGCGCGCGATGCGTCAATCTGCACGCCCCTGGCATCGTCTCCACCGCGCAGATCAAGCGCCTGTTCATGCAGGAGCCGGCGCTGGTCGAGACCTTCAAGATCATCCACTCGAGCAACAAGGTGCTGTTCGGCGTCTGCAGTGTGGATGACGCGGGCACCGCGATGCGCAGCGGATACATGACGCCGGAGAAGATCGAGCCGTATCTCGCGCGCGGCGCGGTCGGCGTGGTGAGCGGACGTTTCATCGACCGGGACGGCAAGCCGCTGTTGGGCGCGCTCGACAATCAAATGATCGGCCTCACGCTGGACGAGATTGCCAAGGTGCCGGAACGAATCTGCATTGCCGGCGGCACCGACAAGATCGACGCGGTCTACGCGGCGCTCAATAACAACTACGCGACGATATTGGTGACGGACGTGGCAACGGCGAGAACGCTGGTGCCGCGTGCGGCCCGGTCTCACCGAGCCGGAGTATCACGCCGGCCCTGATCCAACACAGCGAACTGGGCCGCAGAGCCCGGCGCCGAGAAAAAAGCGATGCACGAGGAAACGTCAATGGTTTCGCAGCAGGTGCCAAGTCTGGCCGTTGACGTGCCGGTGTCCGGCACGGAGCGTCGCCGGGTTTGGCCGCGATTTCTGACCTCGGAACACCCGTTTCCCTGGCTGGCGCCGATCACCGCATTGATCCTGGCGTTCGGGGTCTATCCGCTGCTCTATGCGCTCTGGCTGACGTTCTTCAAGCGCAACCCGGTCACCCGTCTGAATGTCTTCAACCCGACCTGGAACTGGGGAAAGCTGTTCGCCGATGAACGGGTATGGGGCGCCATCGGTCACACCTATCTGTACACGATCAGCGCCCTGCTGATCGAACTGGGTCTTGGCCTTGCCATCGCATTGCTGCTCGACAGCGACCGCAGGGGGTATGGGCTGCTGCGCGCGCTGATGACGCTGCCGCTGGTGGTGCCGCCTGCCGTCACCGGCATGATGTTCCTCCTGATGCTGGACGGATCGTTCGGCGTATTGAGCACGGGCCTCGTTTCGCTGGGGCTGTGGTCGCCGCAACATCCGATCCTCGCCTCCAGCGGTTCTGCACTGGCCGGCGTCCTGCTGGCCGATATCTGGCAGTGGACGCCGTTCATGGTGTTGATCATGCTCGCCGGGCTGCGCGCCTTGCCGAAGGAACCCTTCGAGGCTGCCGCCATCGACGGAGCGACGGCGAGTCAAGCCTTCTTCCGCCTGACCCTGCCGATGCTCTCCAGGATCATCGCGTTGGCCGTCCTGATCCGCGGCGTCGACCTGTTCCGGATCTACGACTACGTGAAGGTGATGACGGACAGCGGGCCCGGCACCTCGACCGAGACGCTGACGTCCTACGCCGGCACCATCTATTTCAAGAACGCCGACTTTCCCTACGCCTCGACGATCTCGCTGTTTACGCTGCTGCTGGTGATCGTCACCTCGAGCATCTTCATCAAGCTGTTCAAGGTGCGGTTCTGATGCAGGAAACATTCCTCCAGAAGCGTTTGCGCGATGTGGCCGCCGTGCTCGTGGTCGGCATGTTCATGTTCCCGCTGTTCTGGTGGGCGCTGACGTCGTTCAAGCCCACGTCGGCGATCTTCAACAAGGACGAGATCGTCTGGTTCAATTTCAAGCCGACGCTCGTCAATTATGCCGTCACGATGCTCGGCAAATCGCGCGCTGAACTGGCCATCGATTCCGGCAACACGTTCGGGGTCGGGGGTGCGAGTTCGTATGACAGCCGCCAAACCATCATCGACTCGCTGATCATCGCGGTGGGAGCGACCGCGCTGACGCTGCTGCTGGCGGTCATTGCGGCCTACGCACTGTCGCGGATGCGCTTTCGCGGGCGGCAGGCCTATCTGAACTGGATCCTGTCGCAGCGCTTCATGCCGCCGATCGCGATCATCGTGCCGGTCGTCTTCATGTTCCACTATCTGTCGCTGCTCGACACCCGGCTTGGCCTGATCATCGTGGATACGCTGATCAACCTGCCGATCGCCGTGCTGCTGATGAAGTCATTCTACGATGACGTTCCCGTCGACGTCGATGAAGCCGCCATGATCGATGGCGCCACGCGATTGCAGATCTTCTGGCGCGTTGTCCTGCCGATGGTCAAGGGCGGCGTCGCAGCCACCGCCGTCCTCTGTTTCATCTTCTCGTGGACGGAATTCCTGATGTCGCTGTTCCTGACCAATTCGATACGAACATTGCCGGTCAGGATCACGACCTTCGTCACCTCGACAGGCTCGGAATGGGGATTCATCGCGGCTCTCGGCACGACAGCCGTGATCCCGAGCTTCATCTTCATCCTGCTCGTCCAGAAGCAGCTTGTCCGCGGCCTGACCCTCGGGTCTCTCAAGGAGTAGGCGCGCGGAGCGAGACCAGAAAGTCAACAAAACATCGGGAGGAGTGCAATGAGTTTCAAGAAATTCGACCAGCAGACGTTCATTGTCGACACCGCGAACGCCTATACCAACGGGCAAATCTCGAAACGCGAATTTCTGCGCAAGCTGGGACTGGCCGGTGTCGGATTCTCGGCCTTCAGCCTCGGCATGCTCGGTAGCCCGCGCGGCCTGCGCAAGGGCAGTCTGCTCGGAACCCCGGCCTATGCCGACGGCTTGCCGGACAACCAGGCCAAATGGCTGAAGGAGGTCGGCAGCAAGTTCAAGGGCGCCAAGATCCGTTATTCGACGGAATCGACGCCGCCCTCGGTGATCCTCAACCAGATCAAGAAGGAGTTCACCGATCCGACCGGTATCGAGGTCGAGGTCGAGATCGTGCCGCTGGAGCAGGTGCTCGCCAAGGCGACGCAGGACGTGCAGGGCCAGCTCGGTTCGTACGACCTCTACTACCTCGATCAATCCTGGATATCGATGTTCCAGCCCGATTGCATCGATCCGGTCGCCTACTACAAGGACAAGCCGGAACTGGCGATGCCCGATTTCGATTGGGACGATTTCTCCAAGCCGCTCGTCAAGAATGTCGCCCAGGTCGACGGACAATGGATGGGCATTCCCTTCGACATTCCGATCTTCACGCTGATGTACCGCAAGGACATCCTGGAGAAGCACAAGATCGCGGTGCCGACCACCTACGAGGACTACCTCGCCGCCGCCAGGCAAATCACCGAGGCCGAGAAGGGCAACGGCATCTTCGGAACCGGCCTGCAGGCCAAATCCGGGCACTATTCGCTGGAGTGCGACTGGAGCCAGGCGGTGTGGGGCCATGGCGGCTCGATTTTCAACAAGAGCAAGAAATTCTCCGGTAACGACGAGCAGGGCATTGCCGGCCTGAAATGGTACCAGGACCTGTTGAAGGTCTCGCCGCCGAATTCGACGGCATCGACCTGGGACGGCCAGTTCGAGATGATGCATTCGGGCCAGATCGCGCTGGCGCAGAGCTGGGATGAGTTCTTCCCCGGCCTCGATGCCGACGACTCCAAGGTCAAGGGCCTGTGGGAGCCTGCCAAGCCGCTGACCGCCAAGAAGCTGCGCCCGGCCTCCGAAGCCGGCTTCAACGAGCAGCCGAACCTCGGCCATCAGGGCGGCTCGTGCATCTCGCTGTCGAAATACTCCAAGAACAAGGAGGCCGCGTGGATCTTCATGCAGTGGGGTTGCTGCAAGGAGATCATGACACGCTGCACGCTGCTCGGCGGCTTCGCTCCGATGCGCAACTCATCGTTCGCCGATCCGCGCGTCAAGGCCAAGGCCAAGGTCGGCGCGGGCACCACGCGGCATCTGGAGACCGTGAAGTGGGTGATCGACAACGCGATGGCGACCGAGCCGCACATGGCGTTGTGGGCGGGTCTGTCGACCAACGAGATTCCAACCGAACTCGGCAAGCTGCTGACGGGCCAGGCCTATGGTGGCGATCCCAAGAAGTGCATGGACGCGCTCGCGAAGCAGATCGACGCCCAGGTCAAGGATGCTGGTCTGCTCTAGAGCGCTTTCGAGCGAAGCGGACACCCGGTTGGTGTGAAGAAGACGCGTCAAAACAACGATCCAGAGCTTCGATTCTGATCCAACCAGAACCGGAATGCTCTGGGTCCCGCGGAGCTAGACTTTGCGGAGGCGGCCTTGGTCGCCTCCGCGCCAATTGAATTGAGATGGCATGTCCAGAGATCTGGTGATCGGCATCGACAGTTCGACCTCGGCGACCAAGGCGATCGCCTGGGATCGCAGCGGACGTGCATTGGCCGAAGGGCGCAAGGCGATCGGCCTTGCCAATCCGCAGCCGGGATACTTCGAACAGAACCCGGACGAGTGGTGGGATTCGACCGCGGCTGCCTTGCGCAGCATCACCGACCAGGTCGGTGCCGAGCGGATCGCTGCGGTTGCGATTTCCAATCAACGCGAAACTTTCAGTGCATTCACGGAGGAGGGGACCGCAATCAGGCCCGGCATGACTTGGCTCGACGAACGGGCTCGGCCTCAGGTTGTGCGCTTCGGCAAATCGTTCGGAGCCGAGCGCGTTCATGCCATTTCCGGCAAGCCCCTTGACGTGCTGCCCTGCCTCTACCGCATCATCTGGATGGCGGAGCACGAGCCGGAGATCTTCGCGCGCGCCGCGCGCTTTGCCGAAGTCCACGGCTATCTGACGCATTGCCTGACCGGTCGATGGCGGACGTCGACGGCCTCGGCCGATCCGACCGGGCTGCTCGATATGACGCGCAACGTTTGGTCAGCCGAGATTCTCGACGCCGCCGGCATTGCGATCGAGAAGTTGCCGGCGCTGATGCCGCCGGGCGCGCGGATGGGGGAGGTCACGCATGCGGCCGCGGCATTCACCGGCCTTTCGGCTGGAACGCCGGTCGTTGCCGGCGGTGGCGATGGCCAGTGCGCCAGCACCGGTGCCGGCGTCACGTCTCCGGGCAGCGCCTACATCAATCTCGGGACCGCAGTGGTCTCGGGAAGCTACGGTCGCAACTATGCCTATGACCGCGCCTTCCGCACCGAGAAGGCGGTGTGCGACGACGGTTACATCTACGAGCAGTGTATCCGCACCGGAACGTTCCTGGTCGACTGGATGGCGCGCGAGATGTTCGGGATCGATGCGACGGCGCAACTGAATGTCTTCAAGGCGCTCGAAGCCGAAGCAGCGAGCTGTCCGATCGGGGCTGATGGCGTCGTGGTGCTGCCTTACTGGCTCGGTTGCATGACCCCCTATTGGGATCCCTATGCGCGCGGCGTGATCGCCGGATTGTCGGGCTCGACCCGGCGCGGTGCGATCTATCGTGCCTTGCTCGAAGGCATCGCGCTGGAGGTTGCCGCTCAGGCTGAGAAGATCGCAGCGGCGACCGGCGGCGAGATCGGACAGTTCTCGGCGATTGGCGGCGGTTCGGACAGCGATCTCTGGCTGCAGATTTTGGCCGATGCCGCGGGCCGGCCGGTTGCGCGCTCGACCGCGCGGGAAGCCTCATCGCTCGGCGCGGCGATCGCGGCGGCCAAGGGCGCCGGCTGGTACGGCACCATCGCCGAGGCCGCCTCGGCGATGACGAGGCCGCCGGCACGAGCATTCCGACCTGAACCGAAGAATGTGGCACGCTACGCCGAATTGCGCGCCATCCATGCCGACCTCTGGCCGCGGCTGCTTGACTGGAACGCCCGGCTTGCGTCGTTTGCGGAGGGCACACCGTCGTGAAGCCCATCGCAAGCTTTCCCGCGGAGACCGCTCGCCGCATCGTCTGCATCCTGACCGACATTGACGATACGCTGACCACCGACGGCCAGCTCCCTGCGGCTTCCTATGCCGCGCTGGAAAAGCTCCAGGGCGCCGGCCTCGCCGTCGTTCCCGTCACCGGCCGGCCGGCCGGCTGGTGCGACATGATTGCGCGGTTCTGGCCGGTTGACGGCGTGATCGGCGAAAACGGCGCGTTCTATTTCCGGCACGATCCGGTGGCGCGGAAGATGGTTCGCAAATTTATCGCAAGCGAGCCCGAGCGCGCCGCCAATCGGCGCAGGTTGCTCGCGCTCGGCGAGCGAATTCTGTCCGAAGTGCCCGGTGCTGCGATTTCGGCCGACCAGCTCTACCGCGAGGCGGATCTTGCGATCGATGTCTGCGAGGACGTGCCGCCACTGCCGCGCGCCGCGGTCGACAGGATCGTCGGGCTGTTCGAAAGCGCGGGCGGGATCGCCAAGGTCTCCTCGATCCACGTCAACGGATGGTTCGGCAGCTACGACAAGCTGGCCATGACCCGGATCTTTCTGCGCGAAAGGCTGGGGCTCGATCTCGACGCGGCGAGGGACCGCATCGTGTTCTGCGGCGACAGTCCGAACGATGCGCCGATGTTTGGCTTCTTCCCCTACGCCTGCGGCGTCGCCAATGTGCGGGATTTCGAGGGGACGATGGCCGCAACGCCGGCCTTCATCGCCAGCAAGCGCGGCGGCGAAGGGTTTGTCGAAATCGTGGAACAAATCTTGTCGGCCAGGACGGGCGCGTAAGGAGAAGAAGCAGCCATGGCATCGGTCACCATCAGCAATGTGCGGAAATCCTACGGCAAGTTCGAGGTGCTGCACGGCATCGATCTCTCGATAGCCAACGGCGAATTCGTCGTGCTTCTGGGACCTTCCGGTTGCGGAAAGTCGACATTGCTGCGGATGGTCGCCGGGCTCGAGCCGATTACGTCGGGCCAGGTCAGCATCGGCAACGTCCTGGTCAACGATCTGCATCCCAAGGATCGCGACATCGCGATGGTGTTCCAGAACTACGCGCTCTATGCCCACCTGAGCGTGTTCGACAACATGGCGTTTTCGATGCAGCTCAAGAAGGTTCCGAAGGCCGAAATCAGGCGCAAGGTGGAGTGGGCCGCTTCGATCCTCAACCTGACGCCCTATCTCGACCGCCAGCCGAAACAGCTGTCCGGCGGCCAACGTCAGCGCGTTGCGATGGGTCGCGCCATCGTGCGCGATCCAGCCGTATTCCTGTTCGACGAGCCGCTGTCGAATCTCGACGCGAAGCTGCGCGTGCAGATGCGAACCGAGATTAAGGAACTGCACCACAAGCTTGCGACCACCACCATCTATGTGACCCATGACCAGATCGAGGCCATGACGATGGCCGATACGATCGTGGTGTTGCGCGACGGCGATATCGAGCAGATCGGCAAGCCGTTGGAGATCTATGACCATCCCGCAAATCTGTTCGTCGCCGAGTTCATCGGTTCGCCGGCGATGAATATCCTGACCGGCGAAGTCGCCGCCGAGGCGGGACGCCCGGTGCTGCGCGCCAACGGCGTGACGCTGCCGTTGCCCTCGGATGCAAATGTCAGTGCCGGTCAGATCGTCAAATACGGCATCCGGCCCGAGCATCTGCGGCCGGGCGCTGGCAGTGCAGGCTTTCCCGCCAAGGTCTCCGTCGTCGAGCCGACGGGCCCTGAAATTCACATCTATGCCGAGGTAGGCGCGCAGGAAGTCTGTTCGATCACGCAGGAGCGCATTGAATTGTCGCCTGGCGACGAGATCAGTCTGCTGCCCGCCCTCGACAGGGTTCGCCTTTTCGAACCCGAGACGGGCAAGGTCATCAACGGCCCGGCCGAGGTCAGGCCTCGCCCGCTGATGCGGGCCTAGTTCGCCCGATCGGACTCCAATCTGTCCAGACAAGAAGACGGAGGAAACATGGTGGACTACGTCATCGTCGGCGCCGGATCGGCCGGATGCGTGTTGGCAAACCGTTTGTCGGCAGATCCGAACAATGACGTCGTGCTGCTCGAGGCCGGCGGCAAGGACACCAATCCCTTCATCCACATGCCGGCGGGCTATCTCGCCCTGATGAAGTCCGGGAGTGTCGACTGGCATTACCATACGGATCCGCAGCCGCACCTGGACAACCGCGTGCTTTTTTGGCCGCGCGGGAAGGTGCTGGGAGGATCGAGCTCCATCAACGGGATGGTCTATATCCGCGGCCACGCCTCCGACTACGATTTGTGGGCTCAGCTCGGCAATCGCGGCTGGTCCTACAGCGATTGCCTGCCATATTTCATTCGGTCGGAAGGGCGGCAGGCCGGCGCCGACGATTATCACGGCGGCGACGGCCCGTTGCGGACGAGCCGGCTGTCGGAAATAACCCATCCGCTGACCAAGGCGTGGTTTGAAGCGGGCAAGCAGGCGGGATTTCGCGCGACGGATGATTTCAACGGTGCCGAACTCGAAGGCTTCGGCCCGGTCGACAGCACGATCGCCGACAATCAACGCGCCAGTGCGGCGCGCTGCTACCTGCATCCGGTTCTTAACCGCCCCAATCTCAAGGTGATCACGAAAGCGCTCGCCTCACGCGTGCTCGTGGAGGGTGGTCGCGCGGTTGGCGTCGAGTACATCAGGAATGGTCAGGTTCACACCTTAAGGGCCGAACGTGAGGTGATCCTGGCCGGTGGCGCGATCAACTCGCCGCAACTGCTCCAATTGTCGGGAATCGGCGATGGCGACCATCTGCGGTCGCTCGGGATAAAGGTCGTCCACGAGCTCAAGGGGGTCGGGCAAAATCTGCAGGACCATCTCGCCTGCGGCGTCAAGCAGCGGTGCACCCAGCCGATCTCGTTTCTCAAGCACACCAAGCCATTGGGCGCCACAAAAGCCTTCATCCAGTACGTGCTGACCAAAACGGGCCCAGCGACGTCGCACGGCCTGGAAGCGATGGCGTTCCTCAAATCGAAAGCGGATCTCATCGCGCCCGACCTGCAATATTTCTTCGTTCTGCTGATGTACAGCGACCATGGCCGCAAGATCACAAATGAGCACGGCTTCATGGCTTACTTCAACATCGCGCGCCCAGAGAGCCGCGGCAGCATCATGATCAAATCAGCCGATCCGTTGCAGCATCCCTCGATCCAGCCGAATTATCTGGAAGCGCCGGAGGATGTACGCAACATGCGCGACGGCGTCAGGATCGGCCGGGAGATCATCGCCCAGAATGCGTTCGCCCCCTATCGCGGACAAGAATATGCGCCGGGTTCTGGCGCGGCGTCGGACGCGGACATCGACCTCTACGTCCGGCAAACCTCCGAAACCATCTATCACCCGGTCGGCACATGCAAAATGGGGTCGGATCCGCTGGCCGTTGTCGACGATCGTCTTCGTGTTCGCGGCGTCGAAGGACTGCGGGTCATCGATGCGTCCGTCATGCCGCGACTGGTCTCGGGAAACACAAACGCGCCAACCATCATGATTGCGGAGAAGGGGGCTGACTTCATCCTTGAGCGCCGGCCTCTCGCAGCAAGTCCCCTGGAAACAGGCAGTCGGCACGTCAGCGTGTAACCGACAACCGTGTGACGAAGTTGCCGTCAGGCCCGGTTAGATTGGCGATAGCTTGTGGCGTCCGCGTCAGGTGTGCTTGTCCAAGCGGCGCTTGAGCAGGGTCAGGTGCTGCAGCAGGTCCGATTGCGCGACGGGCGAGAGCTCCCCGATCAAGGCGATCACCCATTCCTCATGCCGTCGCGCCATCCGGCCGAATTCCCTTGCGCCTTCCTGCGACAGACGCAAGCGGAAGGTACGGCGATCTTCGGAATCGACCTCGCGATGGATCAAGCCGTCGGCTTCCAGCTTCTGCACCAGCGCGGTGATGGCGCCGTTCGAAACCATCAAGAGCTGCGAAACCTCAGACATGGTCGCACCTCCAGGTTTGCGCTCGAGCTGCGCCAAAAGGTCGAAGCGGGCCAGCGTCGTGTTGAACTCCTTGCGCAGCCGGGCATTCAGGGTTTTTTCGATCCGGGTGGTGCAGGAGAGCAGCCGCAGCCAGATGCGCAGCTCGAGATGCGCGCCATCGGACTCATGTGCCGGCCCGACCGGCTGCAGCGGTGGCGGGCGCGCGCTCTTCGGGGATCTGACCTTCCGTTTGGTCGTGGCATCCATTGCTGCGTCTCGCCGAACCTAGATGGAAAGGGACCCGATGCTGGCTCCGCCACAGACATAAAGCGTCTGCCCGGTGATGAAGTCTGCATCCGGCGAACTAAAGAAACTGACCGCGCGCGCAACATCGGTGGACTTGCCAAGGCGGCCGAGAGGAATCGACCGCGCCAGCGCTTTTGCGCGTTCGGATTCCGGCGACATCACGCTCTCGAACATTTCAGTGTCCGCGATTGGGCCCGGTGCCACGACATTGACCGTGATGCCGAACGGAGCGAGCTCCAGCGCCCATGTCCGCGCCATGCCGATGATGCCGGCCTTGGTGGCCGAATAGACCGTGCGGGTGGCAGCCCCAAGCGCCGCGCGGGACGACAACTGCACGATGCGGCCAAAGCGCGCGTGCTTCATGCTCGGCAGCGCTGCCTGCGCCAGCGCAATTCCGGCGCCGAAATGGAGCTGCGCCAAAGCGCCGACGTCCTCGTCCTCGACCTCTTCCAGCAGCTTGGCGCGGATCGCGCCCGCATTGTGGACGACATGGGTGATCGCAACCTTCGCGGCGATGTCCGCGGCCACCTGGCGTGTCGCCGTCCCATCGAGCAGATCGACCTCGTGTGAGGCGAGCCTCGGATGGCTCCAGTCGGGCTTTCGCCGCGACAGCGAGATCACGTCGTAGCCGTCGGCGAGGAGGCCGCGCGCGATTGCGGCGCCGATGCCGGTATTGCCACCGCTTACGATTGCCGTGTAGTTGGCCACGCTCATCGTTCCCTACATGAAGAGCTGGATGTTGCCGAAGGCAGCATCGCAATTGATCAGGTCGACCCGCTTGAGCTTGATCTTCAGCCGGCCGTTCTCGACGCTCAGACGATGCGTGGCCCAGGCCGCATAGAGCGTCTGCTCGTCGTAGCGGGTCTCGACATAGTGCATCGGGGTCCAGGTGACGTAGCTGTTGGCAGCGACATCGCGTGAATCGACCTGTGGGGTCTGCAGCACGTGATGGCAGCGGCTTTTCGGCTTCTGGCTGAAGGTCCGCGCGCCCTTGAGCCGCTCGACCCGGATCGACAGCAGCAGCTTGTCCTCGTACATCAGCGAGCAGGTCAGCCGCGGATCGGTCTGATTCCATTCCAGCGGCATCCAGTAGAAGGCGTCATCGGCGTACAGATCGAGCCACTCGTCAAAGCGCTGCTGATCGATCAACCGAGCCTCGCGGACCACGAAGTCGATCAACTCCTGATCGGTGGGAGCGGCGCTCATGAGAGGGACCTCGGCTACCATGCTCATGTCACATCCCCATCGTCATGAACTTGGTCCACGCCCGGAACTGGTGGCGCATCGGCCATTCGCTGGTCCCGTTGATCGCCACATTGGTCTGCCCGGCTTCGTCGGGACTGTAGAGACGCTGCAGATTGACCCACTCATTGCCGTTCGAATGCAGGCCTTCCTGCGCGCGTTCATACATTTCGAGGTCGTCGTGGCCGACGATGGAGGTCGGTGCATTGATGAGACGGTTGTACATCAGCGTGCGCTCGAGCAGCATGTCGGGTGCGTCGACCAGCTGGAACGTCCAGGACTCGACCAGCGTCTTGTTGGCCGCGATCGGCTTGAACTGTCGCAACAGCTGGATCGGTCCCTTGATCATGATGTTGGGGAAATAGACCGTGTTGTGCCGGTTCTCGTTCAGGATCGCCTTGGCGCGGTCCTCGCCATAGGTCGCCGTCATCTTCTCGAAATATCCGGGTACTGCCGAATAGTCCGAATGGATCGAATGGTGCACGCCGGTGTGACCGTGGCCATTGTCCCAGATCCGGATGCCCATGTTCTCGAAGAACTCGTATGGGCTCATGAAGGGAGCGATGATCTCGACCGCCATCGGCTTCTTCGTGCCGGGAGGGGCTTTTTTCCAGACTTCGACCACGGTTCCGGCGGAGGATTCGTGCGCCACCATGGGATGGCAGGTGTCGGTCTGGTTCTCGACCAGCATCTTCCAATTGCAATTGTGCATGTAGCGCAGCACACCGCCGGCGACCTTGAGCTGACCGGCCGGCGAGCGATCGGTCATGTTGTCGAAGCTCGACAGGCTATCGCCGAAGAACGCCTCGAAATCGAGCCCGCCGTCATTGATCTTGGCGAACACGAAGCCTCGGTAGTTGCGGACATGGCGCACCGGCGTCATGCCGCGCGCGGCCTCGCTCTGTTCGAAGCCGGTGTTCTCGTAACCCTTCTTCAGGGGGATCGCGAGCAGCGAGCCGTCGGTCTTGAAACTCCAGGCGTGGTAGGGGCAGCGGAAGAACTTTCCAGTATTGCCGCAGGTCTCGGACGTGATGCGCGTGCCCTTGTGGGGACAACGATTGTGCAGCACCCGGACCGTGCCGTCGGTGTGACGGACCAGCAGGACCGGCTGGGTGCCGATCGTGGTGCCGTAATAGTCGCCCGGATTGGGCACCTGGCTGTCGTGGCCAACATAGACCCAGCTGTTCGGGAACATGTGCTCCATCTCGAGCTGGAACACCTCCTCGCTGACATAGACATCGCGGTGAACCTCCTGGTCACGGACCAGGGCACGGATCGCCGCGGAGTTGCCGGCGTATCGGGACATGGGTCTCTCCATCACAGATCGAGCACGAGTCGCTTGGTCTTGGCGCGCGAAATACAGATCTGCATCACCTTGTTCGACGCCTTCTCGGCATCGCTCAGGATGTAATCGCGATGGTCCGGGACGCCCTCGATCACCGCGGTCTGGCAGATTCCGCAATCGCCGCGCTTGCAGTCATGCAACGGGTCTTCGCCGGCCTCGAGCAGCACATCCAGGATGGTCTTGCCGACGGGAATTTCGTAGATGCGACCGTTGCTTTTCAGCTCGACCTCAAAACTGCTGTCGCCGGACTTCTCCTCGGGCGCGGCAAATATTTCGAAATGCAGCCGGCCCGGCGGCCAATCCAGCTGTTTCGCCAGCGCGATCGCCGATTCGATCATCGGCAGAGGTCCGCAGAGATAGAGCGGTACATCGGGTGCAAGCCGGGTCATCAGGCCTTCGAGATCGAAGAACCGGCCGGCTTCGTCGTCGGCGTGGATGATTGCGTTGGCGGAGGCGAGGCGCTGAATGTCGTCCGAGAACGCAAGTTCGCTGCGGCTGCGCCCGGCGTAATAGAACGAGAATGGCCTTTGCGTCGCGCTCAGCTCGCAGGCCATGGTGAGCAGCGGCGTGACGCCGATGCCGCCCGCGACAAGGACCACTTCGCCGGCGCCGGAGGCGAGAGCAAAATTGTTTGCCGGAGGCGAGATCGTCAGTCGATCACCGGCCTTGAGACCATGCATCTGCAGCGAGCCGCCGTGACTCTTGCTTTCCTGCAGGACGGCAATGCGGTAACTGGTCGGATGCTCGGCCGCGCGCGGCGAATTGGTCTCGATCAGTGAATAGGAGCGCCGGCCGACATCGGGCAGATGAACGTCGATATGGGCGCCGGCGGCCCAGCCCGGCATCGGCGCGCCGTTGGTGCGCGCAAGCACGAACTCGCGGATGCGCGGCGTGAGCGCTTCGGTCTTCGACACCACCACTTCGAATTGATCCATCCTCAGGCGTCCTCGAACAGCGTCTCGACGGTACGCAACGCGCCGTCGAGCTCGGTGCCATCGGCATCCTTCAGCGCGACCTTGATCAGCCGCTGTACCCATTCGGCGGCGTCGGGCCGGCCAGCCAGCCGCTCGGACGCAAGCATGACCTTGTCGAATTTCGACTCACCGCGCGAATGTGTGTCCGAATAGCCGCCGACGAGACGGCGCGCCTCGCACACGGCGGTCGCGAGCGCGACATCGTGTGCTGCGAATTTCTGGACGCGCTGCGCCCAGCCGTCGAGATGGCGCGTCTCGCGGGAATGCCGCAGATTGCCGCGGCGGAAGCGACGCAGGCCGGCAAGGCAGTACAGCAGCAGAAAGGACGCCGGCGCGGTTGTGCGCAGCTTGCGTCCACGGTCGATCAATCCGGCAAGTCGTTCGCTCCGCTCAACCTTCGCGCCGAGCCGCGGCGGCAACAGCCCTGCCATCTCCTCGGTCCGCGGATGGAAGAACTCGGTGATCGCGAGAACCTGGTCGTCAGCGGCGCGCACCTCGCGGCGCAACCGCTTGAACCTTCCTGCGCGGGTCTTCAGATCGGCGACGCGGATGACGTCGTCATAGGCCATCGCAACCGCGAGATACTTTGCGAAAGCCCGCAGCAGGCCGCTGGCACCGCGCGGCAGGGCTTCCAGCCGATCGAGATACTCGCCGCCATAGGCCACATCCTGATAGTCGACCACGCGTTGCAGGCCGGCCGCGACAATGCCGTGCGATTCGGGCGGCAACTGCCGGGCACGTGCGACCAGCGCGTCGTAGCCGGCATGGCCGATCGGCTCGAGCTTCGGAAATCGTTTGGCGAGCGGCGGCTTTGCCGCGGGCTTCGTCTTTGGATCCTGTTTGAGCTCGGCGGCTGCGCGTTCACGGCCGGCGGCAAACGCGCGCAGGCTGGAATCGACGCCGACGCCTGCGGCCCGGATCGTGGCTTCAAAATCCTCGGTCGTGAAGGGCAGGGCGGAGGAGCCCGCCAGGGCGCCGAACAGCACCGCGGAGACCGCGCTACCGGTGGTATCTGCAATCTCGGCCATGTCGAACGCAATGAAGCGATTGGCGGCGACATTGGCTGCGTCGTAGACCTGCGACGCGTCGGCCGTGCCATCGCCGGGCGCGGTTTTCTCGATAACCGCGAGCGAGCGGTGCGAGGAGCCGATCAGAAGCGTGCGGTCGGGCGAGACCAGTCCGCGCAGGATCGCGCGGCCGGCTTCCATCAATTCGGCGCCGATCACGATGTCGACCTTGCCGGGCGCCGGCATCAGCGACAGCACGGGATGGCGGTCTGGCTTGCTCGCGTCGGGCGCGATCATCTCGATATAGTAGATCGTGGCACCGGTGCGCTGAGCGACGCCGGGCACCGAGGTCGATTGCGCATACCAGCCGCGCCGCTCGGCGAGCGCAACGATCCAGTCGACCAGGACGCCGCCGCCCTGGCCGCCCATCGCGAGCACCGCGACGCTGATCGGGCGTGCCTGGCTGAGGCCGGCTGCGAGGGGGGCGACCGAGACGTTCATGCCGCCTCCTGCTCGAACGTCACCCGCCGTGCCGCCCGCCAGCGCTGCAAGGTGCCGATCAGCCGCCGCCAGAGCCGATCGAACCGCACTTCGGACGCGGTCGGATTGGAGACGATGTCGGCGCGATAGAACGAGGGACACAACACGGCAGCGTCCGCGACTTCGCCGCAATGGCCGCAGCCGACGCAGGAGTTGTCGACGGCGGCGACCGGATTATCCTTCAGCGGGTCGTCGGTCGGCTTCACCGACAGCGACGGACAGCCGGACAGACGGATACAGGCGTGGTCACCGGAACAGACGTCTTCGTCGACGCCGAAGCGCTCGCGCACGATGCGCTCGCCGCGTTTGGCGGCTGCGGCCGCCAGCGGCTTCACGCGCCGCTGCTTGTTCAGCATGCATTCGGACGAGGCGACGATGATCTTCGGCCCTTTCTCCTCCGTGGTCAGAGCCTCGCGCAGCGTATCGCGCATCCGCGTCACGTCGTAGGTGCGGTCGATCTGGCGTACCCATTTGGCGCCGACACCCTTCACCGCCTCGACGATCGGATGCTTGGTCGAGCGCGAACGGTTGTCGGCGCGCGAGGACGGGATGTCCTGGCCGCCGGTTGCGGCGGAGTAGTAGTTGTCGACCACGACGATCACGCCATCATGCTGGTTGAAGACGGCGTTGCCGATCCCGCTGCTCAGCCCGTTATGCCAGAAGCCGCCGTCGCCCATCATCGAGATCGAGCGCTTCCCCGCGGGAACATTGAAGGCCGAGGCCGACGCCGGTCCGAGCCCGTAGCCCATCGTGGTGGCCCCGATGTTGAACGGCGGCAAAATCGAAAACAGGTGGCAGCCGATATCGGCGGCGACATGATGCGGGCCGAGCTCCTTTTCCACCAGCTTCATCGCGGAAAAAATCGGCCGCTCCGGGCAGCCGGTGCAGAAGCCCGGCGGCCGCGGCGGGACCACATCTGCCAGCGCGCGGATCTTGTCGTCGACCTCGACCCGATCGATGTTCGGTGCGCGTGCGGCATCCGGCAGCACGTCCGGGCGCCAGCGGCGGATGAAGGCGCCGATCGCCTGGCCCATCACCTGCGCGGTGTATTCGCCGGCCATCGGCAGCAAGTCCTTGCCATGCAGTTTGGCTGGAATATCCGCATTGCGGAGGATCTTGTGCAGCGCCTGCTCGATGAATTCGGGCTGGCCTTCCTCGACCATCAGCACGGCCTTCTTGCCGCGACAGAAGTCGATCACCTCGCGGTCGACGATCGGGTAGGTCACGTTCATCACATAGAGCGGCACCCGCGTTTCGCCCCAGACATCCGCCAGCCCGGCCTCGCGCAGCGCCGTGATCACGCCGTTATACATACCGCCTTGCATGATGATGCCGATGTCATCGATATCGCCGTTGAACGTCTCGTTCATGCCGCGGGCCTGGATGAATTCGACCGCTGCAGGCCAGCGCTTCTCGATCTTCTCCTTCTCGTGCAGGTAGGAGGCCGGCGGCAGCACGATGCGGTTGGTATCGCGCGACGGCTGCTCGAGCGCGCGGGACAGCGGAAAGGTTGGGCGGACATTGTCGCGGGTGGCGAAGCGGCCATGGACGTGGCAGGCGCGAATCCGCACCTCCAGCATCACGGGCGTGTTCGACGCCTCGGACAGATCGAAGGAATCCCGCACGGCCTTGACGATCGAGGCCACGTCGGGCCGCGGATCGACCAGCCAGAGCTGCGATTTCATCGCAAAGGCGTGTGAACGCTCCTGCATGATGGAGGAGCCTTCGCCGTAATCCTCGCCGATGATGATGAGCGCGCCGCCGGTCACGCCGCCCGAGCTGAGATTGGCGAGAGCGTCGGACGCGACATTGATACCGACCGGCGCCTTGAAGGTGACCGCACCGCGCAAGGGGTACATCACCGAGGCGGCAAGCGTCGCCGCCGCGGTAGCTTCGCTGGCGCTGGATTCGAAATGCACGCCGAGGTCGGACAGGATATCCTGTGCGTCCGACAGCACGTCCATCAGATGCGAGATCGGCGCACCCTGGTAGCCCGCGACATAGCTGACGCCGCATTCGAGCAGGGCCTTGGTGATGGCGAGGATGCCTTCGCCGCGGAACTCCTGGCCGGCGCCGAGCTTGAGGTCCTCGACCTCGCGCGCGAAAGAGCGTTCTGCCATGCTCGTCTCCTCGGGCCTTCCGCGGTATCCCGCACGACCGAATATAGTTTAGGCATCAAACAAAAATCATGTCAATCGGACAGGGGGATTTCGTTGCGCGAGCTCGTGTCGCGTCTAGTTTATACGCATTTGTAAGCCTGTTCCGGCGGCTCAGTGCCCGGATCTGCGGCTCCACAGTTCAGTCGGCTTGCTTGACAGGATATTTTAGTAGTGAAACATTATTGGGGCGCGTTGCGGTCTGGCGGCGCGCGGCCTTTGCGGGAGATTCACATGACCCCGGGTTCGATCTTGCGCGGGCCGTCGCGCGAACATCTCACGTGGCCGTTCTTCGATGCTGGCCACAGCGAATACGCCGCCGCGCTCGACGCGTTTGCCGCCGACCTCGGCGATACCCATGGCGGCAATGTCGATGAAACCTGCCGCTCGCTGGTTCGCAGGCTCGGCGCTGCGGGCCTGCTTGAGGCATCGGTCGCCGGTGACCGGATCGATGCGGTGATCGATTCCCGGCTGATCTGCATCGCCCGCGAGACCCTCGCCTGGCACAGCGGGCTCGCCGATTTTGCCTTTGCGATGCAGGGACTTGGAACCGGCGCTGTTGCGATCGCGGGTGCACCCGAATTGCGCGCGCTGGTGCTGCCGAAGGCGCGGCGTGGCGAATGGGTCGCCGCCTTCGCCCTGTCGGAGAAGGAAGCCGGTTCCGATGTCGCCGCCATGACCTGCAGCGCCCGGCGCGAGGGCGACCACTACATCCTGGATGGCGAGAAGACCTGGATCTCCAACGGCGGCATCGCGGATGTCTATACGCTGTTCGCGCGGACCGGAGAGGCGCCGGGCGCGCGGGGCATTTCCGCCTTCGTGGTGCTTCCCGACGATCCCGGCTTTTCGATCGCCGATCGCATCGATGTGATGGCGCCGCACCCGCTGGCGACGCTGCGCTTCGAAGGATGCCGGATTCCGGCGGCGCGGCTGCTCGGCTCCCCAGGCGAAGGCTTCAAGATCGCAATGCGCACGCTGGATATTTTTCGTGCGTCGGTCGCGGCCGCTGCGTTGGGCTTTGCCCGCCGCGCGCTCGACGAAGCGACGGCGCATGCCAGGAGCCGCCGGATGTTCGGCGGCGTGCTGGGAGACCAGCAATTGACCCAGGCCGCGCTTGGCGACATGGCGGCCGGCGTCGATGCCAGCGCGCTCCTGACCTATCGCGCGGCATGGCGCCGCGACGTGCAGAAGGCGTCGACGACGCGCGAGGCGGCGATGGCGAAGATGGTCGCGACCGAAACCGCGCAAACGGTGATCGACCGTGCCGTGCAGATGTTCGGCGGCCGCGGCGTGCGTTCCGGCGAGATCGTCGAGCAGCTCTATCGTGAAATCCGCGCGCTGCGAATCTATGAGGGCGCAACCGAGGTCCAGAAACTGATCATCGGACGCGACGTCCTGAAGGGGGGCTGACCGGGGATCGCGCCGACGGGCAATTGACAACGCGGGGCCGGACAAGGCGCCGGTGCAGGAGGGCGAGATGGCAACGAAACCGCGTGAGAACCATCGGGAAGACGTGGCCGGACGGGCCAATGTCGAGGATACGCCCGAGTTGCTCGCCTATTACGACGAACTGGAAAGGCTGGAAGCCGGCGCGCTGTGGACGGTCGCCAACAAGATCGAGCCCTGGCAGCCCAAATCGTCGTCGGTTCCAGTGTTGTGGCGCTACGAGGATCTGCGTGCCCATGTGTTGCGCTCGGTCGAATTGGTGTCGCCCGCGAAGGCCGGTCGCCGCGTCATCTATCTGAACAATCCTGGCCGCCGCGAGCATGCTGCCGCGGTCGGCTGGCTCTATTCGGGTCTGCAGGTCATGCACCCGGGCGAGGTCGCTTCCGCCCACGCCCATTCGGCGTCGGCGCTTCGCTTCATCATGGAGGGCGAGGGCGCCTACACCATCGTCGACGGCCACAAGATGACGCTCGGCGCCAATGATTTCGTGCTGACACCGAATGGCACCTGGCACGAGCACGGCGTCGCGAGCGACGGCTCGCCCTGCATCTGGCAGGACGGCCTCGACATTCCCCTGGTCAACGCACTCGAGGCGAATTTCTACGTGGTTCACCCCGACTTGCAGCAGAGCGTCGGCTATCCCGTCGACGACATGACGCACACCTGGGGCAATCCCGGCTTGCGTCCGGCGGGCGCCGAATGGTCGAAAGGTTATTCGCCGCTCCTGAAATATGAGTGGGGCGCGACCTACGAGGCGCTGCAACGCTATGCGGGGGCCACCGGAGGCTCGCCCTACGACGGCGTTCTCATGAACTACGTGAATCCGGTCACCGGCGGTCCGGTGATGCAGACGATCGGCGCCTCGATGCAGATGCTGCGGCCCGGCGAGAACACGCGCGCGCATCGCCACACCGGCAGCTTCATTTATCAGGTCGCCAAGGGAAGCGGTTACTCGATCATCGACGGCAAGCGCTTCGACTGGAAGGAGCGGGACATCTTCTGCGTGCCGTCCTGGGCCTGGCATGAGCACGTCAACGCCTCCGCCAGCGAGGACGCCTGCCTGTTCACCTTCAACGACCTGCCGGTCATGCACGCGCTTGGGCTCTATCGCGAGGAAGCCTTCGGCGACAATGGCGGTCACCAGCCCCTCGTTTCCTAGGAGAGCGAACGTGCGTCTCGTGACTTACCGCAGCACGGTCGAGGCCGCAGCGCGTCTTGGCGCTGTTATCGACGATCTGGTCGTTGACGTTGCGGAGGCCGGCCAGCATGCCGGGGTTCGACTGCCATCCTCGATGCTGGATTTCATCGCGTACTCATAATCGTCGGCGATGTCCGCTTCGCTCCGATACCGACCGCCTTTGTGCAACTGCAGCAAATGTCGCCGATTGACATCAAGGTAGGCGTTGGATCATCGTTCATAAGAGCTATTGGCTGTAGAGGACGTGTCCCTATGCCCGCCGCGCAGCACGAACTGGTGCTCTACAGCCGGGACGAGCACGTAGTCACGATCACGCTCAATCGGCCCGAGAAGCGCAACGCATTCAACGCGGAGCTTGTCAAAGAACTAAGGGCTGCACTGCTTCGGTTTGAGGCCGATGATGATGCATTCGTCGCCGTTCTGACCGGCTCAGGGCCCTGTTTTTCGAGCGGGGCCGACGTCGGCGAACGACAGGTCCGATCCGTTGCGGAGTTCGATCGACTTGGCGGTCCACAGGAGCCGGATGCTCACACCGCCGATCTTCTCGCGCGACTGCCGAAGTCGAAGCCGATCGTTGCAGCCGTGCACGGGGTCGTGATGGGGCTGGGCATAGGTGTCGCTTTCGAGTGCGACTTGGTCGTTGCCGATAGCGAGACACGTTTTCAGATCACCGAAACACCGCGCGGGCTCGGCGGTGCTCGCTTCTGGGCTTTGCTCCATTTCTGCGGCGGAGGCAGCTTCGCGACGGAAGTGGCGCTCACCGGGCGGTTTTTTTCGGCTGCGGAAGCGGCCGCGGCGGGGATCGTCGGTTCTATTGCTCCGCCCGGTTCGGTCGTCGAGACAGCTACCGCTCTCGCCCGCCAGATCGCAGCCAATCCGCCTCTAAGCGTGCAAGCAACCGTACGAGCACGCCGCTGGTTCATGGATCAAGCCGAGCGAGCGGCGATGGCGATTACCGATCCGATGAAGCTTTATCTGACAGAAGACTTTCGCGAAGCGCTCGCAGCGCACCTCGAGAAACGTAAGCCGCGGCCTTTTCGGGGACGATGAGTTGCTCCAATCGCGTGCACGCAAGTTCGAGGCGGGCTACCGAGATGAATTGGTCCAAATCACTTTGGGGTGGCGCTGCCAACCTCGGTCGATCGGATAACGAGACGATCCAGCAGCGAATACGGCGCCATGTCGAGCGTCGTGGCGGTACTCCCGCAGTCTGGTTCGCCCCCGATCAATTCTGCAGCTATAGCCAGATGAACGAGAACGCTACTGTCATTTCCCTAGCGTTGAAATCTGCGTCAGGCGCATCAAGTCCTCGGGTGTGCTTTCCAATGCCTCGCGGCTCGTCTGCGCTCTATGGGTTTCTAGGCGCAATCGAGTGCGGTACCTGCTGTCCACTGGACGGAAAGCTCAGGCAAAACGAGTTTGACGAGGCTTACTCGGTCCTGTTGCCGGATGTCGTGCTGAGCAGCGAACCTCAATCGATAGGCGTGAAAGTAGCCGCTGCTGCAGGCATAGCCATCGTCATCTACGAGGTTTCCTCGGATCACCGGAACTGCCGCATCATCGACGTGAGGCCCGCCAAAAACGTGCGGCGTGCTGATCGTCTCATGACCTTGACGTCGGGAGAAGCGCCGGCTGTTCTGATGCGCACATCCGGGACGACAGCGCAGCCCAAGCTCGTCGGGCTTACGCATGCCAATGTTCTGGCTGCGACAGACACGATGCGGGTGGCGTTCGAACTCACCGAAAGCGAGGTTTGCATTACGCCGATGCCATTGCATCACGTGCATGGGTTGATAGCGGCAGCCCTTTCAGCGCTCTCTGCCGGCTCATCGATTCATTGCTGCGAAACGTTCTCGCCTCGATCGTTCGATCAGGCATTACGGGACTACGCGCCGACCTGGCTTACGGCAGCGCCCGCGCTGCACATCGCTATGAGCGACTACTATGCGGGACAAAATTTTACGCCGAGTATTCATACGCTGCGATGCTTTCGCTCATCGTCCGCGCCGCTTCCGCCTGCATCGATAGCGCGTTTGGAAGAGCTGTACGCCGCGCCGCTGCTGGAAACGTATGGGCTCACCGAGACCGCCTCAACCTTGTGTTCGAATCGACTGCCTCCACGGAAGCGCAAGCCCGGCTCTGTTGGACAAGCAATTAGCGCGGACTTGAAAATCGTCGATCCGGAGGGGCGTGAGTTATCGGCAGGCCAGGACGGCGAGGTGATCTTGAAAGGTCCCGGTGTGATCAGCGAGTACGTCGGAACTCAGCCAGCGGACGCGTTTATCGACGGCTACTTGCGCACCGGCGACATCGGACGCGTCGACGGAGACGGTTATTTGTACATCGTTGGTCGATTGAAAGAGGTCATCAAGAGGGGCGGGCACTCAGTCTTTCCGCTGGAGATAGACAACGCATTGCTGGATCATCCGGCCGTCGCCGAGGCGGTGACGTTTTCGATCCCTCACCCGACCCTCGGCGAGGACGTTCTCGCCGCCATAGTGCCGAAAGCAGGTTCCGTTGTACTTCCGTCAAGCATCCGTGAAAGTGCTGCCGAGGTCTTGAGCGGCTATAAAGTTCCGACGCGAATTCTCGTAGTGGAAGCAATACCCCGCAATGCCATCGGGAAGGTGATGCGGCGCGATGTTCCGTCCCTATTGGCGAAACAGCTGGCGCCCGCTCGGATAGCGGCGACCCAACCCACCGAGCAGATACTACTGGCGATTTGGCTGGAGATCATCCAACGCGATGACATCGGCATCACAGACAACGTTTTCGAGTTCGGCGCAGATCCGCTCCGAGCCGAGCTGGCTGCGGCCAGGATTGATCAACGCTTCGGCGTCCGCTTTTCGTTGAAACAAATTTTCGCACAACCGACGGTGAAGGAGCAGGCGGTGCTCCTCGATAACAAGGGTACGCATCATGCCGCGTCCTAGTGTGCTGGGATGTTGCGAGGCCCCACTTCTAGTTTGCATGGGGTTGTTTTCGCGCTTTTAGTCCCGCTCCTGGTCTCTAATGCCCGCCGAGATAGGCCGCGATCAGCTTCGGGTCGTGGATCAGGGTATCCGCCGGCCCCGATTGGATGATCTCGCCGGTTTCCAGTACATAGCCGTAATCCGCGGTCTCGAGCGCAGCCCGTGCGTTCTGCTCGACCAGCAGCACCGAGACGCCGAGGCTGCGCAGCGAGGCGATGGTGCGGAAGATTTCGCGGACGATGAGCGGCGCGAGCCCAAGGCTCGGTTCATCGAGCACGAGCAGCTTCGGCTTCGCCATCAGCGCACGGCCCAGCGCCAGCATCTGCCGCTCGCCGCCGGATAAGGTGCCGGCGGCCTGCTTGCGTCGCTCCTTCAGCCGTGGAAAGCGGTCGAACACGTCGTCGAGGCACGTCCGTGTCGCCGAGCGATCGCGCAGGCTGTAGGTGCCGAGCAACAGATTGTCGGCGACCGACATGTCGGCGAACAGCTCGCGCTTCTCGGGCACCAGGCAAAGGCCGCGTTCGACCCGGCCCTCGACGTCGATTTTTGCGAGATCAGTCCCCTGGAAGATCATCCGGCCCGTGCATCGCAACAGGCCGATCGCAGCCATCAGCAGGGTCGTCTTGCCGGCGCCGTTCGGACCGATCACGGTCACGATCTGTCCCTGTTCGACGGACAGCGAGACGTTCCGCACCGCCTCGACCTTGCCGTAGGCGACCGACACATTCTCGATCGAGAGCAGCTGTGTCACGCGACGCCTCCGAGATAAGCCTCCTGGACCCGGGCGTCGCTGCGGATCGCCGCCGGGCCACCCTCGCAGAGCTTTGAGCCGAAATCGAGCACGACGATGCGGTCGACCAGCGACATCACGAATTCCATGTCGTGCTCAACCAGCAGGATCGTCAAATGGTCCGCGCGCAGTGACCGCAACAGCTCGGCGAGCTTCAGCTTCTCCTGGCGGCGAAGGCCCGCCGCAGGCTCGTCCAGCACGAGCAGCGTCGGATCGGCGGCGAGCGCGCGGGCGATTTCGAGCACGCGCTGATTGCCGAGCGGCAGGTTGCCGGCGAGTTCGAATGGCTTGTCGCCGAGCCCGACCCGCTCGAGCTGGCGCAGGGCCTCGTAGCGCGCGCTGGCTTCCTCCGCCTGGTTCAGGCGCAGGGCGCCGGCCAAGAGACCGGTCGTGGTGCGCGCATAGGTGCCGAGCAGCACATTATCGAGCAGCGTCATGCGCGGACGCAATTTGACGTGCTGGAAGGTGCGGGAGATCCCGGAACGGGCGATCCGGAATTGCTGGTCATGGGTGATCGATCGGTCGACGAATTTGATCTCGCCGCTGTTGGTGCGAAGCGCGCCGGTGAGCAGGTTGAACATCGTGGTCTTGCCGGCGCCGTTCGGCCCGATCAGGCCGAGGATCTCGCCGGACCGCACCTCGAAGCTGACATTGTTGACGGCAACCAGGCCGCCAAAGCGCCGCTGCGCGCCGCTGACCTTGAGCAGGAGCGTGCCCGGCGCCGGCTGCTCGCGACGCGGCAGCGGAGCGGCCGGCTCTGGACGGGACAATTTCAGATCCGGCAAAAAGCCGGCGAGGAGCGGCACGATGCCTTGCCGCGCCCGCTGCAGAAACACGATGAACAGCGCCGAGAACGCGACGATCTCGAGCTGGCCCGAGGCGCCCTTGGCGATCAGAGGAAGGTAGTCCTGCACGGAATTCTTCAGCAGCGTCACGATCGCAGCACCGACCACGCCCCCCAGCACGCTGCCGGCGCCGCCGACCATCGCCATCATCAGATATTCGATGCCCATGCTGGCATCGAACGGCCCGGGACTGACGAAACGGCCAAGATGGGCGTAGAGCCATCCGGACAGCGCGCCGAACAACGCGGCGATGACGAAGGTCACAAGCTTGATCTGGAATGCGCTGATGCCGAGGCTTTCGACCAGCGTATTGCCGCCGCGCAACGCTCGCATGGCGCGGCCGATACGCGAGTCCAGCAGGTTGTAGCAGACGAGCAGCACCGCCCCGACGATGGCCCAGATCAGGAAATAGATCTGCCGGCTCTCGACCAGAGCGAACGGGCCGATCGAGATCGGCGGCAGGCCCGAGATGCCGTTATGCTCGCCGAGCCCGTCGATGTTGCTGAACAGGAACGCGATCGCCAGTCCCCAGGCGACCGTGCTCAGCGACAGGAAATGTCCTTGCAGGCGCAGCGTCACGAGACCGAGAATCGCCGCGATGCTGCAGGTCAGGACCACGGCCAGCACCAGCCCGAGCCAGGGCGAGTGGCCGTTCACCGCGGTGACCCACGCGGTCGAATAGGCCGCGATGCCGACGAAGGCGGCCTGGCCGAACGACACGATGCCGCCGACCCCGGTCAGCAACGCCAGCCCGATCGCCGCAAGCGCGTAGACGCCGATATAATTCAGCAATGTGATGCTGAACGGATTGAGCACGAACGGCGCCGCGACGAGGCAGGCAATCACCGCGGCAATGATCAGGCGGATCTGCGTCGCGGTCATTCCTCGACTTCCTCTTCGGAATGCTGCGAAGCGAGCGAACGCCAGAGCAGGACCGGGATCAGCAGCGAGAACACGATGACGTCCTTCAGGGTGCTGCTCTGGAACGAGGCGAAGCTCTCGAGAATGCCGACGCCGAAGGCGCCGAGCGCGGCGCCCGGGTAACTGGTCATGCCGCCGATGATGGCGCCGACGAAGGCCTTGAGGCCGAGCAGGAAGCCGGAATCGTAGAAGATCGTGTTGACCGGCGCGATCAGGATGCCGGATACGCCCGCCATCAGCGATCCCAAGAGATAGGCGATGGTCCCGGCGCGTGCCGGTCTGATTCCCATCAGCCGTGCCCCGGTCCGGTTGAAGGCCGTCGCGCGCAGCGCCTTGCCGAGCAGGGTGAAATCGAAGAACAGCAGCAGAAGGCCGCTGAACAGCAGCGCGGCCACCAGGATCAGCACCGTCTGTCCCGACACCTGGACGCCGGCGATCTCCATCCCGAGCGAGGTCAGCGGCTCGGTCCTGACGCCTTCGGGGCCGAAGAACAACAAGCCGAGGCCAACCAGCGCGAAGTGAAGCGCAACCGAGACCGTGAGCAGCAGCAGCACCGAAGCGTCCGCGATCGGGCGGAACACGATCCGGTCGAGCAGCGGCGCGACCGGCATGATCAGGAGCAGCGCCAGCACGATCCTGACCGGCGCCGGCGGATTGAACCGCATCGTCAACCAGACGATCCCGACCACGATCAGGGGAAGCACGAGATAGCCAAGGACGGCTTTCGGCACCGAGCGCAATTCGCCGGCGCGCGAAAGCGCCGCCACCTCCATGAGACTGGCCATGCATGCCAGCACGACAACCAGCCCGACCGTCCCGGGAAGCTGGTGGGCATCGAGCGCCGCCAGCGTCAGCGCGGTGAAGGCCGCGATGTCGCCGAATGGAATGAAGATCACTCGCGTGACGGTGAAGATCAGCACGGTCCCGATCGCCACCAGGGCGTAGACCGCCCCGGTCGCTATGCCATCGATCGCGAGGATCGCTGCGATATCTGCCGTCATGCTGTTGGCCGTTCTTCTCTGCTATTCCGCCCTCACGGCGCGTAGGTCCAGACGCCATTGATCAGGCGGACGATCACCAGCGAGCGCTCGTCGACGCCGTGATAGGCCCCGGGCTTGAAGTTGTAGACCGCGTGCACGCCGGCGAGTTCCTTGGTGTCGAGGATCTCGTCGCGCAGCGCCTTGCGGAATTCGACGGTGCCGGGCTTCGCCGTTTTCAGCGCGCGCGCCGCGGCCGATGTGAAGATCATCCAGCCGTCGAAGGAATAGGCCGAGAACACGTCCGTGGTCGGGGCGTTGTTGGCCTTCTGGTAGGCCGCGCGGAATTCAAGCGCCAGCTTCTTGGCGAAATGGCTGTCCGGAAGCTGATCGGCGACGATGACCGGACCGGTGGACACCTGGATCCCTTCGGCAGATTTGCCGCCGACGCGTACGAAGTCGGGATTGATCAGCGCGACAGTGCCGTAGGTCTTGCCCTTGAAGCCGCGTTCGCCAAGCGCCAGCAGCGGGAGCGAGCCTTGCGTGCCGGATCCGCCGATCAGCACGGCATCGGGGCGCGCCGCCAGAACCTTGAGGATCTGACCGGTGACCGAGGTGTCGACGCGCGCATAGCGCTCGTTGGTCAGGATCTTGATGCCGTCTTCGGTTTCGGCCGCCTTGGCGCCGTTGTAGACGAGATCACCCCAGGCGTCGGAGAAGCCGATATAGCCGATGTTCTTGACCGCATCGCGCTTCATGCGATCGGCGACGACCTTGACCAGCAGCGAGGCGGGCTGCGGAACGGAAATACCCCATTGATCGGCCGGATTGGGCTGTCCGGAGACCGGAGAGACGGCGATCATCGGCACCTTCAATTCGGTCGCGACGGCCATCATCGCGATGGTCGAGGGCGCGGTGGCGGTGCCGATCAGCAGATCGACCTTCTCTTCCTCGATCAGCTTGCGCGCGGCGCGCGTCGCGGCGGAGGGATCGGAGCCATCATCGAGCTGGATCAGCCTGATCTTCTCGCCGTTGACCTCACCCTTGTACTCCAGCGCTGCCTGGATGCCGCGCCCATAGGGGATGCCGATCGAGGAACCGGGCCCACTGAGCGATGTCACGAACCCGACCGTGATGTCGGCCTGCGCGGTCGAAGCCGTGACAAGGCCTGCCAGGACTGCAGTCAGACTCAAAATCTTGCGCATTGCATTCCCCCTTGGCTGAAAACAGTCGCTAGCTGAGCGAGATGTCAGTATGGATCGAGAGAGGATCGACAGGAGCCGTGACATGACCGCAAGCACGACCGGCCCGGGCATCGAGCGCCGCTTCATCGCGACGCGCCTTGGCCGCATCCACGTTGCCATGGCGGGAGCCGGGTTCCCCGTTCTGTTGCTGCACCAGACGCCGCGCTCGTGGGATGAGTATCGTGACGTGCTGCCGCTTCTCGGTCGCGATTTCCGCGCGATTGCCATGGACACACTTGGCTTCGGCGATTCCGACCGGCCATCGGGCGAACCTTCGATCGAGTTGTGGGCCGAGGGCGCGCTTGCGCTGCTCGACGCGCTGGAACAGCCGCGCAGCGCGATCGTCGGTCATCACACCGGTGCGGCGATTGCGGTCGAGATCGCCGCTTCGTCGCCTGCGCGCGTGAGCGCGCTGGTGCTCTCGGCCTGTCCCTTTGTCGATGCGGCGCGGCGTGCCAAGCACCATGGCATGCAGGTCATCGACGATGTCGAGACGCGGAGTGACGGCGCCCATCTTGCTGAGCTGTGGGCACGCCGGCAGCCGTTCTATCCGGCCGATGATACCGATCTGTTGCGGCGCTTCATGGTCGATGCGCTGCGGGCCGGCGATATGGCGGCCGAAGGCCACCGGGTGGTAAATCGCTATCGGATGGAGGATCGTCTGGGACACATCCGGTGCCCCACGCTGGTGATCGCACCGACCGACGATCCGCACGCTCATCCGGCGGCTCCGAGGGTCGCTGGAGCTATCGGCGGCAGCGTCCTGCGCGAGCTCTCAGGAGGCATGGTGCCGCTTCCCGATCAGATGCCGGAGGCCTTTGCGGACCTGGTGCGCGATTTCGTCGCTGCCGAGCTCGCCAGGCTCTGAGACGCCGCGCTGGTTCGCCGCGAATGCGAACCCGCCCGTCGTACCTGCTGTTCCGAGCCTGATGATCTCAGCCACGATTGAGGAACCCTTGGCAACGCAACGATCGGCGGAAGCTGTCCGTCAATTATTTAAAGCCTAAAGTATTTTCTGACGGAACGTCAATACATCAACTCCCGGGTTCGTAGAAAAGTTTGCAGTGGTGTGTACGGCCAAAAAAGCGGAATTCGCTTATGCAAATAGGACGGGCGCCCACTGCCTGTCGTTTCGGCAAACAGCTCGCAGTCGCGCGCCGCGCGTGCGGACGCGCCGTTGAATTGACGGCAAAATTATTATGTGCTTGAAATATTTCGGTCGATGGGACGGCGTCTCGCCGCGACGCGCTCTCATAACGACAGGCTTGCGCGGGTCGTCAGTCCTTCCGGACGGCGGAGGTTCAACGCCCGGTGCGGTCCGCCCGTGAACAGGATATCCGCTGTGCGCGTCTTCTGGCAGAGCTTCGTCGACCAGACCACAAGCGCGCCATACATGGCGCGGCTTGCCGACTACCTGAACGAGATCGCTGCGCCCGGCACCAGCGTCCATGTCGAGGGCATCACGCCCGCCGATCGCGACTTCGGGCGCCTGAGCGAATTCCGCTGTGCGATCCAGGCCGTCGACAACGGGCTTGCGGCGCAAGAGCGCGGCTTCGATGCCTATGTCATGGGTCATTTCCAGGATCCGGGATTGTACGAGTTGCGCTCGGCACTGACGATTCCGGTGGTCGGTGTCGGCGAGGCGACGCTGCTTGCGGCCTCGCAGCTTGGACGTCGGCTCGGCCTCGTCACGCTCGATGCTGCCTTTGAGGTTTGGCACTACGAGCAGGCCGATCGCTACGGGCTCGGCGGTCGCGTGGTGCATGTCACGAACATGGGATGCCGGCCCGAGGATTTCAGCGCAGCGTTCGCTGGCGATGCCCAAGCGAAAGCGCTTATGCTGCGCGATTTTGCGGCCTGCGCGCAGCCTCTGGTGGATCGCGGCGCCGATGTCGTGATCCCGGCCGGCGTGTTGCCCGGTCTTCTGATTGCAAGCGAGCGCGGCTTCAAGGTCGGCCATGCGCCGGTGGTCAATTGCGCCGCGGTCGCGCTGAAGAGCGCCGAAATGTGGGTGCAGCTGCAGCGCCTTAACGGCACCGAGCCGAGCCGCGGGCCGAGCTTCGCGCTGGCCAATGAGCGCGCCCGCCAGGATTTTCGCGCGCTCGTTGCGCGCATGCAGAGCACCGAACCCAAGCTACGTTGAGGACACGCATGCGGCAGCCCGACAAGATCTTGTATGAAGCCGAAGTCACCGCAACCGGCGGGCACGAACGCTGTCCTTGTTCGAATGCGACATGCGTCAAACTGACCGTGCTCTGAGCGGCCTCACCACAGGAACTAGGCAATCAGATGCAGAGTTCGATCCGCACACCTTATGACCGGGTCGTGATGGCGGTTCCCGTAACGATCCCTTACGTGCGCTACTCGATCGAGAGCGCGCAATGGTGGATCGGGCGGGCGCTGAAATCGCTGGTCGATGGCGCCGGGATCACGCCGCGCGATATCGACGGGTTCTGCGTTTCGAGCTTCACGGCCGGGCTCGACAGTGGAATCGGTCTCACCCAGCATTTTGGCCTGTGCGTGCGCTGGCTCGACACCATACCGCTGGGCGGCGCGAGCGCGATTGCCGCGCTGCGACGCGCCGCGCGGGCGGTGCAGGCGGGTGATGCCCGCATCGTGGCTTGCGTGGCCGGCGACACCAACCACGTCGATTCGTTCCGCACCACGCTGGAAAGTTTTTCGCGCTTCAACCAGGACGCGGTCTATCCCTATGGCGCCGGCGGCGCCAATGCGAGCTTTGCGCTGATCGCGCGCAACTATATGCGCACGTTCGGCGCGCGGCGCGAGGATTTCGGCAAGATCGCGGTTGCCCAGCGCACAAATGCGCTGCGCAATCCCAACGCCCTGATGAAGACGCCGCTGACCGTCGAGCAATACATGGCGGCGCGGCCGATCGCCGATCCGATCCATTTGTTCGATTGCGTGATGCCATGCGCCGGCGCGGAGGCCTTCCTGGTGATGACCGAGGACGTCGCAGCGTCGCTGAATCTGCGGGGCGCCAAAATCCTCGCCACGATCGAGCGCCACAACGCATTCGGCGATGATCCTGTCCAGGTGCGTGGCGGCTGGGCGATGGACATCGATGAGCTCTACGCGATGGCCGGCGTCAAGCCGGACAATCTCGACTTCGTCGAGACCTACGACGATTACCCTGTGATCTCGATGATGCAGTTCGAGGACCTCGGCTTCTGCCGCAAGGGCGAGGGGCCGGATTTCGTGCGCCAGCATGACCTGACGATCGACGGCTCCTTCCCGCACAACACCTCGGGCGGCCAATTGTCAGTTGGGCAGGCGGGTGCCGGCGGCGCCTATCTCGGGGTGGTCGAGGCACTGCGCCAGGTGCTGGGGCTCGCCGGTCCGACCCAGGTCAAGGATGCGCGCATCGGCTTGGCGTCGGGCTTCGGAATGATCAATTATGATCGCGGCCTCGCCTCGGGCGCGGCGATTCTCGCAGGACCAGGCGCATGATCGAGCCGCTTGCAAAGCCGCGCCGGAAGAATCCGTTGGCTCGGACACGGCTGCCGACGTCGCCGCCGCAGCCGCGCAGCCGCACCTCGCACGGGTTGACGCGCGCCGCCGCCGAAGGACGGTTCATGCTGCAGCGTTGCGGCGCCTGCGCGACCTTCTGCTATCCGGCGCGCGATGCGTGCCCCGCTTGCCTTTCCGCCGATCTCGCTTTCACGGATGCGCCGCGGCGCGGCACGCTGCTGTGCGAGACCACGCTGCACATCGCGGCCGACGTGTATTTCCGCGAGCGCGCGCCATGGCGGGTCGGCCTGGTCGCGATGGATTGCGGGCCGCGGCTGGTGACCCATTTGCATGCCGATTGCGCGGAGGGTCAGCCGGTCGTGATGTCGTTCCAACTGGACAAGAGCGGGCAGGCCGTGGCTTTCGCGCACCCCGAACGTGAGACCCCCAACATGACGGACGACAGGCAGTGGCGTGAGATGACCGCCGATCCGAAATTCCGGCGCGTTCTGGTCACCAATGGACGGAGTATCGTCGGCCAAGAGGTGGTGGCTGCACTGAAGGCGGCGGGCGCGTCGATCGTGTTCGTCGGTGTCGCCGAACCGTGGAAGCCGTTCCACGGCGAAGCGGCGTTGCGCGCGCTTGAGGGCGTCGAAATCGTGCCGCTCGACGTCGGCGATGAGAAGTCGGTCGCGGATCTCGCGGCCGATATCGGCGGCAAGGTCGACATCCTCGTCAACACTGCCGAGCATGTGCGCGCCGGCGGGCTGCTCGATCGCCCGGGTACCAGCATCGTGCGCGACGAGATCGACCAGACCTATCTCGGCTTCGTCCATCTGGCGCAGGCGTTCGGACCGGCAATGCGGATGCGTGGCGCCGACGGCGTCAACAGCGCCGCCGCCTGGGTCAATATCCTGTCGGTCTATGCGCTGGCGAACTGGCCGGTGTTCGGTGCCTACTCGGCCTCACAGGCCGCCGCGCTTTCGTTGTCGCATTGCCTGCGCGCCGAGTTCAGGCCCGGCGGCATCAAGGTCGTGAACGTCTTCACCGGCCCGCTCGATATCGAGTGGTTCCAGACCGTGCCGCCGCCGAAGGTCGCGCCCCGCGCGGTCGCCAGCGCCATCGTGTCGGCGCTCAAGCGCGGGTTGGAAGATGTGTTCGTTGGCGATATCGCCGAGGAGATCCGCCAACGCCTTGCGGCCAATCCCAAGGCGGTCGAGCGTGAGCTAGGGGCATGAGCGAGCGGATCAAAAGAAAAACGGGAGAGGCGCAATGGATAGCAACAATCTGACGCAGTTTGCTGGCGCGATCGCGTCCGGCGCGGTGCGTGTCGTCGATCTGACTTTCACGCTTAGCCCCGATTTTCCAGTGATCGTGCTACCGCCCGAGTTCGGACAGGCCGCGCCGGTGCGGATCCAGCGGATTTCGCAGTACGATGCTGCGGGCCCCGCCTGGTACTGGAACAACCTGACCTTCGGCGAGCACACCGGTACGCATTTCGACGCGCCGATCCACTGGTTCACCGGCAAGGACCTGCCGAACAATTCGGTCGACACACTGCCGGTGCGCGACATGATTGCGCCGGCATGCGTGATCGACTGCTCGGCCGAGGCGGCGCAGAATCCGGACTTCCTGCTGACGATTCCGGTGGTCGAGGCCTGGGAAAACCGTCATGGACGGATTCCGGAGCGCCACTGGGTTCTGCTGCGCACCGACTGGTCGAAGGGTTGGCGCGACTATGCCAATCTGAAGGATGACGGTGCACATACGCCGGGGCCCGATGCCGCCGTGATGCGATGGCTGGTCGAGGACCGCGGCATCATCGGCCTTGGCACCGAGACGATCGGGACCGATGCAGGACAGGCCGGCCATCTCGATCCGCCCTATCCGGCGCACCATTTCCTGCACGGCGGCGGGCGCTACGGCCTGCAGTGCCTGTGCAATCTCGATCAGCTTCCTCCGACCGGCGCGGTGATCGTCGCCGCGCCGTTGAAGATCCAGAATGGTTCGGGTAGTCCGCTGCGCGTGCTTGCGCTGGTGCCTGCCGCGTAGCGCTGGAGCCTTTTCGTCCACATCGAGTGAGTTCATGAACAAGACAACTTTGTTGGTCGGCGCCGCGCTGCTGCTCGGCGCCGCGCTGCCGGCCCGTGCTGAAATCCTGGTTGGATTCGTGACCGGGCTGAGCGGCCCGGTGTCCTCGATCGGCGTGCCGAACGCCAAGGGGCTGGCTGCGGGCCAGGCGTATATCGGCGAGCTCGATGGCGAGAAAGTTCGCGTCATCCAGCTCGACGACGGCTCCGACCCGGCGGCGTCGACGCGCAACGCGCGCAAGCTGGTGGAGCAGGAAAAGGTCGACTTCCTGATCGGAACGTCGGGCGCGCCGCAGACGCTGGCCATGGCCACGGTTGCGGTCGAGATGAAGGTGCCGATGGTGGCGATCTCGCCGATTGCGCCGGTGCCGGCAGGCGAGGGCGGACCATGGGTGGTGCAGACGCCGCAGCCGACACCGCTTCTGGTCCAGGGTATCGTCGATCACATGAAGGGCCGCAGCGTGAAGACTGTGGCGTTCATCGGCTTCTCCGACGCGTTCGGCGACCTGATGTACAATTCGCTCGTGCAAAGCGCCGAGAAGGCCGGAATCAAGGTGACCGCGAACGAGCGCTATGCGCGCTCCGACAACTCGGTCACGGCGCAAGTGTTGCGAGCGCTGTCGGTCCGCCCCGATGCGATCATGCTGGGCGGTACCGGCACCCCCGGTGCACTTCCGGTGATCGCGCTGTCCGAGCGCGGTTACAAGGGGCCACTCTACGGCAATCACGGCATGATCAGCGCCGACTTCCTGCGGCTCGCCGGCAAGTCGGCGGAGGGCATCATCTGCCCAACCGGACCGGTGACGGCAGCCGAGCAGCTTCCCGAGAGCAATCCGATCCGCAAGGTCGCGCTTGCGTTCCGCGCGGCCTATGAAAAGGCCAATGGCGAGCCGCCGGCCGATGCGTTCTCACCTTATGCCTTTGATGGCTGGCTGGTGTTCATCGATGCCGCCAGGCGCGCCAAGGCAACAGGTGCGGCGCCGGGCACGCCGGCCTTCCGCAATGCGCTGCGTGAGGCGCTGTTCACGACCAAGGATGTGGTCGGCGCGCATGGCATCTACAGCTACACGCCAGCCGATCGCCACGGCGTCGACGACCGCGCGCGGATCATGGTCCAGATCGAAGGCGGGAGATACAAGCTGCTGCCGTGACGGCAGCAGCCTGGGTTCAGGCGTGGCGCAGCGTCGCCTTGAGCTGACGCATGTCGATCGCGCGGTTGGCGGCAACCGCGGCAGCCGCGAGTGTCTTGATCTCGCCGCGGGCGAGCTTGCGCGTCGATGACAACGGCAGCTCGTCGACGATCGCCACATAGCCCGGCACCTTGTGATAGGCGAGGCGTTCGGCGCAGGCCTTGACGATTGAAGTCGCGAGCATGTCGGCGTCGTCGACCTTCGAGTTCGGCACGATGAAGGCGAAGACCTCCTCACCGCGGATGTCATCGGGAACGGGCGTGACTGCGCAGCCGCCGATGCGAGCGTCCATGTAAAGCGCGCTTTCGACCTCGAGCACGCCGATGTTTTCGCCGCTGCGCCGCACGATGGTTTTCTTGCGATCGAAGAAATACATCAGCCCGTCGTGGTCGGCGAACACCAGGTCTCCGGTGTGGAACCAGCCGTCTTGCCAGGCCGCTTCGGTGGCCCCCTCATCCTTCAGGTAGCCGCTGAAGAAACCGGCGCGCGGCGCGTCGCCCTTGGCGCGGACCAGCAACTCGCCGGGTTTGCCGAGTGCGACGTCGGCGCCCTGGTCGTCGACGAGGCGATACTCCATGCTATCCGACGGCCGGCCGACGCAGCGTGCGCCAAAGCCCGCCGGCTCGCGCGCGGTGGTAGTGGCCGCGGCGCCCCCGGTCTCGGTCATCGCCCACGCCTCGACGATCGGGATGCGGAAACGCTCCTCGAACGTGGCGCGGTGGCGGACATCGACGCCGGGGGCGAAGGCAAAGCGCACGCGATGCTGCCGTTCGACCTCGGTCGCCGGCAGCTGCAGCAGGATGGCCGGGATGACGCCGAGGCAATGCACGACGGTCGCGCCGCTGTCAACCACGCACTGCCACCAGCGGTTGGCGTGAAAGCGGTCGAGCGGCACCACGGCGCCGCCGAGCACCATCATCCCGACCGCGCTGCAGCCCAGCGCGTTCATGTGGAACATCGGCAACGGCGTCAGATTGATCTCGCGATCCGGCTGCAGCGTGGCGACGCCGCCTTGCGCGAGATACCAATCGGCAACCTGAAGGAAATAGCGGTTCGACAGCATGCAGCCCTTCGGCTTGCCGGTGCTGCCGGAGGTGAACAGCAGCGCGCATTCGTCGTTGAAGTCGGGGTGCTGGGCTGCGACCTCGCTCTGACATGACGGAATGCGGCCGTCGGTGTCGATCAGGCGGGCGCGCCCGAGCACCGCATCCCTGGTCACGTGGATACGATCCGGTGTTGCCACCAGCAGCTCCGCTTCCGACAGTTCGAGCTGGAAGGACAGCTCATCGGGGCGGATGTCCGGGTTGATCGGGACGATCGAGACCCCAAGCGCATTGAGCGCGAGCCAATGCAGGAAGAACACAGGGCGATTTTCCAGCAGCAGGGCAACCCGCGCGCCTCGTCCATAGCCCGCAGCCGCATATTCCACGCGCAGGCGATCGACCTCCGCCTTGAACGCCCCGTACGCGATGTCAAATCCGTCGGGCGCGTAGGGCAATTGCGCGCTTGCAGGCGCAAGCAGGAACGGCGCGTCCGAACGTCTTGCGGCCGATGCCATGAAGGCATCGGAGGGCGATCGATAGGGAAACTCAGGGCTCATCGCGGGGGAGTGCTCCTGTTGATGTCTCCGGCCCTGCACCAGATCACGACCGGAACCCGCACGCAGCCCTTGCTGTGGCGGCAGTTTTCGTGAATACTTTAAGCCTAAACTATCTCGCTGGCCAGTGGCGATATCGGCCCATCGGCGTGGCAAGGCGGTGGAGATGCGTGTGCCGGCAGCTGACAGCAACGTCTCCGGACAGCTATCAGGCCGGCCGATCTGGTCGGAGGCGGCCGAGCGTTTCCCCCCGGCGGACCGAATCCTTTCGACTGTTCTGATACGGCAGGCCGCACGGTACGGAGATGGCATGCTCCTTGTCTTTGGCGAGACGCGATGGAGCTATGCCGAGACCGTCAGGATTGCGGCTGCGTCGGCCGCGCGGTTGATGCGAGCCGGAATTCGCGCCGGTGACCGCGTCGCCCTGATCTGCTCGAACCGGCCGGAATTTCTTGAGGTCTATCTCGGCTGCGCATGGATGGGGGCCGTCTGCGTGCCGATCAACACGGCGCTGCGCGGGATCCAGCTCAGCCATATCTTGCGCAACTGTGGACCGAAGCTGCTGGTCGTCGAGGCGCCCTTCTTGCCGGCCGTCGCAACGCTGGAGAGCGATGTCGCGCCGCCCGGTGTGATCTGGACGATCGGAGAGGGTGGCGAGCCCTTCGCCATGCCGGGGCCGATCGCGCCACTGCCTCCGCTCGGGGAGGGAGTGTCGCCCGCGCAGGCCCGGCCCGGCGACACGGTCGCGATCCTCTATACGTCAGGCACGACAGGACCCTCCAAGGGCGTTTGCTGCCCGCAGGCGCAGATGTTCTGGTGGGGGGTCTATTCGGCGCGCGCGCTCGGCATCGTCGAGGGCGATGTCCTCTTCACCACGCTTCCGCTGTTTCACACCAATGCGCTGAACGCATTCTATCAGGCGCTCCTGAACGGCTGCACCTACGTGCTCGAGCCGAAATTCTCCGCCTCCGGTTTCTGGGCCGCGGCGCGGCGGCATCGGGCGACGGTTGGCTATCTGCTTGGCGCGATGGCCGTGATGCTGCTGGCGCAGCCGCAGTCCGAAAATGACACCGCGCACTACCTTCGTGTCGCGCTCGGCGGCGGCGTCCCCGGCCGGTTTCATGGTCCGTTTCTGGCGCGTTTCGGTGTGCCGCTGCTCGATGGCTACGGCTCGCTCGGGCGGGCCGATATGGCAAGCAGTTCGACATTGCAAGAGCTACAAGGCGGCGCTGCCAAGTTGCCGGCCGATGACTTTGACGACCGGTCCTTGGTCTTTCCGAGAGAGACGACGCGCTAGACAACCACCTGTCCGGCGAGACGACCCGCAGTCGGGCGACGAACGCTACGGGCCCAAGAAGGCGGCTGGAGGTGAGTCGTGGCTTCGGAGTAAGCCAAGCGATTCCAGTTCACCTCGATGAAGGTCGACCTCCAGGATAGCCAAGAGAGACGTCAGCACGACCGCGACGAAAATGAGCGATGGTGACGTTTCACGGGGCACGTCGCCATCGTGTGGCGAAATCGAATTGCGAAGTGACCGCCACAGCGAAATGAAATGCAGATACGTCTTGGGTCGTATTTGCATGCCGTCATCCTTGACGCTTCAGGTTCAGCTTAGGAGCCGGTGCCCCTCGGTTCAAGCCGACAAGATTGCGGCATTGAGTAGCGGGGCCGAATCAAATCCCGCGGCGCAGCATGGAAACCGAACGACGGCTCTCGTTGTTGACCCTGGTCAAGCGCGCGCAAACTATCCCTCCAGGGCAACGGCAACGTGCCGGAGCCGACCCGCGAGCCGCCGATGAACTGGCTCTCAAATCTGTGCGTCGTTGCCGCCCTGTGGGCATTTGATGCAACGCCGGCGCAAGGTCAACTCGCGGGTCATGGCGGACCCGTTCGGGCGATTGCGATCTCGAGTGATGGTAACAGTGCTCTGTCAGGCAGCTTCGACACGTCGGCAATTCGATGGTCACTCAAGACCGAATCCGCCGAGCAAGTCCTCCGCTTTCACTCCGATGCGGTGAATGCGGTCGTCTTCCTCAGGGATGGACGAATGGCGACCGCCGGAGCTGATGCGCGGATCGCGATCTGGACCTCCGGCCGCGAGCAGCCGGATCAGGTCTTCGAGGGCCATCAGGCGCCAATCGTTTCGCTCGTCGTCTCGCCGGACGGTACAAGGCTCGCCACGGCATCATGGGACCATACGGTTGGCCTCTGGTCACTCGCCGACGGCGCGTCGCAGGTGCTGAAAGGGCACACGCAGAACGTGAACGGAGTTGCCTTTTCTGCCGATGGACAATCGCTGGTCAGCGTCGGTTACGACTGCGAGTTGAGGATCTGGCCGATGGCGGCAGGAACGCCGGATGTAGTCCTGCTCCCGTCACCCATCAACGCCGTGGCAGTCGCACCTGACGGCGAAATCATCGCGGGCGGAGGCGACGGGAAGATACGATTTCTAACATCGAACGGGCATGAGACCGGCGAGGTTCCGGCCGGGTCGACCCCGGTCGTCTCGTTGGCGCTCTCCGCGGACGGGACGTTGATCGCGGCAACCGGAATTGGCGGAACCGTTTCCGTCATCGACCGAAAGGCGCGGAGCATCGTGCAAGCGCTGGCCACTCAGGGGGCGCCGGTTTGGTCGGTGGCATTCCTGCCCGACAATGCAACGTTGCTGACGGGGGGCGCGGACGGCGTGATCCGGCGCTGGAACGCGCGGACAGGCGATCCGATCGGCTCGTCGCTGCGGGCTGCGCAAAGCGATCCCCTGGCGCCCTATGCGGGAGATCGCGGCGCCCTGGTATTCAGGGCGTGTGTTGCGTGTCACACGCTGTCCGCGGAGGAGCCGCAGCGCGCCGGCCCCACGCTCGATGGCCTGTATGGTCGCAGGATCGCGTCGTTGCCGGGATATCGCTTCTCCAACGCGCTGACGAAAATGGATATCGTCTGGACTCCCGAAACGGTGGCAAGACTCTTCGAACTCGGCCCGAATACCTATACGCCGGGCACAAAAATGCCGGAGCAGCGGATCGGCTCGGTCGAGGACCGCAAGGCGCTCACGGATTTCCTGGGGCGTGCGACGTTGGGGCGACGGTAGCGGCCCGTTATGCAGCTTTGACAGCTAGAAGCCGGGCCATTTCTCTACCGGGAGGCTCGTTATGTTCGGATACTCCTTGATCAATCTGATGACGTCGACGTTTGGATGTTCCTTCAGGGCCTCGGAGACGCAATTGTTCACGTATTTCCGGCGCGCGAGCCATTTGACCTTCCTGCCCTTCGCCTCCGCCTTGCAGGCAACGATCGCCTGTTTCAAGGCGACCTTGTCGGCTTTCGACAGGCGCGCGGCTTCGACGGGCGTCGCGATCATCGCTGCGCCAAGGGCAACTACGACGGCAACGAATGCAAAATGAGCTTTGGTGAGATGAGACATGGTGCCCCTCCTAAATGTGCCGCTTCCCACAGTTGAATTGGTCCTAAGTCTTGGTTTCCCGTTCGCGTAGATAATCGTCGGTCGTTCGAGGCGCCGCGCGTTGCGGTACGCCGGCAAACGGGTCGAACTGCTGCTCGCTCATGGTGATCACGCGGCAATCCGCGCACATTCTGACCGTATCGACCCGCTTGTCGCCGGCGGGATACATCCAGTGCCGGCCCTCAAGCTTCGCTGCGATCTTCTCAATCGTGCTCTTCACGCCAAACGGCTTGTTGCAGCGGATGCAAAGCGCCGGCTCTTCCTGCTTGATGATCGTCGCCGGGGCTCTGGCGGCACGGAAGTCGATCTGCGGTTTCAGAGTAATCACCTTTTCCGGGCAGGTGCTCTGGCACAATCCGCATTGCACGCAGGCATCTTCGACGAATTTGAGCACAGGACGCTCGGGATCGTCGCGCAGCGCACCGGTCGGGCAGGCGGACACGCACGACAGACATAAGGTGCATCCCTCCACATTGACGCTGATCGCGCCAAGTGGTGCCCCTTCAGGCAGCGCGATGACGTCGACAGGCGACGGCGCCAGGCGGTGCAACTCGTGGAGCGCGAGACGAAGCAGTTCGCGCCGTTTGCCGACGGTCCGGAATGTCGCGGGATGCTCGACGGTCGGCGCAGGCTTGATTGACCAGAGCGTCCTGCCGAGTGCGTCCGGATCGTCGGTTTCGATTGCTTCGACCCTGGGTCCTGCGAACCCAAGTCCGGAGATAATGGCATCAGCCATCGCGATCGTCTTGAAGAGGCCAGCGACGTCATGCCGCGGCTTTGCGCGAAGGAGAAAGCGTATCCCCGCCGCACCATAGGCGAAGGAAGCGACGACGGCCTCGAGCCCAACCTGCGTCACCTCGTTCACCGCGAGCGGCAGCACGCTGGCCGGCAGCCCGTCGCCATGGCGGGCGAGCGCATCGATCAGCGCAGTGCCGTGCTGGCTATCGTGGAACAGGACGACGGCATTGGTGCCGCCGGCTGCGTGATAGGACAAAAGCATCGCGCGCAATTTGTGCAACAGCGCGTCGGCTGGCGGCAGGGCATAGGTTGCCGCGCCGGTCGGACAGGCCGCGGCGCATTGGCCGCATCCGGCGCAGACCTCCGCATTGATCCTGACGTGATCGCCATCCGGTGTGATCGCCCCGGTCGGGCAAAGATCGAGGCAGCGATGGCACCCCGTTAGCTTCGACCGCGAATGCACGCAGAGCTCTGCGGTGAAGTTGACGTATTTCGGCTTGTCGAAGCTGCCGACGAGATCGCGTGCCTTGAGGACCGCGCGCAGCATTGCGGGCGGGTCTCCCGGGTCGACGCGGAGATAACCTTCGCGCAAATCATGCGCGGGAAAGAGCGGCATCCCGCCGGAAAGATCAAGGATGAGGTCGCAGCGCGACGTCAGGCCGTTGCGCGGAGCCTCGAACAGCAGCGTCTCCCGCGAGGAGGGGCGAGGCGCGGCATAGTCGTCGATCACAAGCTCGAAGGCGCCCAGATGTCCCTTGGCATTGCGAATCGTTCCCTTGACGATCGGGAACGATGTCGTCGCAGGTGGCGCAATCCGCGCTGGCCTCGTGATCATGACTGTCACGTCGAGGTGATCTGCCAGCAGTTGGCCCGCTTCAACCGCGACGTCGTCGCGGCCATAGATCAGGATCACGCCCTCGCTCGACAAGGTGACAAACGGGTAGGCCGGCACGGGCTCGGACGCTGCAGCGAGCAGCCCTGCCATTTTCGGCCCCGCCTGTCGCCCTTCCAGGGACCACCCGGCGGTCTCCCGGATGTTGACGAACTCTGTTCTTTCCGAGCGGCCCTCCATCGCATCGGCAAACAGCGGCGCCTCCTGGGTGCAGCCGACGATCATCGGGCCCGCGACCTTCGCTGCATCGCGAAACCGATCCAGCTCGGCTCGGCACAGGTGTCGGAATTCGGCGATCTCGCTGTTGCGACATCCTCGCTTGATCGCAGCGGTGTCGAGACGCATCGTGTCTTCGCACGAGCAGATCAGGATCGTCTTCGGCGAATCCGGCATACGCAGCTATTCACCTCCCAACGCGGTCGGGGAACGAGGTGGCGGACTCGCGCCGTCCCCGTTGCTCGGATAAGCTATTATCACATGGGAAGAAATGGAAGCTGGAGGTCCGTCTGTCGCCGACCGTCCGCACGCGCTCATCGATCCTGGAGCCCGTTGACCTGCCTCCGCCGTTCACGCTGGTGAGGCTGCGCGAGACGCGCGATGCCTTCGCCCATGCCATCGATATCGCGGAGGAAAGCGGGGCAGGTACGCTGACCTATGTGGGGCGCTTCGATCTTGCCGAGTTCGCCGTCGTGCTCGAACCCGCCGAGCCCTTATGCACCGCGCGCCGCGCCTTCTATGCCGCCATGGTGGCATTGACTGACGCCTTGCGCGCCTATGCACCCCCGAACAAGGAGGTCGCCATCGATTGGCCGGATACGGTCCGTGTCGACGGCGGGCTCGTTGGTGGCGGCCGGCTTGGCTGGCCATCATCTGCGAAAGAGAATGAGCCGCCGCGCTGGTTGGTGTTCGGTGCCATGATCCGGATGGTTGCGATGACGGAGGCGGAAGCGGGCGTGCATCCACTCGTTTCGGCGCTCGATCAGGAGGGCTTTGGCGAAGCCGGCGCGGTTCAAATCACGGAAAGCTTTGCGCGGCACCTGATGCTCGCGACCGAAACCTGGCAAGTCGACGGTTTTGACGCCGTCGCACGCGAATTCCTCAGCCGGCTGACGGACGAACCGCAGACCTCTCGCGCGATCGCTGACAACGGCGATCTTCTGGTGCGCCGGGTTGGAGCAGATGGGACCGAGCGGCGCGATTTGAGGAAGTACCTGCTATCGTCCTTGTGGCTCGATCCGAAGCTCGGAGGGCTGCGCCTGTGAAGCTCTTGCGCACCATTGCGCTCGATCCGTCCGACACGTTCGTATTCGACGTGCCCGCGGAGCCCGGCGAATGGGCGGTGCCGGGCGCGTTCCGCTTCCTCGATCGGGATTTGGCGCAACTGGACGGTAAGGACCGGTCCGCCTTCCGCGGCGGTTTTCTCGGAGTGCAATCCTGGGGCTGGTCGACGCTGGCGCAGATCGTTCCCGCGACCGCGGACGATCGCCGCACGCTGGTGGAGCTGCTGGCGAAGCGGCTCGTCGAACGGTTCGGTGCGCCGGATCTTGCAATCGCGCACGTAGCGGCGGAAGAGGAGGTTGCCTTTGCGCAATCGCTCTGTGCCCATCCGATCAGCACGCTGATTGCCGTCCATCGCTCGGTGTGCGATGGCGAGGTCCGCGAGTCCTTCCGGAGCTTGCGGCTGCGGGAGGGGCAAGGGCACGGCAAGGCGTTCTCGTTCATGGAAGTGGAGGATGACGCCGAACCCGGCGATCTCGATCTTGCCGACATGAGCAAGGAGCCGAGGCGATGAAAGATTTGGCGATGAAGGATTTCTGGATCGCCTGCGGCCACCATCTGCTCGATCGCAACGCGAGCGGCGGGCTCGTTGTCACGGATGAATACCTGAAGGCCTATTTCGCGCGCCCCGAGCTGATGCCGCCGGATGACGCGTGCGCAGTCGAGCGTCGCTTGCACCGGCAATTGCTGGCCGATCCGCGCCTCCCGGTCGGGGACAAGGAGGTGGCCGCGATCGGTGATGCCGCCGCGCGGGAAAACTGGCAATTCGTGCTGGCATTTCGTGACCTCTTGCTGCGCCATTCGACGCTGGAGGCGGCCTATCTCGCGACGGTTCGTTCAGGTTCGGTCAATCTGCCGCCGCTGTTCATGAACCAGCTGGTGCATGTGATCCTGCGCAATGCGCTTGATCGCTGCGAGGATCCGTTTCAGCTGCGTGCAGCCGAGCTGTTCTTTCGGCCGCAACGAATCCTGCCGCACGAGCATCTGCTGCTCCTGGGCGACGATGAAATCCTTGGCGGGCGCAGCCCGACGCCGGTGCTGTCGCTGATGTCGATGCTGGACGCGACGAGCGATATCCAACTCGACGTTCTCAGCGAGGAGAACGCCGACGGCTATTGGCAACGCAGTGACCAGTTCGATATGGCGCTTGATCTGACCGGCGGAGGGCGGGGGCAGGCCGCGCTGGCCGACGCGATGCGGCGCTGGATCTCGCATCTGCTCGGGATCGATGTGACGATCGAGCCGCTGACCGAACTGCGCAACGCAGAACTCACCTGGTATGTGGGCCTGGATTCCGAAGCGACCCGCATCGGCGACCGGCTTTGGCAGGGCGAATCCCTCGACGATCGCACCGCGGGGCGCGTGCTGGCGTTGTTTCGGCTGAGCTTTGCGGATCCCGGCCTGGTCGTCGACACCGCCGGGCGCACGCCGGCCTATCTGATCCTTGCGATGACGTCCGATCAGGTCGTCCGGATGAAACCCCAGAACTTGCTGACGGGACTGCCAGTCAAGCATCTGGAGGCCGTGACATGAGCCCCGTCGCCGAGCCGCTGGTCCGTATCCCCGTCGGCGTCGTGGTCGAACGCCGCAGAGCGGGTTCTCCGTGGATCGACGTCGTCTGGCGCAGCGTCGGGGTGCTTCCGGATGAGCCCGAGATGACGCCGTGGACGGTGATCCGCGAGCAGGATGGAGTGACGCTGTTTTACGCCGGCAGTGCGACAGTCGATCTCTACCGCTCGGAAACCGATCGCTACCGCGACAATCTCACCTCCGGTGCGCCCAGCATCTGGATCGTGTTGAGCCCTGCCGAGGGAGCCTCGCCCTACCTCCTTTCCGCGGTCACGGCCGATCCCGCCGAAGGGGAGGCGTTCACGGGGGCCGGCGCCAATCTCGTCGAAGCGGTGCCGATGCCCGAGGTGCTGCGCCGGACGATTGAAGATTTCATCGCCGAGCACCACGTCGAGAAGGAGTTCTTCAAGCGCGAGCGGAGCCGCGCCGATCCGGAGGCGCTGGCGCAACGGCGCCATGACGGTGGGCACGAATGAGCGGAGACGACTTTCTGGCGCGCTGGTCGCGACGCAAGCAGGCGGCGAGGGACGGCCAGGCCGAACCAAGACCCGAACAGCCCGCCGAGGCAAATGCGCCTGCGGCGGCCGCCCCCGACGTGGCGGAGCCCTGTCCCACCGAGTTGGACTTGTCGAGCCTGCCGCCCATCGAATCGATTGGTGCCGCGACCGACGTCTCGGCCTTCCTTCGCAAGGGCATTCCTCAGGAATTGAGCCGTGCGGCGCTTCGTCGGGCCTGGAGCGCCGATCCTGCCATTCGCGACTTCATTGGGCTGGCGGAAAATGCCTGGGACTTCAACGACCCGACCGCCATGCCTGGCTTCGGTCCGCTGGACTATTCGGCCGAGCAGGTTGACGCACTCGTCCGCCGCGTTGTCGGGGACCTCGTGCAGGCCGCCGAGAACGCGACCGACGCGATCGAAGGGACTGTCGACGCCATGCGACCGCCCGTTGCTGCGGTCGACGATTTGGCGCAAGCATCAAATCCGGTGAAGGCGCGCCCGAATCTCCCACTGTCCGATGAGTCCGCGACCGCGGAATTGCCCGCAAACTCTGCTGCACCGCAACTGCCAGGTCCGGATGAAGAGACTGCCGTTCGGCGGCGCACACATGGCGGCGCGCTGCCTCGATAGGCTGCGACCAAATGCTATAGCCGCAGGCTATGCGCATCGATTGACCGCTTCCCGGCACCCGATTAGTCTTTGTTAAGCAAACGCAATCAAGCGCTTGGCCCCGAGGATGGGAGGGCGGTGTGCGCGATGCGGGCCTTGAACGTGCCATCGATGCCGTGGGCGGCGTAGCCCAGCTAGCCCGGAAAATCGGTATTGCGCAGCCCTCGGTGTCGAACTGGAACCGGGTGCCGGCGCAACGCGTGATTGCGGTCGAAATCGCGACGGGCGTCCCGCGAAAAATTCTTCGTCCCGATCTCTATAGCGAGCTTGCGATATCGGACCTGCTTGATCCGATCGAAGCCGGACGCGCGCAGGAATACGCACTGCTTGCGACCCTGCTCTCGTCGGCGCCGTCGCGAGACCTCCTTGAGAAGATCGCGCAACTGAACGGCGATGTGACGCCGCTTGGGCGTGCCCACTCCGCTCTTGCGGAGGCCGCTTCGATCGCGGTCGCAACCGAGGTCGAGCGCGAATATTTCGACCTGTTCGTCGGCGTTGGGCGCGGCGAGCTGCTGCCCTACGCGTCCTACTATCTGACCGGCTTCCTCAACGAGCGCCCGCTGTCGCGACTTCGTGACGATCTGGCCGCGCTTGGCATCGAGCGGGTGGAGAGCAATCCAGAACCCGAGGACCATGCGGCGACGCTATGCGAGATCATGGCGGGCCTTGTGGCTGGTCGTTTCCCGGCGTCGCTCGCAGCACAGCGCGTCTTCTTCGAGAAGCATGTGTCCCGCTGGATCGGACGTCTGTTCGCCGACATGGCGAAGGCCGAATGCGCCAGGTTCTATCGAGCGGTCGGGGCGCTGGGATGCGTGTTTTTTGAGATTGAAACAGAGGCCTTCAAGTTCGCCAATTGACCGGCTGCCCCGGTCCAAGGAGAGGTGCAATGAGCGATGAGAAGAAAATGACGGCAGGCCGCCGCGACTTCCTTCGCAAGGTCGGAATCGGCACGGTTGGTGCAGGCGCCGCGCTGGCAACCCCCTTGATCGCGCCGGCGAAGGCCGACAGCGAGAGCGAAGCTGACAAGCGCAAGGCGCGCTACAGGGAAACCGAAGACGTGAAGGCGTACTATCGCGTCAATCGCTATCCGCGGTGAGGGAGGCGGCCATGCTGATCAGGAGAACACAGCGTTCCGATTCCGACCGACGTGGATCCGTCGCAGCCCTTCTGTCCGGGCAGACTGGCGGCCTCGACCGCCGCACGTTCCTGCGTCGGTCCGGTCTTGCCGGCGGCGCGCTCGCTGCGCTCAGCACGCTGCCCCTCGGTGGCGTTCGCGAGGCGGAGGCTGCCGCCGCCGGGCCGCTAACCGCGGGAGCGACGGCGCGCAAGAGCATCTGCACGCATTGCTCGGTTGGATGCACCGTGACTGCGGAAGTGCTGAACGGCGTATGGATCGGCCAGGAGCCGACCTGGGATTCCCCGATCAATCGCGGATCGCATTGTGCGAAGGGCGCCTCCGTGCGCGAACTCGTGCACAGCGAGCGGCGGCTTCGCTATCCGATGAAGCTGGTTGGCGGGCAGTGGACCCGGGTCTCCTGGGAGGCCGCGATCAACGAGATCGGCGACAAGCTGCTGGAGGTGCGCGAGAAGTCGGGACCCGATTCCGTCTATTGGCTCGGGTCGGCCAAGATGACCAACGAGGGTGCCTATCTGTTCCGCAAGCTCGGCGCGTTCTGGGGCACCAACAACACCGACCATCAGGCGCGTATCTGCCATTCGACGACCGTCACCGGCGTGGCCAACACCTGGGGTTACGGCGCGATGACCAACAGCTTCAACGACATCCGCAACGCCAAGACCCAGATGATCATGGGCGGCAATCCGGCCGAGGCGCATCCGGTGTCGTTGCAGCACCTGCTCGAGGGCAAGGAGCTGCAAAAGGCCAACTTTATCGTCATCGACCCGCGCCTGACGCGCACCGCGGCGCACGCGACCGAGTATGTCCGCATGCGGCCTGGCACCGACATTCCGGTGCTCTACGGCATGATGTGGCACATCCTGCAGAACGGCTGGGAGGACAAGGAATTCATCCGGCAGCGCGTCTATGGTTTCGACGATCTTCGCAAGGAGGTCGAAAAATGGAATCCGGAGGAGGTCGAGCGCGTTACCGGCATTCCCGGTGAACAGCTCAAGCGTGTCGCGAAGTTGTTCGCAACGGAAAAGCCGTCGACGCTGATCTGGGCCATGGGGCAGACTCAGAAGACGGTCGGCACCGCCAATGTGCGGGCGAGTTGCATCCTGCTCCTGATGACTGGAAATGTCGGCGGACCGGGCATGGGCGCCAACATCTTCCGCGGCCATGACAACGTGCAGGGCGCGACCGATGTCGGGCTCGATATCGTCACGCTGCCGTTCTACTACGGGCTCGCCGAAGGCGCCTGGAAGCACTGGTCGCGGGTTTGGGAGGTCGACTATGACTTCCTGAAGTCGCGCTTCGACTCCAAGCAGATCATGGAAGCGCCCGGCATCCCGCTCACGCGCTGGTTCGAAGCGGTGACGTTGCCGAAAGACCAGGTCGCCCAGAAAGACAATGTGCGGGCGGTGTTCGTGCAGGGACACGCCTCTAACAGCATCACCCGCATTCCGGAATCCCTGAATGGTCTGAAGGCGCTCGACCTGCTCGTCATCGCCGACCCGCATCCGACCACCTGGACCTCGCTCGCCGTGGAGGCCGGGCGCAAGGACGGTCTCTACATTCTCCCGGTCGCCACCCAATTCGAGTGCAAGGGGTCTCGTGTCGCCTCGAACCGCTCGCTGCAGTGGGGCGAGCAGATCGTGAAGCCGATCTTTGAATCCAAGGACGACCTCGAGATCACCTATCGCCTGGCGAAGAAGTTCGGCTTCGCCGACAAGATGTTCAAGAACATCAAGGTCGAGAACGATCTGCCCGAGGCCGAGGACATCCTGCGCGAAATGAATCGCGGCAGCTGGTCGACCGGCTATTGCGGGCAATCGCCCGAGCGTCTCAAGGCCCATATGAAGAACCAGGCGAAGTTCGACATGCTGACGATGCGGGCTCCGAAGGACGATCCGGAAGTCGGCGGCGACTATTACGGCCTGCCCTGGCCGTGCTGGGGCTCGCCGGAGGTCAGGCATCCGGGCACGCCGCTGCTCTACAATACAAACCTCGGCGTGATGGATGGCGGCGGCACGTTCCGGCCGCGCTTCGGCATCGAACGTGAGGAGAAGCTGGCCGACGGCTCGACGCGGAAGGTCAGCCTGCTCGCCGACGGGTCCTATTCGAAGGATTCGGAAATCAAGGACGGCTATCCGGAATTCACGCTGGCGAGCCTGAAGAAGCTCGGCTGGGACAAGGATCTGACGGAAGCGGAGATGGCCACGATCAACAGGATCAACCCGGCCACTCCCGACGCGGTGTCGTGGTCGCTCGACCTTTCGGGCGGCATTCAGCGCGTTGCGCTGATGCATGGCTGCGTGCCTTACGGCAACGGCAAGGCGCGCATGAATGCGTTCGGCCTGCCGGATCCCATTCCGGTTCACCGCGAGCCGATCTACACGCCGCGCGTCGATCTGGTCGCCAAGTATCCGACGCTTCCCGATGCCAAGCAGTTCCGCATGCCCAACATCGGGTTCTCCGTGCAGAAGGCCGCGGTGGAGAAGGGCATTGCCAAGCAATTCCCGCTCATCCTCTCCTCGGGCCGCCTGGTCGAATACGAGGGCGGTGGCGAAGAGACGCGAACCAATCCGTGGCTCGCCGAACTCCAGCAGGACATGTTCATCGAGATCAGTCCCGCCGATGCCGCCGATCGCGGCATCAAGGATGGCGGCTGGGTCTGGGTGAGCGGTGCTGAAAACAACGCGCGTGCCAGAATGAAGGCGCTGGTGACCGAACGGGTCGGGAAGGGCGTTGCCTGGATGCCTTTCCACTTCGGCGGCTGGCTCGCGGGCAAGGACCTTCGCGGCAATTACCCGAAGGGGACCGATCCGATCGTGCTTGGCGAAAGCGCCAATACGATCACGACCTATGGCTATGATCCTGCAACCAACATGCAGGAGACCAAGGTCACTCTCTGCCAGATCGTCGCAGCCTAGAGGAGCAACGCACATGGCTCGAATGAAATTCCTCTGCGACGCCGACCGCTGTATCGAGTGCAATGCCTGCGTCACCGCCTGCAAGAACGAGCATGAGGTGCCCTGGGGCATCAACCGGCGCCGCGTCGTCACGATCAACGACGGCAAGCCGGGAGAGCGATCGATCTCCATGGCTTGCATGCACTGCACCGATGCACCCTGCGCGGCGGTCTGCCCGGTGAACTGCTTCTACACCACCGCCGATGGCGTCGTACTTCATTCCAAGGATCTGTGCATCGGCTGCGGCTATTGCTTCTACGCGTGTCCGTTCGGCGCGCCGCAATACCCGAAGATCGGCAATTTCGGCTCCCGCGGCAAAATGGACAAGTGCACGTTCTGCGCCGGCGGCCCCGAGGTCGACGGCAGCAAGGAGGAGTACGAGAAGTATGGGGCCAATCGCCTCGCCGAGGGGAAATTGCCGCTCTGCGCCGAGATGTGCTCCACAAAATCATTGCTCGCGGGCGATGGCGAGATCATCGCCCAGATCTACAAGGAACGTGTGATGAAGCGCGGCTACGGCTCGGGCGCCTGGGGCTGGAAAACCGCCTATCGCGAGACGATCGAATCCTGAAGGCGGGTTTGCGCATATACCGGGAGGAGCTCATGGCGTCTCTTGCAAAATACATCCGTCTCGCCCTCGGCGCATGGGTGCTTGCGTTGATGATCACTGCGTCGGTGCCGTCCATCGGCCAGCAGGTCAACCCGAACGCAAGCGCAGTGAAGGAGCAACAGCTTCTGCAGGAGCTCAACCGTATCCAGGGACGCGTCAGCATTCCCGATCAGCGGTCAAGCGTGCTGGAGCAGCCGGCGGGGCGCGAGTGGCGGGAATTCCGCAACGTCACCCTGCGCTGGGTCGGCGGAGTTGCCATCCTCGGCATGCTCGTGGCGCTCGTCGCCTTCTATCTCATCCGCGGCATGGTCCGCCTCCAGAGCGGGAGGTCGGGGCGCACGATCGTGCGCTTCGGCGCCTTTGAGCGCTTCGTGCACTGGATGACGGCGACCTGCTTCATCATTCTGGCAATCTCCGGACTGAACATCACCTTCGGCCGTCCGCTGCTGTTGCCGCTGATCGGCCACGAAGCATTCTCCGAATGGTCGCAATGGGCGAAATACGCGCATAACTATTTGAGCTTCCCGTTCACCATCGGAGTGATGCTGATCTTCCTGATGTGGCTCGGCGGCAATATCCCGAACAAGGTCGATGTCGAGTGGATCAAGCGCGGCGGCGGTATCGTGGGTCATGATCATCCTCCGGCCTATCGTTTCAACGCCGGACAGAAGGCGGTCTACTGGATCGTTGTGATCGGCGGCGCTGCCATTGCGATCACCGGATATGAGCTGATGTTCCCGTTCTACCTGTCCGGCATCGAAGGAATGCAAATGGCCGCGGTGATCCACGCGATCGTGGCGGTCCTGTTCGTCGCGGTGATGCTGGCCCACATCTACATCGGCACCATCGGCATGCAGGGCGCCTTCGAGGCGATGGGCAGTGGCGTCGTGGACGTCAATTGGGCGAAAGAGCACCACAGCCTGTGGCTGGAGGAGGAGACGCGCACCGCGGCCAATGACGCGCGCTCGAAGCCGGCCGCCACGGCGGCGGAGTAAAAGCAACGCCGCCCCCCGGGGGCGAGATCGCTAAAGCCGCACGGCCGTCGTTGCAAAGGCCTCTGCGACCGGTTGTTGCACGCGGTCAAGGACCGCGGCGCTGACTCCCGCCACAACGACGGCGGCCGCGCAGGCGAGCAGGAAGGCTCTCATGGCTATCCTCCCAAAAAGGTCGAGTGCAGCGAGAGATTACACAAAATCGATTGTCACGGACAGCGCTGCTTTCCCGCGCCCTTGCGTCGACGCTTGCTTCTGACGCATCGCAGTGCCCGGCATCACAGCCATTGCCGTCGTGGCGCGTTATCAGGCGCCTGTGCTGCAAAATGCGGCTCCGCCACTTCGGTAGCGTAGTCCGGCAACCACGCCTCGCACGGCACCGATAACAGATGTCGATGTGATGACGAGCCCGTTGATGGAAAATCAGGACGCGGGCGGCGGCCACCATAAAGAATCAAATCCGCCGGTGGATCGACCAGGGTTCGCGTCCGCCCGGCGCCAGCCGCGCAACACGGCAATGGGGCATTCAGACGATCACCGCAAAATGACCAAGCTGACCAAACCGGCAAATGGATTTGTGAATCGAACTCCTTGATTGGAGTTGGTTGATACCCTAATACCGTCATCGGCAGGGGTGGTGCATGTGCGGGCTGGTTAAAGCGATCATTGCTGACGATCACGCCGTGGTTCGGGAAGGGCTGAAACAGCTTCTGTCGACCGTGGACCAGCTTACAATCGGTGGAGAAGCCGCCGACGGCGAGGCCGTTCACCGGCTGCTGAACGAGAGCTCCGCCGATCTTCTGATACTCGATCTCGGCATGCCGGGTGTGGGCGGGTTTCAGTTCATAGCGAAGCTGAAAGCCGAATGGCCTGAGCTGCGAGTGCTTGTCCTCACCGCCAATGTTGAGCCACGTTCCGTTCGGGCAGCATTTTCCGCGGGTGCGAACGGCTATTTGACCAAGAGCGGCGATCCGTCGGAGCTCATCGCTGCAATCGATGCCATCAGAAAAGGCAACGCCTATGTGGCGGAGGAGGTTCGCTTTGCGGTGGACCAGCATGATGGCCTGAATGAAACCCCGGAGCCCACGGCTGCGATCATATCTCCGGTCACGCTGACAAGGCGTGAGCGGCAAATCCTGGGGATGATCCCTCACGGCGCCACCAGCCGCGACATCGCCAACCGTCTCGGCATCAGTCTGCTGACCGCCCGGAAGCATCGCGAAAACCTGATGCGGAAGCTCGATCTGCATAGTGGTGCCGAATTGACAGCCTACGCGATCCGTCTCGGCCTTCCAGCGGGCTAGCTAGCGCAGCGGCAACTGGCGAACGAAGCCGCCGCACCTGTCGGCGCGTGGAGAGGTTTCGATGCAAGAAGACAAGATACGCGAGGCGCTCGTCGAGCTCTTGTATCGTAATTCCTATGGCGTGGTGGCCTCCAACGTCCTGATCTCCCTGGCGGCGGCGTACGTCCTGAGGAACACCGTACCGGCGAGCTGGTTGGTCGGATGGCTCGGTGCGCTGTATCTGCTCACCGCCATACGCGTCCTGGCGGCGCGCCGGTTCTTCAGCCGGAATCGAGAACCAGCGTCTGTGTTGCGATGGGCGTGGCTCGCGGCTTCTTTTTCCTGCGTGTCGGGCCTGCTGTGGGGAATGCTCGGCTGGGTCGGGTTCGTTCCTGAACAGCCCGTTCCTTTTTTATTCACCGCTGTTGCCTTGACCGGTCTGGTCTGCGGCACGGTTCCGTCGCTCTCGGCCTTTCCGCCGGCTCTGATCGGCTCGATCATCGCAACGGTGCTGCCGGTCATGGCGCGCTCCTTTATCAATGGAGGTGATGCCTCCGGCGCATATCTCGCCCTGCTTACGGGGCTTGTGGCCATCAATTTCTACTACTGCCGCACGACGCACCGCATGCTGCGTGAGACCATCAGGTTGCGTCTGGAAAATGTCGAGCTCGTCAGCCACTTGCAGGAAGAACGCGACCGCGCGCAGGCGGCCGATCGTGCGAAAACGCGTTTCCTTGCGGCGGCAAGTCATGACCTGCGCCAGCCGATCCATGCCTTGAGTCTGCTGATCGCCACGCTCGCGGCGCTGGGTCACCGCGGCGCTGTCCAATCCGGCGATGCACGCGATCTGGCCGGCAAGGCAAAATCCATTGTCGGCAACCTCAGCGCCCTCCTGAACGGACTGCTCGACATCTCCCGGCTCGATGCCGGCGTCGTCACTGTTGCGAAGGAGACGGTGAATCTCTCCCAGCTGTTCTACCAGCTCAACAACGAGTTCGCTTCCGTTGCGAAGGATCGCGGCCTTGATTGGCGTGTCGTTGAAAGCCGTCTCCAGGTGGACAGCGATCCCATGATGCTGAAACGGGTGTTGGGCAATCTGCTGTCGAACGCCTTTCGCTACACGGGATCCGGCGGCGTTCTGCTCGGCTGCCGCAGGCGCGGCGCGTCGGTGGAAATCCAGATATGGGATACCGGCCCCGGCATCCCCGCAGATCAGCAAGCAATGGTCTTCGAGGAATTCGTGCAATTGCAGAACCCGGCGAGGGATCGCACGCAAGGGCTTGGCCTTGGCCTCGCCATCGTTCGCCGCACCGCCGCGCTGCTGCAACATCCGCTGAAACTGGTCTCCGTCACCGGGCGCGGCTCGATGTTTTCCGTTACGGTTCCGCAAGCCGGTGCGGTGGCGGCTCCCTTGCCCGATAGCGCGGCACCACCCGCAGCCATCGCCGTCAGCATCATGGTCGTGGAAGACGAGGAGGATGTTCTCGATATCATGGTGCAGTTGCTCACGCTGCAGGGGCATCGGGTCTATGCCGGTCGATCTGCCGCTGAGGTGCAACAGATTCATGCAGAGGCGATGATAACAGGCGATGCACCGGTCGATCTGATCATCGCCGACTACCGCCTCGGAGATGGTGCTACGGGCCTGGAGGCAATCGAGGCTCTTTGCGCCCATATCGGCCGCTCGGTCCCTGCCTTTATCGTAACCGGCGATACCTCGCCGTCGCGCATCAAGGAAGCCACCGCCAGCGGTTATCGTGTTCTGCACAAGCCGATCAGCGGCGAGGAATTGCACGATGCGATCGTCGCGGCCTGCGTCGACGGCAAGGAAGCAATCATGAGTGATTGCTAAAACATTAGACGACGAAATACGACGTCTGCCGTATCGCTCGCGAATCAACCCAACGATATCCTTCACCCCAACTGGACGCGCTTGAACGGCAGCCGATCTCGAACCCGGCTGTTGGGAGCAGGAGTGTGCCATCAACGGGAGCTGTCAAGACGAGCAGCTTCGCTCCGAGCGCGTACAAGAAGGCAAGTTGGATATGGCAACGACCGATAGCTCCCACGCCCGGCGGCCATCGCCGGCTCTCAAGGCGTGGACAATTGCCGTCCTGGCCGGCTTCGGCATTTTTCACGTCGTCGGGGGATACATGCTGCATCGCGCGCTGAATATCCTACCCATCGAAACGGCAACAACGGCGATCGAGGGCGACTAAATGGATTGGCTGACGCCACGCGTGTGAGTTCGGACGCCCCCACGCTGTCCCGCCATTGACGACGATCACCTTTCTCGAGGAAGCGATACCATGTCAGACGTAGCGGTTTATTTGGTGCTGAGTGGGGCGGTTTTTGCGGGCGCGTTCGTTTCCGGTCTTTCCGGATTTGCGTTCTCGGCGGTCGCCGGCGCGATCCTGCTACACGTTTTTCCGCCTATCGAAGCAGTGCCTTTGATGATGGCTTGCAGCATTACTGTACAAGCCGCCAATCTGTTTGCGCTCCGCAAGAGCATGCAATGGAAAACCAGCCTCGTTTTCATCGCTGGTGGACTATTGGGCATTCCGATCGCGATCTATTTCCTGCAGAATGTGGATACCGGGATGTTCAGACTGGGCTTTGGAATTCTCGTATCGCTTTACGCCGCATATGCCTTGTTGCGGCCAACGGCTGCCTATTTGCGTCAAATGGACAGCCGGAGCAGGAATGCGCTGGTGGGGTTTGGTGGCGGGCTGGTCGGGGGGCTGACTGCGATGCCCGGCGCACTTCCTGCGATCTGGTGCGATATCCATGGTCTCCCGAAAAATCAGCAGCGTGGCCTGGTCCAGCCCTACATCGGGGTGATGCAGTTTTTCGCCCTCGCGCTCATGCTTTCGCACCACAGCCTCTCGCTAAAGGTCTTGATCGACTTTGGCATTGCGCTGCCCGCCTTGGCCGCTGGAACGGCCGTGGGTATCGTCCTGTTCGGACGCGTCAACGAAGCAGCCTTCAAACGAATTATCCTGGGTCTATTGCTGTTTTCGGGACTTTGCCTCGTGATCTAGAGGGGTCTCGGTGGAAAGGTGCGGGCGGCTTCGGGCTGAACATCTGACACCGCGCCGTCACCTGCGGCGGCGCAGGGCCTTTCGACATTAACCTCCTGACCGACGACGAAATACGACATCTGCCGTATCGCCCAGCGACCGGGATAAGGATATGAAGCCCGGTCATGGGGACGAAGTTCGTCTCGAGCATTCGCGTGAGACGCCTGGCATTGATGAAACGGGAGATGGAATATGACCATTGCGCAAGATGCGAATAAGCAAGGGGAAGCTGAGGGCCTCGCGGACGCCGCTCAGGACAAAAGTTCCCAGATCTCGTTGACGTCCGAAAAGGATGCGCTCGGCGATAGCTCCCTGGACAAAGTGTCGGGCGGCGTTTGGCCGTTCAATAATCTGGCGGCTGCCAGCTACGCCAGCACAGGCCCGGCGGGCTAGAAAGCACCTGAGCCGACGACGGCTTGAAGAGGTCATCTCCGCCGCCGCGCATCGAACCGGAAATGGTCGATCTCGTTGATATCGGCATGCCCGCTTTGCTCCATTCTGGAGGAGCGGACATGAGTTGAGCGCAGGGTTGCAACCTCGGGCTGGCCCCGATCAGCATTGATCAAGGATGGAGATTGAAGATGACCAATGAGCAGGACACCAATTCGAAAGCGCAGGCCGATGCTGGCGAGAGCCTCAAGGACGACGCTCAGAGCAAAGTCTCCCAGATCTCGGCGACGTCTGATGCGCTCAGCGACAGCTCCCTGGACAAAGTGTCAGGCGGCGGTTGGCCGTACGCAACCTTGCACTCCGCTCAGGTCTCTCCAACCATCTGATCTCGGGGTGAGGGCGGGACCGGTCTGGATATGACCGAGCATTTGGGATGACCGATGGTTCCGCGCGGTGAGCGTCGCTCTCTTGTCGCGGCGGCATTTGACCGCCGCGAGATAACCATGCCCGCCAATCAGGCATTGCGCTTCGCATGACGCGGCGAGCGGACGATGTCGGAAGCTGTTCGCCGGTGTTTGCGGGGGCTGCGTGAAAAGGGAAACGGAGCAAATCTTTCGGGCAGCGGCCATCGAGCGGCTTTCCAATCCCGAACAGCTCGACCATGTTGTCGGCGTCACGCGCCCGTTCGACTGGATGGCTGCAGCGGCGCTGGCACTTGGTCTTGCCGTGCTGGTTGCCTGGAGCGTGCTCGGCCGCATTCCAACCCGTGTATCCGGTGATGGCATTTTGTTGAGCAGCGGCGGTCGTCTGGTCGACGCCGTGTCCGCGGTCAGTGGCAAGCTGGCCTCGCTCGAGGTCGGCATCGGCGATGCCGTCCGCCGCGATCAGGTGATCGCCCGGATCGTCCAGACCGAGACCGAGCAGCGGCTTCAGCAGGCGAGGGATGTCCTGCGCGAGCGCGAACGCGAGCATGCCGAGCTCGCCGGGGCGATCTCGCGGGAGATCGATGCCAAGCTTGCCAATTATGCGGCGCAGGAGGCAGGTCTGGGCAACGTGATCGCGGCTGCCGAGAAGCGCACCGCCTATCTCACGGACGAGGTGGCCAAGCTCGAGCCGGCGGCAGCGAACGGAACTGTCACGCGCAGGTATCTCGAGGACCGCCGCGTCGAACTCAACAATGCGCGGGAACGCATCACCGACGCAAGGAACGACATTCTCAAGCTCAATGCGCAGCAGCTGGATCTGCAGAGCCAGCGTGAGCGCGATCGGCTGCTTTCGGAATTCAAGGTCAATGATGCGAAGCGGACGGTTGAGCAGCTTGCGGCCGAGCTGGAACGAGGATCACGGATCCTCAGTCCCGCCGACGGGCGTGTCGTCGAACTCAAAGTGTCCAGCGGCGCCGTGCTTGCCCTGGGTACGCCGGTTATCGAAATCGAGACCGCAGGACAGGTCCTCGAAGCGACGGTCTACATGCCGCCGGACCGTGGCAAGAACATCAGGCCCGGCATGGAGGTTCGTGTCGAGCCGAGCACCATCAAACGGGAAGAATACGGCGCGATTGTCGGCAATGTGGTGGCGGTTTCGGAATTCCCTGTCACGCCCCAGGGCATGCTGGCGGACCTGCACAACGATGCATTGGTCAAGCGCTTTTCGCAGGACGGCGCGCCCTATACGGCCAAGGTGACCCTGGAGCGCGATCCCTCCACCGTCAGCGGGTATCGCTGGACCTCCGGCAAGGGGCCGCCGATCCAGCTCTCGACCGGTACGCTGACCCGGGCCGAAGTTACGACGCGCGAGCAGCAGCCGATCGATCTGGTGATTCCGCTGATGAAGCGGCTCAGCGGCATTGGCGGCTAGGATCGGCAGCGTATGACCATGTCATCGCGCCAAACCGATGCCCGGCCGGCGCTCCTCGATCGCCTCGGCAACTGGCTCAGGCGCATCCCGCTGCCGGTGCGACGGCGCTGGGTGACGCGCACGGTATTCCAGATGGAAGCGCTGGAATGCGGCGCGGCTTCGCTCGCGATGATCCTGGCGTATCACGGTCTCTGGGTGCCGCTGGAAAAGCTGCGCGAAGCCTGCGGCGTGTCCCGGGACGGCAGCAAGGCCAGCAACGTGCTGAAGGCCGCACGGCAATTCGGACTGACGGCAAAGGGGTTCAGGAAGGAGCCGGCAACGCTGCATGAGCTGCCGATGCCATCGATCATCCACTGGAACTTCAACCATTTCGTGGTGCTCGAAAGGCTGGATTCGGATTACGCCTATCTCAACGATCCCTCGACCGGCCGCCGCAAGGTCGGTCACGATGAGTTTGACGCGGCCTTCACGGGCGTTGTCCTGGCGATGGAGCCGGGCCCCGACTTCAAGCCGGGTGGTCGCGAGCCCGACCTTGTTCCGCTGCTGCTGCGGCGACTGTCGAATTCGTTGAGGGCGGTGCTGCTGCTGGTTGCACTCAGCATGGCGCTGGTGGTGCCCACCATCCTGGTTCCGGCATTCGCGAAAATCTTTGTCGATGACGTCCTGATCAAGCATGCCGAGGGCTGGTTCACACCTTTGCTGATCGGCATGGCGATGACAGCCGTGGCGCGGGCGCTGATGACGGCATTTCAACAGTCGCTGCTCCTGCGCATCCAGACCAAGCTCACGGTGACGATGGTCAGCCAGTTGCTCTGGCACGTCCTGACCCTTCCGATGGAATTCTTCACCCAGCGGCACTCCGGCGATCTCGCCAACCGCATAGCCGCCAGCGAACAAATCGCCCAGCTGCTTTCGAACGGGGTGGCTGCCAATGCGCTGAACCTGATCGCGGTCGCCTTCGTCGCCGTGACGATGGCATTCTACGACGGTTTGCTGGCCGCGATCAGCATCGCCATGGCTCTCCTCAATGTCCTCGTCCTCAGGCTGGTCGCGCGCCAGCGCGAGGACCTCAACCGCAAGCTGTCGATCGAACGTGCCAAGCTGAATGGAAGCACCATCGAAATCATCCGCACGATCGAAACGATCAAGGCCGGCGGCCTGGAAGATGACGCCTTCGCGCGCTGGGCGGGGTTTCAGGCCAAGGTCCTGAACGCCGAGCGTGATCTCGGCGTCTACTCCACCTTCCTCGACAGCTGTCCGATCTTCCTGACCGGATTGACCACCGCGATCGTGCTGGGGGTGGGGGGCCTTCGGATCGTCGACGGCGCATTGACCATCGGTGGCCTCGTCGCCCTGCAGGCGCTGCTCACCAGCCTGGTCGAGCCGGTCAACGCACTTGTGCAGCAGGCCGCTGTCTTCCTCGCCATCAAGGGCAACCTGTTCCGGATCGAGGACGTCTTCAACTATCCCGCCCGTCCCCTGGTGCCGATCGAGTGCGCGCCCGCAACGATGCCCGCAAAACTGTCGGGCCGGGTCGAGTTGAAGGACATCTCGTTCGGCTATTCGGCGCTCGAGCCGCCGCTGATCGAGGATTTTTCGCTGGTCGTCGAGCCCGGTCGCCGCGTCGCGCTGGTCGGCGCGTCGGGCAGCGGCAAATCCACCGTTGGACGGCTGGTCAGCGGACTGTACCGGCCGTGGTCCGGCGACATCCGCATCGACGGCTGGTCGATGGCCGAGATTCCCCAGGAGATATTCACCAACTCGGTTGCCTATGTCGATCAGGAAATCCTGCTGTTCGAAGGGACGGCCCGCGACAACCTCACGCTCTGGGACCATACCGTGGCTGAGGCCAGCGTGTCCCGGGCGCTCAAGGATGCGCTGATCCACGAGGAGGTTGTCGTCCGGGCCGGCAACTACGATTGCCACGTGGCCGAGGACGGCAGGAATTTCAGCGGCGGCCAGCGGCAACGGCTCGAGATCGCACGGGCGCTGGCAGGCAATCCTTCCGTGGTCGTGCTCGACGAGGCCACTTCCGCCCTGGATCCGATCGTCGAGAAGGCGATCGACGACAACCTCCGGCGCAGGGGATGCACCTGCATCATCGTCGCGCACCGGCTCAGCACGATCCGCGACTGTGACGAGATTCTTGTCATGAGCAACGGGCGGGTCGTGCAGCGGGGAACGCATCAGGAGCTGCTCGCCGAGGGCGGCGAATATGTCCAGCTGGTGTCGAGCGAATGAACCGCGTCTACCAGCCTCCCGCCCTCGAAACTCCGCCCTGGCGCGGAGGCGCGGCGTCTCGCCCAGTCGGGCTCGAGAGCCGCCGACCGCTGCCGATCAATGACCTCGATCTCGTTCTGCACGTCGTGCGCGGCTATGTCGACCTGTTTGCCGTCAGGGAGAGCGCCGGCGGCGAGCCGAGCCGGCGGCATCATCTGTTTCGGGTCGAGCAAGGCGCGGTGGTTTTTGGCTTGCCCGGCATCGGCGATGGAAACGGAAATTCGGTGGCCGTGATTGCGGTCGGCGGTCTCGAGACCGAAATCGTGATCGATCATCGTGGCCGTTTTGCCGATCGGGACGCAATCGACGCATGGACCGCGCTTGTGTCGGGAGTCATCGCAGCGTCTCCTCAAGGAGCGGGCGTGCAGCAGGCCGCGATCGGCTCGCGATACGCATTGGCAGCCGGCGACATACTCCGGCTGTCCGGTCGGCGGGTCGGCTGGATCGGGATTGAGCATGGGACCATCGGCGTGATGGAGATGCCGGCGATCCATGGCTCCAGGGAGTGTCCCGCGCCGATGCCGCCGGGAACGTGGATCGTCGCCCGCGAGGACGCGACGCTGGTGGTGCGGGAGAGCACGGCATTCCCGCTTGCCGAGATATGGGCCGCGCTTGATCGATTCCATGCACGTGTCATGGAAAGCCTGTGTCGCAGGATCGACGAGGAAACCCTCGCGGAGGCCGACCGCCTGCGCCTGCGCTCGAACCTCAACCGGCTGCGGACCAGCAGCATTGTCGGTCGGCTTGCCGGTATCATCGCTGCCGAGCCCGGATCAACGCAACCCGGCGCGGTTGGTGCTAGCCGTCTGGTCGCCGCCTGTCGGGAGGTCGGAGCAGCGCTGGGCATAGCGCTCCACGCTCCGGCCAATATGGCGTTCGACCATGATGATCTTGCGAGCGCCGTGAGGATCGCGGAGGCGTCGCGGGTGCGAACGCGGCGATTGTTGCTGCGCGCGGACTGGGGGGCCAACAGTGCCGGTCCATTCGTCGCGTTTCTCGGCGAAGACCGGCGGGCCGTCGCGATCCTTCCGGGGGCAGGCGGCCGCCACATCATCGTTGACCCCGGCGCCGGCACGCGCCGTGAATTGACGCGCGCAACCGCCGCCGAACTGGCGCCCGAGGCGGTGATGTTCTATCGCCCGCTGCCTTCGGGGGCTCTGACGGTCCGCGATCTCCTGAAGTTCGGCGCCGCGACGGTCCGGGCGGATCTTCTGCGGATCGTTCTGGCGGCCCTGTGCCTCGGTCTTCTCGCGCTGGCCACGCCGCTGGTGATCAAGCTGCTGATCGATTCCGTGCTCCCGCGCGCGGAGGTCGACCAGCTCCTGATCTGCGCCATCGCGCTCATTGTCGTGACGCTGGTGACCGGCGGATTTCAGGTGATGCAGGGCATCGCCATGCTTCGGCTTGAGAGCCGGCTGGACTGGGTATTGCAGGCGGCGGTTGTCGACCGCCTGCTGCGGATGCCGGCCGGGTTTTTCCGCAACTTCTCCGTTGGTGACCTCGCGGACCGCACCCTTGGTGTCGAAGCCGTCCGCACCATCGTCACCGGCCGCGCCATTCGCGGATGTCTGGCGTTGGTGTCCAGCGCCTTCAGTTTTGCCGTGATGCTCATCCTCGATATCAGGCTCGGCATGCTGGCCGCGGCGCTCGCCGTGCTGCGCGTCGCAATGGTGGTCGCGATCAGTCTGGTCCGGCTGTCGGAGGAGCGCGAGAGCCTTTATCAGCAGGGATGGCTGGAGGGGCTGGTGCTACAACTCCTCACCGGCGTCGGAAAACTGCGGATTGCCAATGCGACCATGCAGGCGCTCTCGATCTGGGTCGAGCGCTTTTCCAGGCAGAAGCGCCATTTTATCGCGTCGCAGCGTGCGGGAAACCTCCAGAAGAGCCTCGAGGCGGGGTTTCCGGCGTTGGCGACGCTGCTCATCTTTGCGCTGGCCCAGACGACGTCAGGCGCGCGGCCGGTACACGAGCTTGGTACGTTCCTGGCATTCTATGCGGCGTTCGGGCTGTCGCTTGCCGCGGTCGGCGAGTGGGCGCTGGCGCTCGGAGAGCTGCTGGTCGCAATCCCGAGGATCGAGCGGATCAAGCCGATCATCTCGACGGCGACAGAAATCAGCGACGAGCGCAAGTCGGTTGGCGAGATCGGCGGCTCGATCGAGTTTGCCAACGTGTCGTTCCGCTACGGCGACAGCGGGCCGCTGATCCTCGACGATGTCAGCCTCAGCGTCGGGACAGGAGAGTACCTCGCCATTGTCGGCCCGTCGGGAAGCGGGAAGTCGACACTGTTCCGATTACTTCTCGGGTTCGAGAAGCCGGAGTCCGGCGTGATCTTTGTCGACGGCAAGTCGCTCGAGACCATCGACGTCGGCTTGTTGCGCCGCGACGTCGGTGTCGTGCTGCAGAACTCCAGGCTCGCCTCCGGCAGCGTCTATGAAAACATCTGCGGCGCAGCCCAGCTATCGATTGACCAGGCCTGGGAGATCGCACGGCTGGCGGGATTCGACCGCGACCTCGAGGCCATGCCGATGGGCATGCAGACACTCGTTGCAGAGGGCGTCAACACCCTCTCGGGTGGCCAGCGCCAGCGATTGCTGATCGCGCGGGCGCTGGCGCATCGGCCGCGGCTCTTGCTGATGGATGAGGCCACTAGTGCGCTCGACAACCGGTCGCAGGCCATCGTCAGCGATTCGATCTCACGGTTCAACCTGACGCGCATCGTCATCGCGCACCGGCTCAGCACCGTTCAGTCGGCGGACCGGATTGTCGTGCTGGACGGCGGCAGGATCGTGCAGACCGGCACTTTTGCCGAGCTGATGGCGCAGCCGGGCCTGTTTGCGGATTTCGCGGAACGTCAACTGATCTAGGGGTCACCGATATGCGCAAGGTCCTCTTCATATTCGGCGTGCTGAATGACTCCGACATCGACTGGATGGCCCGTGCCGGCGCCCGCCGCGGCATCGGGCGACAGGACGTCCTGATCGATGAAGGCGTGCCGATCTCGTCGATCGTCCTGCTGTTGCAAGGACGAATGGGCGTGAGTGTGTCCGGCATCGGCGAGATCGCCCAGCTCGAGGCGGGCGACTTCGTCGGCGAGATGTCGCTGGTCGATTCAGCGCCGCCCTCGGCCACGGTGGCTGCGAAGGTCGATTCGGTTGCCCTGTTCCTGGACAAGCAGCTCCTGAAACGAAAGCTCGCGGGAGATCACGCCTTTGCCAGCCGCTTTTACCGCGCCCTGGCCATCCTGCTGTCGGACCGCCTGCGCGCCACCGAGCGCAGGATGGCCTACGGTGAGCAGGACAGCGGCCTCGGCGACGAGACGACGCGGTTGAAGGACGAGCTTGATCCTGCCGTGCTCGACCAGGTGTCGATCGCGGGCGAGAGATTCGACCGCCTGCTCAAGCTGGTCGAGGAGGTCGCGATGAAGGGTGCCAGATCCTGAGATCGAAGGCAGGGCCTTTCGAAGGGGCGGCCTTTCGACGGGGGCCTTTGACACTTCCCCGTGACCGACGACGAAATACGGCATCTGCCGTATCGTTCGCAGATGGATCCAGCGGTAGCTTTCACCCTCAAGCGCAGGAAACAAGGGGCGACGCCGGGGAAACCGGTTTCCCGCCTCCGGCTTTGAAATATTTGGGAAATGACTTCATCGTTACGACGCAACTATTGATTCAATTGGCATGCACCAAAATCGGAGATTGAGAATGGCCAACAAGCAGGACGCGAATTCCAAGCCGGAAGCCGAAGCTCTCGATAGCCTCAAGGACGCCGCCCAGAACAAGGCACCGAAAATCTCGACGTCTGAAAAGGATGCACTCAGCGACAGCTCCCTGGACGATGTGTCCGGCGGTCGCGTGCCTCCGACCCACGGGTTCTGACGTCCGGCCATAGCGCTTGGCATTGATCAGAGTTGGAGATTGAACATGGCCGATCAGCAGGACACGAATTCCAAAGGGCACGCCGGCCCTGGCGAGAGCCTCGAGGACGGCGCGGAAAATCAAGCCTCCCAAGTCTCGCCGGTGGCTGATGCACTCAGCGACGGCTCGCTGGACGATGTCTCAGGCGGCGGTTGGCCCCTCAATACTTTCTCGAGCAGCGTCTACCGCCCCACGAACGGTGGCTAACCAATCAGCATCGATGAAGGTAGAGATTGGACATGACCAACAAGCAGGATGCGAATTCCAAGGCGGACGCCGGACCTTGCGAGAGCAGCAAGGACGGCGCTCAGAACACAGCCTCCCAAGTCTCGCCGGCGGCCGATGCGCTCAGCGACAGCTCGCTGGACGATGTGTCAGGCGGCAGTTGGCCGTATAATAACGCTGTGCGTGCCAGCATCGGCGCCACAGGCGGCGGAGGTTGACCGAGAAAGCGTCTGAGCCGACGACTTGAAGCAATGGCGGCTAACAATCAGCCTTGGTGAAGGTAGAGATTGAACATGACCAACAGGCAGGATGCGAATTCAGAGGCGGGGACCGAACCTCGCGAGAGCCTCAAGGACGGCACGCAGCACAAGATTTCCTCGGCGCCGGAGAAGGATGCGCTCCGCGATGGCGCGCTGGACGATGTGTCGGGCGGCGCTTGGCCTTACGGTACCACTGCATCTGCCAGCTACATCAGATCGGGCGGGGGGGGCTGACCGGGAAAGCACCAGAGCCAACGACGGTTCGAGCTAACGGCAGCTAACCAATCAGCATTGATGAAGGTGGAGATTGAACATGACCGATGAGCAGGACACGAATTCGAAAGGCGACGTTGTACCTCCTCAGAACCTCAAGGAAGGTGCGGAGACCAAGATTTCGTCGACGCCGGGGAAGGATGCACTCGGCGATGGCGCGCTGGACGATGTGTCGGGCGGGCTTTGGCCGGCCGTAATGAGCAGCAGCACATACAACAAAACCATCTGACCTTGGGCCTCACCGGCCAGCATTGATGAAAGTGGAGACTGAATATGAGTAGTGGGCAGGACACGAATTCAACGGCGCAAGCCGAATCTCTCGAGAGCAGCAAGGACGGCGCTCCGAACACGGCGTCCCAAGTCTCGCCGGCGGCTGATGCGCTCAGCGACAGCTCCCTGGACAAAGTGGCGGGCGGCGCTTGGCCTTACAATAGCACTGCGGCTGCCAGCTACAGTGCCGGCGGCCCGGGGGGCTAGCCGAAAAAGCGCTCCGCCGCGCACCGGTGGGGAACGGCCCATCGCCCAAGCGCTTCGCGCGATGCCACGAAACAAAGCGCGACGCCGGGGAAGCAGCTTTCCCGGTCCTTGAAATCCTTACGAAGCGAGACCAGCGCAGCATTTTCAACGTCGGGTTGGCCCGATCAGCATCGATGAAAGTGGAGACTGAATGTGAGCAGTGGGCAAGACACGAATTCAACGTCGCAAGCCGAATCTCTCGAGAGCAGCAAGGACGGCGCTCCGAACGCGGCGTCCCAAGTCTCGCCGGCGGCTGATGCGCTCAGCGACAGCTCGCTGGACGATGTGTCAGGCGGCTCTTGGCCGTTCAGTAGTGCCGCGCGCGCCAGCTACAGCGTCAACGGCCCGACGGGCTAGCCGAAAGCGCTCCGCCGCGCATCGGTGGGGAATGGCCCATCGCCCAAGCGCGATGCCGCGAAACAAAGCGCGACCGCCGGGGAAGCAGCTTTCCCCGGCCCTTGAAATCCTTACGAAACAAGACCAGCGCAGCATTTTCAACGTCGGGTTGGCCCGATCAGCATCGATGAAGGTGGAGATTGAACATGACCAGTGGACAGGACACGAATTCAACAGCGCAAGCGGAATCTCTCGAGAGCAGCAAGGACGGCGCTCAGAACACGGCACCGCAAACCTCGCCGACGTCTGATGCGCTCAGCGACAGCTCCCTGGATAAAGTGGCGGGCGGCGGGTGGCCCTACGCAACGATGGGCTCTGCTCAGGTCACCCCGACCATCTGACTTGGGGCGACGGCGGAATCGGGTCTAGACATTGCCGAGATCTTACGATGATCGATGGTCCTGCGGGCCATCGATCATTTTGTTTTGCTGTCGAGCAACGTCAAACGTCTTCGCGTCGCCCGAAGCGTCCCTGCGGCTGCGATCCTACTTTGCATGGGGTTGTTTTCGATATTTCGGTTTGGCCGGACATTGCTCCGCAGCTTTATGGCGCAGATCGGACGGGCAGGGTTTTCGAAAACATCATATTGCAATGAGCCGGTGTTGTGATTAAGCAATTGAGATGAAATACAAATTCTCCATTGCGCCGATGATGGATTGGACTGATAGGCATTGTCGCGTCTTCCATCGCCTGATGTCGCGGCGGGCGCGGCTTTATACGGAGATGCTGACGACGGGAGCCGTGATCCATGGCGACCGGGCGCGGCTGCTAGGCTTCGATGCCAGCGAGCATCCGGTGGCGCTGCAGCTCGGCGGTTCCGATCCGCGTGATCTCGCGACCGCAGCAACAATCGGCGAGGAGTTTGGCTACGACGAGATCAATCTCAATGTCGGCTGTCCCTCGGATCGGGTGAAGGACGGCCGCTTCGGCGCCTGTCTGATGGCGGAGCCCGCGCTGGTCGCCGAAGGCGTTGCGGCGATGAAGCGCGCGGTGAAGGTCCCCGTCACGGTGAAGTGCCGGATCGGCATCGACGACCAGGATCCGGAGGTCGCGCTCGATACGCTCGCCCGCGGTGTGATCGCCGCCGGCGCGGACGCGCTCGTCGTGCACGCACGCAAGGCCTGGCTGAACGGCTTGTCGCCGAAGGAGAACCGCGACATCCCGCCGCTCGACTATGATCGCGTCTATCGCCTCAAGGCGGCGCTGCCGGATGTGCCCGTCATCATCAACGGCGGCATCACGAGCCTTGCCGAGGCCAAACAGCATCTGGCGCATGTCGATGGCGTGATGCTGGGGCGGGCGGCCTATCAGGAGCCGTGGCGGTTGCTGTCAGTCGATTCCGAGCTGTTCGGCGAAGCTTCGCCGCACGCGACGATGAAGGATGTGTTTGCGGCCATGCTGCCCTATATCGAGCGGCAACTGGCTGAAGGCACGCGGCTGCATTCGATCACGCGGCATTTCGTCGGCGCCTTCCATGGCGTGCCCGGCGCGCGCGCCTTCCGCAGGCATCTGGCCGAGAACGGCGTTCGGCCGGGCGCTGACGTCGACGTGCTGCGCGATGCGATCGCACGCGTCGACGATCGCGCGCCTGCGGCGGTCGCGGCCTGAGGGCGCGGATTACGACTTGCGCTGACGCCGCGTGACCTCCTGCGCGACCTTCAGGAAATTGAAGAGGTGCGGCATCCGGTTGTCGCGCCGGTAGTTCAGCGACAGTGCGGTGCCCGGGTTACGGCCCTCATAGGCGCGGTAGGTGACACCGGGGCGTTCCGATTGCGAGACTGATTTCGGCACCAGCGCGATGCCGACGCCAACCGACACCAGGCTGATCGCGGTCTGATAGTCCTGGGCCAGCACCTGCGATTTCGGAATGAAGCCTTCTTCGAGGCAGATATTGAGGATGTGGTCGGCGAAGCTCGGGCGCGGCTTGCGCGGGTAGAGGATGAATGTCTCGGCCTTCAGCGCCGACAGAAGCGTGACCTGCTGTTCGAGCAGCGGCGAGGTGTCGGGCAATGCGAGGATCAACGGTTCCTGCAGCAGCGGCTCCGACTTCAACTCCTCGTCGTCGAGCGAGGGGCGGGCGACAGCGATGTCGATCTCGCGCTGGATCACGGCACGCTTCTGCTCCGCATTGTTCATCGCCGACAGCGCGAGCTCGACATCGGGATAGGCCGAACGAAACGCCTTGATCACGTTGGGTAGCACGCCATAGGTCGCCGATCCGACAAAGGCGACGCGCAGGTGACCCGAAAAGCCTTCTCCGATCCGCTTGATCTCGCGGTGCGTTCGATCGAGCCGCTCCAGCACGTCGCGCGCGCGTTCCAGCAGGACGCTGCCGGCCTGGGTCAAGCGGATCTGGCTCCGGCTCCGGTCGATCAGCATGACGCCGAGATCGCTCTCCAGCTGCGCGATCTGCCGGCTGAGCGGCGGCTGGGCGATCGCGAGCCGCGATGCGGCGCGGCCGAAATGCAATTCCTCGGCGACGGCCACGAAGTAGACCAGTCGCCTCAGATCCATGACATCGTCGCGGTCGGTCACGGTTAGGCGAACGTTGGTTCGCGCGCTTCCGCGGAAGCTGCGGGGAAGGCCTGCCGGGTTTGATGCCGCGTGGTCATCAGCGCTTGATCGAGACGATGGTTCCAGCGGGAAGACTGAGCGGGCATCCCTGGATTGTCAATTGTCCGCGGGGACGACGCCATCCGCCTAATCCTTCCGGGCGAAGGCGCGGATCTTGTCCTCGTCGACCTCGACGCCGAGACCGGCGCCATCAGGGACGCAGATCTCGAACTCGTCGAACCTGATCGGGTTGACGACAAGATCCTCCACGAGAATCCGCGGACCGAAATGCTCGCTGCCCCATTCGAGCCTGGGCAGGGTGGCGAGTGCGGCGAGATGCGCAGCCGCGCCGATGCTGCTCTCCAGCAGACAACCGCCATAGAGCTCGAGGCCGTGCGCGGCCGCGACCGCGGCGGCGCGCTTCATCTCGAACAGGCCGCCGCTTTTGACGAGTTTCAGCGAGTAGACGCTGCCGCAGCCCATCGTGGCGGTTCGGGCGATTTCTTCCTTGGTGAAAGCGGCTTCGTCGATCAGCAGCGGGATCGAGGTGCGTGCCGCGACACGCGCCATGGCTTCCAGCTGCTGCGCTGACACCGGCTGCTCGACCAGAGCGACATCCAGCTCCTCCAGCGCGGGCAAGAAGCGGATGCATTCGGCCTCGGTCCAGCCCTGGTTGATATCGACAATCAGACGCACCTCGTCGCCGAGGCCGGCGCGCAGCGCCTGCAGCCGCTTCAGATCGGCCTGCGGCCGGTTGAAGCCGAACTTGATCTTGAACTGGCGGTGCTCGCGGCGGCGCAGCTTCTCCTTGGCTTCCTCCAGCTCCTGGCCGCTGTCGCCCGAGGCGAGCGCCCAGATCACCTCCATGCGCGCGCGCACCGCGCCGCCGAGCAGGGCGCTGGCGGACAGGCCAAGCGTCTTGCCGGCGGCGTCGAGCAGGGCGGACTCGATGGCGCCCTTGGCCGCGAAATTGCGGGTGGCGGCCTTGCTCATGCGGAGCGCATTGGCTTCGAAGGCGAGGGCAGGCTGTCCCAGCAGCACCGGCGCCAGATAATTCGTGACCGCGGCCTTGATCGATTCCACGCTCTCCTCGGCCCAGCGCGGCCCGCCGAGCGTCGAGGCTTCGCCGATACCCGCCACGCCATTGTCGAGCAGGACACGGACCAGCACGTAGCCCTGATGCGTGACTTCGGTGTTGGAAAGCTTGTGCCGCCGGCGGGTCGGCGCCTCCACGATGGTCGCGCGGATGCTGCGGATCGTAGTGTCTTTCGCGAGAGGCTGCATGTGTTGCATGGGCTCGGCGATGTCGATCAAGGCACGACTCATATGTCCTCACATGTCAGTTCAAAATGGGCCCTGCCGGGCTCTGCGAGGCCTGGCAGGGCGTAACGCGCATCACTCGGCCGCGACGAGCCGCTCGACCGCCGCCTTCTTGAGCTTGAAGTCGAAGTCGAGAACGAGGTCGGTGTCGGCGCCGGCCGGGGCCTTGCTGAATTTGCCGATCAGGCTCTGCTTCACGGCAAACACCGAGTCGTTGTCGAGGTACTTGGTCTCGGAATCGTAGATCTGCGAGATCAGCGATTGATAGCCGTCCTTCGAGAGCATGAAGTGGATGTGGCCCGGACGCCAGGGATGGTGGCCCATGTACTTCAGGAGCTCGCCGCCGGCGCCGTCATAGGGGATTGGGTAGGGCTCGGGGCGCAGCGCGACGAAGGCATATTCGCCGTTGGCGTCGGTGGTGAACCGTCCGCGCAGATTATAGGCCGGCTGCTCCGGATCCTGCAGATCATAGAGCCCGTTCGGCGCGTCTTCCCAGACGTCGATGGTGACGCCCTCGATCGGGCGTCCCGCGGTGTCGCTGATGCGACCGGACACCTTGACTGTCTGCGCGTTGTCGAACGTCTTCTTGATGATGGAGGCGCCCTTGGCCAGCACCGGCGGATTTTCCCGGTAGAACGGCCCGAGCACGGTGGACTCGCTCTCGCCGTCGGTGACGCGGTTATCGAGCATGTCGACCAGCACCTCGACGCCGAGAATATCCGCGATCAGGATGAACTCGTTGCGCTTCTCGTCCGAGATGTCGCCGGCGCGGCGCAGGAATTCGCAGGCGGCGAACCACTCGGCGAAGGTCAGGTCGACCTCCTTGCAGAAATCGTGCATGTGGCGGATCAGGCTGGTCATGATCTGACGGTTGCGATCCGGAATGTCCTTCGCGAGCGCGGCGATCACGTGGTCGGTGATGGTGTCCTTGTTGACGTTCAGCATGGTCGTTTCCTCCTTTTCTTGCAGTTTGATCGAACTTGCATCCCCGTTTCGGGAATCTCGGTTGGTGGTCTCACCAGACGAATTCGTAGCCGGCATTCTCCAGCATCGCGGGCGCGGGGTGCGGATCGGCAAAGGCCGCCGAAACGGCCGCGGAAGAACAGCAGCGGCTTCTTGCTTTGCTCGAGCGCCATCTCGCGGACATGGCCGAGGAAGATGGTGTGATCTCCTGCGATGATCTCATCCGCAAGATCGGTTACGAAATACGCCGCTGCGTTGGCGATGACAGGCAGCTCGTTGCGGCGTTCGAACACGTCGCAGAGGTCGAGCCTGGGTTTGCCGGCGAAATGCCAGGCGAGATCCTCCATCCCTTCGGCAAGGACGCTGACCGCAAAGCGGCCGGTCTTCTGGATGTTGCCAAGCATCTTCGCGCTCTTCGCGATCGAGATTGCGACCAGCGGCGGCTCGAGCGACACCGACATGAAGGCGTTCGCCGTCATGCCGTGGTCGCGTCCCTCGCAATGCGTCGTGATGATGGTGACGCCAGTGCCGAATTGGCCACAGGCATTGCGCAGCTCTCGCGGATCGATGGCGGTCATTGGCTTGCGACCTTGAGTTGGACCAGAGAGGATCGATTGGCCGGTGGCGCGGTCACGATATCTAGCCAGTTTTCCAGCGCCGCGGCGGCGGCGGCAAGGCCGGATCGCCGCAAGCTTCGGATACGGCTGCTCGAGACGATCTCGCCATTGCCGCAGCGCACCGGCGGCAGAATGCGGGTGTTGAAGTGCTGCCGCAGCAACAGCGCGGTGCCACCCTTGCAGGACCCGAAGCGAAAATCCTCGCCGACGATCACCTCGCGAGGCTGCAAACGTTGCAACTCGGCGAGGAAATCGGCCGCGGTACGGCGGACATAGATCTGGTTGAAACCGGCGACGACGATGTGGTCAGGCGCGAATGTCGCGATGCGCTCGAGCTTTTCGCTGAGCGATATCAGCGGCTCGGCCTGGCCGAAATAGACCTTTGGCGGAGGATCGAAGGTGTAGACCACGGCCGGAACGCCGCGGCGTCGGGCTGCCGCAATCGTCTGCCGGAGCAATTCCTGATGGCCGCGGTGGACGCCGTCAAATGCGCCGATCGTCACGACGCTCGAGTCGAGGGCCAATTCTGCATCGCGATGGAAAGTGACAGTGGTGCTGTCAAAATCCTTGCCCAAACCTTGGCCCATGGTTCGCTCCGGTTTCGCTCCCTTGCCGTGCTGTGCAATTGCTGCGTCAGCTGCGGCGTTGCATCGGCCGGACGGTCATTGCCGTCAGGTCCGTGCCACCCGAGTCATAGCCCGGCCCGGGCCAGTCCGCGCGGTATGGTGTGATACCTTTCGCCCGCTCCCGCTCAGCGCGTAGCGTTTCCTCCGATGTCACGCCGACCAAGAGCGTGACGAGATGGTCCCAGGCCGGTGTGGCAACTCCCCGGTCCCACCACACAAGCGGAGGAGAAACGTTCATGACTACTGCAGCTGCCCTGCGGGCCGACACGCCTGCGTCAACCAGCGTCTATACCGGCGCGGAATTCCTGGACAGCATCCAGGACGGCCGCGAAATCTACATCTACGGCGAGCGCGTCAAGAACGTCACGGCGCATCCCGCCTTCCGCAATTCGGCGCGGATGGTGGCGCGCTGGTACGACCGCTTTCATGAGAAGAAGGATCAGATCGGCGTCCTGACCGACACCGGCTCGGGACAGTTGACCCATCCGTTCTTCCTGGGGTCGCGAACGGCCGACGATCTGATCAGGGGGCGCGATGCGATCGCCGAATTGCAGAAGGTTGCCTTCGGCTGGATGGGCCGTTCGCCGGACTACAAGGCGGCATTCCTCGGAACGCTGGGCGCAAATTCGGGCTTCTACGGCGAGTATGCCGGCAACGCCCGGAAGTGGTATGCCCGGACCCAGGAGCGGCTCGACTTCTGGAATCACGCCATCGTCAATCCGCCGATCGATCGTGACCGCGCGATCGAGGATGTGCGCGACGTCTTCATGCATGTCGAGAAGGAGACCGACGCAGGCCTGATCGTGTCAGGCGCAAAGGTGGTCGCGACCGGTTCGGCGCTCACGCACTACAACTTTATCGCGCATTACGGCATCCCGATCAAGGACAAGTCGTTCGCGCTGATCTTCACGGCCCCGATGGACGCCAAGGGCGTCAAGCTGATCGCCCGCTCGTCCTACGAATTCACGGCGGCCGCGACCGGCTCGCCGTTCGACTATCCGCTGTCGAGCCGCTTCGACGAGAACGACTCCATTCTGGTCTTCGACAAGGTGCTGGTGCCCTGGGAGAACGTCTTCATCTATGGCGACGTCGGCAAGATTAACCAGTTCTTCCCGGCGTCGGGCTTCGTGCCGCGGTTCACGCTGCACGGCGTGACGCGGCTTGCAGTCAAGCTCGACTTCATCGCCGGCCTGTTCTCGATGGCGGTCGAGGCGACCGGGTCGAAGGATTTCCGCGGCGTGCAGACGGCAGTCGGCGAGGTGATCGCCTGGCGCAATCTGTTCCACGGCATTTCCGATGCGATGGTGAAATCGCCGATCGCATGGCAGGGGACCGAGGGATATAATCTGCCCAATCTGAACTACGGGCTGGCCTATCGTGTGTTTGCGCCGATGGCCTATCCGCGGATCAAGGAATTGATCGAGCGCCATGTCGCGAGCGGCCTGATCTATCTGCCGTCGAGCTCGGCCGATCTGGAAAGCGAAGCCATCCGGCCCTATCTCGACCGCTTTGTGCGCGGCTCCAACGGCTATGCGGCGATCGACCGGATCAAGCTGCTCAAGCTGCTCTGGGATGCGATCGGCTCCGAGTTCGGCGGCCGGCATGAGCTCTACGAGCGCAATTATGCGGGCAATTACGAGAACCTGCGCGTCGAGACGCTGATGGCCGCGAGCGCCACCGGCGACCTCGGCGCCATGCAGGACTTCGTGCGCAACTGCATGAGCGACTATGACGTCTCCGGTTGGACGGCGAAGGACCTCATCAACCCCGATGACATCAACCTCGTCAGCCGCGGTCTGGTGCAAGGCTGACGACAGGGCTGACGATCTGGTAGACAGAATATCGGAGCCGCCGCGATCGCACGGCGGCTCCGTTCCGTTTTCGCGCCACTTCATCCTTGCAGAGAGAGTTCACCGTCATGCTGTTTCACGTCGAAATGGAGGTGCGGATTCCGCACGATCTGCCGACTGAGCGAACCGATGCGCTGAAGCAGGCGGAACGAATCCGCGCCATGGAGCTGCAGCGGACGGGCGCCTGGCGACATCTGTGGCGGGTGGCCGGACGCTACGCCAATGTCAGCGTCTTCGACGTCTCAGGCCCGCAGGAATTGCACGACATCCTGTCCAGCCTGCCGCTGTTTCCATTCATGGAGATCCGCGTCATGCCACTGTGCCGGCATCCGTCGTCGATCCACGATGACGACCGCTAGCGGCGGGCGTGTGCCGTTCGCGATCGCGCGAGAACGCGATAAATTCAGATCGGTCAGCCACGGGCTCGGTTCACCTCTCCCCGACGGGGAGAGGTCGATTTGCGAAGCAAATCGGGTGAGGGGCCGCGGCTCCAAGGAGAGACCGTAATCCCTCACCCGGCGCTGCGCGCCGACCTCTCCCAAGGGAGAGGTGAACCGAATGCTCGGCGAATTGATTCAACTAAAGCTCATCACACTCTAGTCGACGGCCATGCGCGGGCGCCGGTGCCGGCTTGAGGGGGAGACACTACCGGTGACGTCGGGGTATCCGGTCAGCGACAGCGTGTCGGAGCGGACGCCCCAGCTCTCGAGACGGTCGAGGAAGCTCATGCCGAGCAAATTGGTCTTCATCTGCCCGCGCTGCACCACCAGCGCCGGCACCGATTTCTCGACCAGCTTGCCGACCGCGAGCCGATCGAGCGTCAGCCGCGCCGCCTTGGTGTGACCGCCGGCGGTCTCGAGGTCGACATTGTATTCGAGCATGTCGGTCGGCAGCCCGATCGCCTTGGCGGTTTCCCAGGTCAGCACCACCGAGGTCGCGCCGGTGTCGATCACCATCGGCGCGCTGACGCCGTTGATCTTGGCGCGGAATGCGAACTCACCGCCCTGGCCGCGTGCGATCTGCACGGCGGGGGCAGAGGCGGGGGCCGACGCAGTGGTGGCAGTGCTGCGGCCGAGGATCTGGTTGAGATTTTCCCTTGCGCGCGCGATCTGGTCGGGATCGCCATAGGTCACGACGGCGCCGGCGGTCGTCATCAGCAGCAGGATGACGAGGAGGATGCGGGTCACGGTGCGTCTCCGGCGGCTGCGCCGATCAGGCGCGCTTCGGATGCGGCTCCATGCGCTCGAGCCCGGCGTCCGCCATGCGCGCCGGCAACGTCGCCATCACCGTCAGCCGCTCCGTGCGGTCCATCTTGTGCCAGCGCGCGATCTCCGGAAGCGTGCGGCCACAGCCGAAGCAGAGCTTCGTTTTGGGGTCCATCATGCAGACTGCGATACACGGCGTTTCTGAGCTCATTCTTCCAGTGTTGAACGGTTTCAGCCGCTGGTGCAAGCCGGCCGAAGCGCGATGCTGTCATCACGCCTCAGCTTTTTGTCGTGAGCATGGTCTCCCGCGCCATGCTGCTACAATCCGGTGCCGGCACTCATGATCGCCCTGCGGCGCACACGTGTACGGTCGGCGCCCATCGTGGGCTCCGCGGGCTCCGGCTGCATCGGCGGTGATTCTTCCGCCATTGGCGCCAGCGCGCTCATCACCCGTTCCGGCGGCAAGGTCACGATCACCTCGGTGCCGATGCGCAGTTTCGATTTCAGCGTGAAGGTGCCGCCATGCATGTCGATCAGGCTTTTCGCGATCGGCAGGCCAAGGCCTGCGCCCTGTTCCGCCGACTTGATCGAGTTGGAGCCCTGACCGAACGAGGCCAGCACGACCGGGATCTCGTCCTCGGCGATGCCGCTTCCGGTATCCTTGACGCTCAGATATTGCCCGCCCGATGCGGTCCAGCCGACCTTCAGCCAGATCTCGCCGCCCTGCGGCGTGAACTTGATTGAATTGGAGAGCAGGTTGAGCACGACCTGGCGGATGGCGCGTTCGTCGCCCCAGATCCTGGGCATGCCATGCTCGAACACTTCGTGGATTGTGATGCCGCGGCTGGAGGCACGCAGCTTCAAGAGATGGTGGCAATCGGCGACGACATGCACCAGTGCCACGGCTTCTTCGTTCAGCTCGTATCGGCCGGCCTCGATGCGCGACAGGTCGAGGATCTCGTTGATGAGATTGAGCAGGTGCACGCCGGAATTATGGATGTCGGCGGAATATTCCTTGTACACCGCAACGGCATGCGCGCCGAAGATCTCGCTCTTCATCACCTCGGAGAAGCCGAGGATGGCGTTAAGCGGCGTGCGCAGTTCGTGGCTCATCTGGGCGAGGAAGCGCGACTTGGCGACGTTGGCGGATTCGGCGCGGTGCCGCGCCTCGTCGGAGATCGCCTTGGCCTGTTCCAGTTCGCCGATCAGCGCGTCCTTTTCGGCGCGGGCCTCCAGCGTCGCCAGCGTGGTCGAATGCAGGCGGTGCGCCAGCAGCGCGAAATAACCCTCGGCGGCAAGCGCGAGCAGCGCCAGCACATAATTGTCGAACGCGCCGTTGAGCACGAGGTCGAGCGCGATGCCGACCGTCACTGGAACGGTCGCCGCGAGGGCTGCGATCGGCAGGCTCGCCGCCAGCATGCTGGAGACTGCGATCACCAGCAGCATCAGGAACATCATCAGCGTGTTGGAGGCGAGATCGCGCCCGGCGGGGTGGATCAGGATCGCGGTCCAGCACAGGCCGTAGAGCAGGTCGAGCAGCACGAAGCGCGTCCGCCATTTGCGGGTCACCGCGACCGAGGGGGGCTCGGCGAGGAAGCGGGCGCAGCTGCGGATGATCGCGAGATGGACGGCGAGGATGCCGACGGTCCAGGCGCCGGCCACGATCGGCTGCATCCAGAGGCCAAACAGCACACCGGTCGCGACCACGAGCAGCATCACGACGTAGGACGCCGACATCCGGGTCTGGGCGTATTGCCGGAGCAGTTCGGCGTCGAACGCCGGGCGGGTTCCACTGGTTGACGTTAACCGATCCCGCGCCTCACGCACCCGCTGCGCGGCGGCACGCCGGCTATTCACCGGCGACGCCACCTGGGGGCTTGCCGGAAGCTGTACAACTTCAGGCTTTTCTGCGGGATTACTCATAAACAACACAAATCCTGCCCGCGAACCGCGCGGGCTTTTTGCATTGTCTATCTGTGACGCTAAATCATTAAGCGATGACTTAAAGAGCTAAAGAAAAGCGTTAACGGGGGGTTAAATTAACTTTTGCGCGGGCGCCGTGGCGCGCGATGAATCTCACCATCTCACCAGCAGCAGCGCCGCGGCACCCACCAGGATCGCGAGCGGAACCGCACCGAGCGGCCAGCCGCGCAGATACACGGTCCGCTCGAGATCGGGCTTTCCGGCCAGCGCGCAGCCGACCGCGACCCGCACCGGCGACAGCATGGTCAGGGCTGCGGCTGCAGTGTTCTGGATTGCGCCGAGCCACGGCAGGCTGAGCGCGGCGTCCCTGGCGAGCGCGATCTGGGCTGGCATCAACAGGCCGTTGGCGGCGTTGCTGCTGCCGGTCAGGAATCCGAACAGCCCGGCGAACAGGGGCGTCGCCAGAACGGCGAGCGGGCCAAGCGCCGACCTCAGGCCCCTCGCGAGGCCGTCGGCGAGGCCCGATGCGGCCATCACCTGCGCCATCGCAAGGAAGCAGCCGATGGTGAGGATGGGTTTGTGGCCCCGGCTCCATGCGCGTCCGAGCACAGACGCCGCCGGCCGTCGCATCGCGATCGTCGTGGCAAGGCCGACCACGAGCAGCCAGGAGCCTGGATGCAGCAGGGGAAACCAGGTCGGGCCGTCGGCAAACGGCCGCACCGCGAGCGCAAGGCGCTGCCATTCGTTCAGCAGCGTGATCGCGCGCGTCGCCATCAGGATGGCGATCAGGGCGACGTAAGGTAGCCCGACGCGCAGCGCCGCGCGCCACTGTTCGCGATTGGGCCGGCCGCTCAACAGGAATCTTGCGACGATCAGCGGTCCAAGGGCCGCCAGGGCGGCGACCTCCGGACCGAACAGAGCGTTGGCGGCGACCAGCAGCCCACCGGCCGCAATCGTGCACAGCGCTTCGCCGATAAAATCAAGCGCCGTCCCGGGAACCTTGGCGATGGCGGCGATGCGCCAGAACAGACCGAGCCAGGCCAGCAGCAGCGGCACTGTGAGGAGGGCGCTGTGCACGCCGAGGTCGGTCGGCGTAATCCCTGACAGTTACGAGCCGACGATCGTGCCGTTGGCCATCGCGCCCCATGACACCATCATCTGGCTGAACAGCCCGAACAGGATGGCGTGGAGCGGCGCAAGCCCGATGCCGTTGAGGATCGGCGCAACCGTGACCTGACCGACGCCGAAGCCGGTCGCTCCCTCCGCGAACGGGCCGATCAGAAAGCACGTTGTGTAGAGCTGCTTGCGGCGCCGCTCCGGCGCGACCGGCACCGGATTGCTTGCCACGCGATGCTCCGAGACCACCTCGCGGAAGAATAATCCTCCAAGAATGACGGCGCCGACGAGCAGCGCCAGCCATCCGCCGCGCGCAATCGCGCCGAGCGCATCGTAACTGCCAAAAGGGTGCGGTGGCGCCGCCATGGCGACAATCAGCGAGCTGACGAGACCGAACAATCCCACCACGGTGGAGGAGGCACGTCCGGTGGCGATCAGCGCCGCGACGACGACGAACGGGAGCGACCACACCAGATATTGCAAGGTCGTCTCGCTTTCCTCTCGGGCATGCGGCATCGACGGCGGGTTTCAAGCTACCGCTATATTTAGCCGTCGACAGCGCGCGAGGGAGCGGAATTTGGGAGGCAACACCGCATGGCAGGTGACCCGCGGGCGCGGGACACCTTGGCTGCGCGGGCAGCTAGCGCTGCAGGCGGGCGAGCAGGCTCGACGTATCCCAGCGCTTGCCGCCCATCTTCTCGACCTCGGCATAGAACTGGTCGACCAGCGCGGTGGCCGGCAGCGTGGCGCCGTTGCGGCGGGCTTCGGCCAGCGCGATCGACAGGTCCTTGCGCATCCACTCGACCGCGAAACCGAAATCGTACTTGCCCTCGTTCATGGTCTTGTAGCGGTTCTCCATCTGCCAGGACTGCGCCGCCCCCTTGGAGATGGTCTCGATCACGGCCGCGACGTCGAGGCCGCTCTTCTTGGCGAAGTGGATGCCTTCGGAGAGGCCCTGCACGAGGCCGGCGATGCAGATCTGGTTGACCATCTTGGTCAGCTGGCCGGCGCCTGCCGGTCCCAGCAATTTGCACATCCGCGCATAGGCGCCGGTGATGATCGGCTCGGCGCCGGCATAGGCGTCCGCGCTGCCGCCGCACATCACCGTCAGCACGCCGTTCTCGGCGCCGGCCTGGCCGCCGGACACCGGCGCGTCGACGAACTTGAAGCCGGCCTTGGTGGCAGCCGCGTCGAGCTCGCGGGCGACTTCGGCGGAGGCGGTGGTGTGGTCGACGAAGGTCGCACCCTTCTTCATTCCGGCGAAGGCGCCGTCGGCGCCGATCGTGACCGCGCGCAGGTCGTTGTCATTGCCGACGCAGCACATCACGAAATCCTGGCCTTCGGCGGCGGCCTTCGGCGTCGGCGCCGTCTTGCCGCCAAACTTGTCGGCCCATTCCTTCGCCTTCGCCGCAGTCCGGTTGTAAACGGTGACCTCATGGCCGCCCTTTTTCACGAGGTGTCCCGCCATCGGGAAACCCATCACGCCGAGACCGAGAAAAGCGACTTTAGCCATATCTGTTACCTTGGGTTCTGTGATTTGCCGTGGTGATCGCCCCTTGAGACCGCCGGAAAACGTCGCGGCGGGCAGGGCATTCCGTCCATGGAAGGAGCCGCACCATACCCCCTGCGCAGCGGAGGGCAACGGCTTCGTTGGATGGCAGATGGCGGTTTTGTGCTAGGATGGCCCACCAAAGAACTTCACAAAAAAGGGAGTGTCTCGCATGAGCGTGGGTGTGCTCGATCATTTCAATATCCGGACCCGGAATCTCGCCGCCACGGTGCGGTTCTATGAGGACATTCTGGGCCTGGAAAAAGGCGCGCGGCCGAACTTCGCGTTCCCCGGCGCATGGATGTACAGCGAGGGCAAGGCGGTCGTGCATCTGGTCGATATTTCGCAGACCAGCGAGGCACAAAAGCCGGATTCCGGCGTCGTCCACCACGTCGCCTTTGCCAGCCAGGGCTTTGACGGGATGAGGCAGCGGCTTCAGTCCAAGGGCATGGAATTCGACTCGCGCCAGGTTCCCGGTGGCGACCTCTGGCAGATCTTCGTCAACGACCCGAACGGGGTCATGATCGAGCTGAACTACGAGGCCGCCAAGGAAGGCGGCTCGGCAGCGCCGGCCGAGCGGCGGGACGATGTCGGAGCGAGGTAGCCTTTTGCGCTGCAACGCTCTATGGGTCGTCTCCCTGGGCATGATCCGGAACTGAGGTTTTCCGGCGCGACAAACGCGACGCGTTTGCGCGGAGATCATGCCCACTGAAAAGCCAGGAGATGCGCGGTGAGCGTGACGCAGCAACAGGTTCTCGATTGCCTTGCCAAGGTGATGTCGCCGCGCGGCACAGCCTTGACCAACGCCAATGTGCTGTCGGCGATCACGGTCACCGACGGCAAGGTGTTCTTCTCGATCAACGTTGACGCCGCGGAGGCCCGCGCCTGGGAAAGCGTGCGTGCGCAGGCCGAGAACGCCGTGCGCGCCATTCCCGGCGTCAGCGTGGCGATGATCGCGCTGACCGCGGAGCGCAAGGCGGGCGCCGCGGCGCCTGCACCGCGCCCGGCCGGCGGCGTCCCGCCGGCGTCCGCGCACCGGCATCCGCATCCGCCCGGCGCGCAATCGCCGATGGCGCGCCAGGCCGAGATTCCCGGCATCTCCGCCGTGATCGCCGTTGCCTCCGGCAAGGGCGGGGTCGGCAAGTCGACCACGGCGCTCAACCTCGCGCTCGGCCTGCGCGACCTCGGCCTGCGCGTCGGGCTGCTCGACGCCGACATCTACGGCCCGTCGGTGCCGCGGCTGACCGGTATCCGCGAGAAGCCGCAGCTCAACGACGACAAGAAGATGATTCCGCTGCAGCGCTTCGGCCTGTCGATCATGTCGATCGGCTTCCTGGTCGAGGAGGACACCGCGATGATCTGGCGCGGGCCCATGGTGATGTCCGCGATCACCCAGATGCTGCGCGACGTCGCCTGGGGCACGCTCGACGTGCTGGTGGTCGACATGCCGCCCGGCACCGGCGACGCCCAGCTGACGCTGGCGCAGAACGTCCCGCTCAAGGGCGCCGTCATCATCTCGACCCCGCAGGACCTCTCGCTGATCGACGCCCGGCGGGGATTGGCGATGTTCAAGAAGGTCAACGTGCCGGTGCTCGGCATCGTCGAGAACATGAGCTATTTCCAGTGCCCGCATTGCGGCACGCGCTCGGACATCTTTGGCCATGGCGGTGCCCGCCACGAGGCCGAGAAGCTCGGGGTGCCGTTCCTCGGCGAAATTCCCCTGCACATCGCCATCCGGACCGCGTCCGATTCCGGCACCCCGGTGGTCGAGAGCGAGCCGGACGGCCCGCACGCGGCGATTTACCGCGCGATCGGCGGCAAGGTCCGTGAGCAGCTGCAGGACGTCATCGCCGCAGCCTGAGGTTGCCTTGCCGTCGTCGCGGGCCGGGCTCTAAAGGCGTCGGCCTCGGCGGCGGTTCTTCACAGAACTGTCGCGCTGAACGGTTGCTGGGCCGCTTTCGGCCTGTATGGTTGTGAAGAGATAGCCGAATCGTACCAGTCTGTCCGTCAGCTTGAACGAGTCCATCGCCAGGCCGTAACCGCGGGAAAGGCCGTGAGGCCACGATCAACATGGCAGCACCAGCAAAGAAAGCACGCCGCAAACATCTGACGCGGGAGAAGCGCGAAGAGGCTTCCCGGATGGCGTTCAACATTGCGAAGAAATCCGACTCGATCAAGGAGGCCGCGGCGGCGATCTCGAAGACGTATGGCGTGAGCCACACGACCGCGCAAAGCTGGATCCGGCGCGGGCGGCATTTGGCCAACCAGGCCAAGAAAGCGCGGGAGACGACGCGGCGCTGATTGCCCCGGTAGCCTGGTGGTTGAGCGCGGGCCGGACGGCCCGCACGCGGCGATTTACCGCGCGATCGAAGGGGCCCGGTCCGCGAACAGCTGCAAGGCGTCATCGCCGCGGCCTGAGCCGCAATTCCCGGCCGATTCCCGCGTCATCAGACTTTCGTTTAATTGGCGTGGTCATGCCATTGTCGCGTTTCCGTGAGGCCGCCTTCCGTGTTAAAGGGCCGACCCAGAGCGCCTCGGCAGGCCTGTGCAAGCGTCCCGCCGGAGAACTGCTTGCGGTCACTGGGAAACGCCCCTCAAGGAGAAGCCTTACGATGAAGCGTCGTGATTTTTTGAAAGTTTCTGCGGCCGGTGCTGCCGCGACGGCGGTTGCGGCGCCGGCGATCGCGCAGTCCTCGCCTGAAATCAAGTGGCGCTTGACCTCGAGCTTCCCGAAGTCGCTGGACACCATCTACGGCGGCGCCGTCGAGGTCTCGAAATACGTCGCCGAAATGACCGACAACAAGTTCCAGATCCAGGTGTTCGCGGCGGGCGAAATCGTCCCCGGCCTGCAGGCGCTGGACGCGACCTCCAACGGCACGGTCGAGATGTGCCACACCGTGTCGTACTACTATGTCGGCAAGGACCCGACCTTTGCGATCTATGCGTCGGTGCCGTTCGGCCTCAACGCGCGCATGCAGAACTCCTGGTGGTACCAGGGCGGCGGCGAGGCGCTCGGCAACGAGTTCTTCAAGAAGTTCGGCGTGATCGGTTTCCCGACCGGCAACACCGGCACCCAGATGGGCGGCTGGTTCCGCAAGGAGATCAAGACGGTCGCCGATCTCTCCGGCCTCAAATTCCGCATCGGCGGCATCGCAGGTCAGGTGCTGCAGAAGGTCGGCGTGGTGCCGCAGCAGCTCGCCGGCGGCGACATCTATCCGGCGCTCGAAAAGGGCACCATCGACGCCGCCGAGTGGGTCGGTCCCTATGACGACGAGAAGCTCGGCTTCCAGAAGGTCGCGAAGTACTACTACTATCCGGGCTTCTGGGAAGGCGGTCCGACCGTGCACTCCTTCATCAACCTGGAGAAGTGGAACGCGTTGCCGAAGAACTACCAGGCGATCCTGACCAATGCGTGCGCCAACGCTAACAGCTGGATGAATGCGCGCTACGACATGCAGAACCCCTCGGCGCTGAAGCGGCTGGTGGCCGGCGGCACCCAGCTGCGTCCGTTCACCAACGAAGTGCTCGAGGCCTGCCTCAAGGCGACCAACGAGCTGTGGGGCGAGATCTCCGCCAAGAACGCCGACTTCAAGAAGTCGATCGACGCCATGCAGGCGTACCGCTCCGACCAGTATCTGTGGTGGCAGGTCGCCGAGTACACCTTCGACAGCTTCATGATCCGCTCGCGCACCCGCGGCTGATCGGCGCAGCGTTCGCGCGAGGAGAACGCTGCAACAGATAGGAAAGGGCTTCGCTTCCAGGACTGAAGCCCGTGCCAAGGTTCGACTTAAGTAGCCCGGCCTCCGCGAGGAGGCCGGGTTTTTTGCGTCTGGCGTTCGGCAAGGGGATGCTCCATGCTCGCGCCCGAAGCCTCGGCACGAAGGCGGCGCATGATCGGTCTCCGGTCGTGACGGCAAAAAAGAAAAGCGGCGCGACGATCGCAAGCAGTCGACGCTCGGACAACACAATCATACAGGGCAGGATTCATTCAAATGAAGCGCAGGGATTTCATCAAGGTCACGGGTCTGGGCGTCGCCGGTGCCGCAACCGTCGCGGCGCCGGCCATCGCGCAGTCGATGCCGGAGCTCAAGTGGCGGCTGACGACGAGCTGGCCGAAGTCGCTCGACACGCTGCACGGCGGCGCCGAGCTGATGGCGAAGGCGGTGGGTGAAGCCACCGACAACAAATTCCAGATCCAGACCTTTGCCGCCGGTGAGATCGTGCCGGGCCTGCAGGTGCTCGACGCCGTGCAGAACGGCACCGTCGAGATGGGGCACACCGCGCCCTATTATTATTACGGCAAGGACGCCACCTTCACCTTCGGCTCCTCGGTGCCGTTCGGACCCAACATGCGCCTCAACCAGGCCTGGTACATGATCGGCGGCGGCAAGGAGCTGCTCAACGAGTTCTACAAGAGCTACAACGTCACCTCGCTGCTGGCCGGCAACACCGGCTGCCAGATGGGCGGCTGGTTCCGCAAGGAGATCACCAGCGTCGACGATCTCAAGGGCCTCAAATTCCGCATCGGCGGCTTTGCCGGAAAGGTGATGCAGAAGCTCGGCGCGGTGCCGCAGCAGCTTGCCGGCGGCGACATCTATCCGGCGCTGGAAAAAGGCACCATCGATGCAGCCGAGTGGGTCGGTCCCTATGACGACGAGAAGCTCGGCTTCCACAAGGTTGCGCCGAACTATTACTTCCCCGGCTGGTGGGAAGGCGGCCCGATGCTGGTGGCGATGATCAACCTCGACAAATGGAATGCGCTGCCGAAGCACTATCAGTTCGTGCTCGAGCAGGCCGGCCATCTCGCCAACAACTGGATGATGGCGCGTTACGACCAGGCCAACCCGATCGCGCTGAAGAAGCTGCTCGCGGTCGGCACCAAGCTGCGCCCGTTCCCGCCTACGGTGATGGAAGCCTCCTTCAAGGCCGCAAAGGAGCTGCATTCCGAGGTCTCGGCGACCAACGCCAACTTCAAGAAGGTCTATGACTCGCTGACGTCGTTCTCCAACAACGGCTATCAATGGTTCCAGGTCGCCGAAGTCGGCTACGACAATTTCATGGCGCGCCACTCGCAGGTGTGATCGCGGCTCGGCATGACGACAGCAAGCCCCGAAGCCATCGCTTCGGGGCTTAGCTCATTGAACGATCAGTTCCTCGACGCGACGCGGCCTTCGAACACGCAGGAACGCCAGTCGCTGGTTGCGCAATCGGTCGGCCAGCCGCCACCGAGCGCCATGAACAGCGCCGCGGTGTCGGACAGCCGCGTCGCCACCGCCTGCACGCGGGTGATCGCGGCATTCAAATAGACCTGCTGCGCGTTCAGCACATTGACCTGATTGACCTGGCCGAGCCCGAGCTGCTTCTGCACGATGTCGAGGCTGGCCTTGGCGGCGTCCTCCGCCTTGATCGCGGCCTGTACGGCACGGGCGTCGGCCTGCAGGCTGCGCAGCGCGTCGGCGACGTTCTGGAACGCCGTGATGACGGCCTGGCGGTACTGCGCATTGGCCTGCTCGAGCGCGGCCTCCGCCGCCTTTTGCTTGTGGTACAGCGTCAATCCGTCGAACACGGTCTGGGTCGCGCTGCCGGCAACCGTGTAGAACAGCGTCCCCGGCGTGAACAACTGGGCGGCGTTGAAGGCAGTCGAGCCGGGGTTGGCAGAGATGGTGAAGCTCGGCAGCCTTGCTGCGATCGCGGCACCAACTAGCGCGCTTGCCGAATGCAGATTGGCCTCGGCCGCCCGCACGTCGGGGCGCTGCGCCACCAGCGTACTCGGCAGGCTCACCGGCAGATTGGCCGGCAGCGCGAGCCGTTGCAGATCGAATTTCTGCAGGATCTCATCGGCGGAGAATTGCCCGGCTAGCGCCGTGAGCAAATCGCGCTGGATCGCGAGCTGCTTCTGCAGCGGCGGCAAGGTCTCCTCGGACTGCGCGAGCGCCGCCTGTTGCGCCAGCACGTCGACCTGCGCCGCCTGGCCGGCATTGAACTGGTTCTGCAGAATGCCGAGGATGTCGCGCTCGACCTTGATGATGTGCTCGGTGGCGGCGATCTGGCCGCGCAGCGAGGCCTCCTGGATCGCCGCCGTCACCACATTGGAGGTGAGCGTCAGATAGGCTGCCTCGAGCTGGAACTGGGCCTGCTCGGTGAGCGCGTCGAGGCTCTCGACGTTACGCATGTTCTCGCCCCACACGTCGGGCACGAAACTGATATTGAGCTGCGCGGTGTACAGCGTGTAGCGCGCCTGCGCCGTGTTGCCGGGCCCCGACACGGCGTTGGAGACGAGCTGGTCGGACGGGGTGAAGTTTGCACCGACTTGCGGAAAGTACAGGCCGCGCTGCGCCAGCGCGTTGAAGTTCGCCATCCTGATCGCGGCCTCTGCGGCCTGCAGGGACGGATTGCGCTCGACCGACAGGCGGATCAGCTGGTTGAGCGGCGCGGAGCGGAACGCGGCCCACCAGCGCGTCGTGATGTCGGCGCCGTTGACGAAGTGTTGCCCGGCCACGCGCGGTCCGGCCGGATCGGATGGCGGCGATTGCAGCTTCTCCGGCGTGTAGCCGGCGACGGTGGGGGCGGGCGGCGACGAGAAATTGGGGCCGACCGCGCAGCTTGCAAGCATGAGGGCGCCGGCGGCCGCGGCCAGCCCGCGCATCGCGGGAGCGGCATGACGTGGCGTCCTGGTGCTGAAATCGTCCATGGCACGCCCCCTAATGCGCGGCTTCAGGCGGCGCCGCGGCGGGCGTCTCGCTGGGCGAGGCTGCACGTTCGCGCGACAGGAAGATCTTGCGCAGCGCGGGCGCTACGATCAGGAGCAGCAGTGGGCCGATGAACATGCCGCCGACCACCACGGTCGCCAGCGGCCGCTGCACCTGGCTGCCGATGCCATGCGACAGCGCGGCCGGGAACAGGCCGACGCCCGCGGACAGCGCGGTCATCAGCATCGGGCGCATGCGCTGCTCGGCGCCGTTGAACACCGCCTCCGCAATGCTCTGGCCCGACGCGCGCAGCTCGCGGAAATAGGTGATGTTGAGAATGCCGTCCATGACCGCGACGCCGAACAGCGAGATGAAGCCGATCGCGGCCGAGATCGAGAAGTCGAGCCCGGCGAGGTACAGCGCGATCAGGCCGCCGCCGACCGCGAAGGGAATGCCGGCCAGCGCCAGCAGGCTGTCGCGCAGCGAATTGAACAGGCTGTAGAGCAGCACGAAGATCAACAGCAGCGTGACCGGCACCACGATCATCAGCCGTGCCTTGGCGGCTTCGAGATTGTCGAATTCACCCGACCAGATCATCCGGTAGCCGGTGGGCAACGGCACGGCTTGCGCGATCCTGGCCTGCGCCTCCGCCACCGTGCTGCCGAGATCGCGGCCGCGGACGCTGAACTTGATCGGGATGTAGCGCTGGCTGCGCTCGCGATAGATGAACAGCGCGCCGGTATCGAGCGAGATATCGGCAAGCTCGCTCAAGGGGATATAGGCATTGGTGCCCGACGGGGTCGCATAGGCAACCTTGATGTCGCGCACCGCGTCGATGCTCCTGCGGAATTTCGGATCGAGCCGCACCACGACGCCGAACTGCCGGTCGCCCTCCAGCACGGTCGTGGCATTGGCGCCGCCGAGCGCGGCCTGCACCACGGTGGTGACGTCGCCGGTATTGAGGCCGAAGCGCGCGGTCTTTTCCCGGTTGACCCGGATGTTGAGATTGGGCTGACCGACCAGATGGAAGATGCCGAGATCGGCGACGCCGCGGATTTTCGCCATCTCCTGCGCGACCTTGGTCGCGAGCCCTTCGAGCACGTCGAGATTGGGGCCGATGATCTTGATCGAGTTGGCGCCCTTTACCCCGGAAAGCGCCTCCTCGATGTTGTCCTGGATGTACTGCGAGAAGTTGAAGGTGACGCCGGGCATCTCCTCGTCGAATTCCTTCTGCAGCTCCTCGGTGAGCTTCTCCTTGGTGAGACCCGGCGGCCACTGGTCGAACGGCTTGATCGGCGCGAACAATTCGACATTGGAGAAGGGCGAGGCGTCGCTGCCATTGTCGGGGCGGCCATGCTGCGACACCACAGTGATGATCTCGGGGTGGCGCAGCAGGATCTCGCGCATCTTGCGGGTCGGGTCGGTGCCGGCCTCGAGCGAGATCGTCGGCGGCATCGAGGCGCGGATCCAGAAATTGCCCTCCTCGAGCGCGGGCAGGAATTCGCTGCCGAGCCTACTTGCCGCCAGCGCGCTGAGGCCGAGGAACACAATGCCGGATGCGACAGCGACCTTGAGATTGGCCTGCGACCAGCGCAGCACCGGCGTGTAGCTCTTGCGCAACCAGCGCGCGATGATGGTCTCGGTTTCCTCGATATGCCGCGGCAGCAGCAGCGACGCCAGCACCGGCGTCACCGTGAAGGTCGCCAGCAGCGCTCCGGCCAGTGCATAGCCATAGGTGCGCGCCATCGGGCCGAAGATCTGGCCCTCGACGCCCTGCATGGTGAGCAGCGGCACGAAGGCAGTCACCGTGATGGCCGCGGTGAAGAACACTGCTTTGTCGACCTGCAGCGCGCTGACGAAGATCATGCGCAGCCGCTCGGTCCAGCCCGGCGCGGGCCCGCCGTGCTGCGTCGTCGGGTCGCTCCCCCAATAGCCTTCGGCGAGGTTCTGCAGCACGCGCAGCCGGTTCTCGGGGCTGGACTGGAAGTTGCGGAAGATGTTCTCCATCATGATGACGGCGGAATCGACGATGATGCCGAAATCGACCGCACCGAGCGACAGCAGATTGGCGTCCTCACCCTGTAGCACCAGGATGATGATGGCGAAGAATAGCGCGAACGGGATGTTGGCGCTGACGATCAGCGCGCTCCTGAGGTCGCCGAGAAAGACCCACTGGATGACGAACACCAAAAGGCAGCCGAACAGCAAATTGTGCAGCACCGTGTGGGTCGTCACGCTGACCAGCGAGCTGCGGTCGTAATAGGGCACGATCCTGACGCCCGGGGGCAGGGTGCCGTCGCTGTTGATGCTGGCGACCTCTTCCTCGACCTTGGGGATGATGTCGTTGGTGTGCTGGGTGCGTCCCATCACCACGATCGCGGCAGCGACGTCGTCACGGCCGTCCTTGCCGGCGATGCCGAGCCGCGGCACATAGCCGATCGACACCTTGGCGACGTCCTTGATCTGGATCGGCAGCCCGTTCGACTGGGTCAGGACGATGTTCTCGATGTCCTGGACCCTGTAGCCCTTGGTGATGTCGTCATCGCCGCCGGAATTGATCAGGCCGATGCCGCGGATGTTGACGGATTGCTGGCCGATCGCGATCTCGCGGCCGCCGACATTGACGTTGGAATTGCCGAGCGCGCTGATCAGCTGCGGCACGGTGATGTTGTAGGCCTCGAGCTTGGCGAGATCGGCGTCGACATTGAACTGCTTGGTGGTGCCGCCCCAGGAGTTGATCTGCACCACACCCGGAAGCGTCATCAGCCGGCGGGCAACGACATAGTCCTGCAAGGTCCGCAAATTGGTCAGGCCGAAATTCGGCGGCCCGACGAGCTGGTAGCGGTAGATCTCGCCGACCAGGCTCGATTGCTGGATCTGCGGGACCTGATTGCCGGGCAGCTGGACGTTCTGCGTGAGGCTGTTGGTGGCCTGGGTCAGCGCGAAATAATAGTCGACGCCATATTTAAAGGTGACCCGCACGAAGGACAGGCCGTAGAACGAGGTCGAGCGGATGTTGACGACACCGGGCGTCGAGTACAGCCCGACCTCCATCGGGATCGTGTAGTACTTCTCCATTTCCTCGGCGGAAAGCCCGGCGGCCTGCGCCGTGATCTCGATGATCACAGGCGCCGGGTTCGGATAGGCCTCGATGTTCAGCTTGGCGAACGCCGCGAACCCGGCGGCGCAGAACACGATGAGGCCAAGCACGATGACGGCGCTTCGGGTCAGGCCGAACTGGAGGAGGCTCTTGATCAAGGTGCTGCACTTCCTCTTGGGGTGACGAGCGCGCGGTCAGCGTCGTATCCGGCGTGCTATCCGGAGGCCGCATTGGCGAACTTGTTGCTGAGGAAGATTGCGCCTGACGACGCGACCTTTTCGCCCGCGCCGAGGCCTGAGAGGATCTGCCGCCAGCCGTCCTGCTCCATGCTGATCGTCACCGTGCGACGGTCGAATTTGCGGCCGTCGGTCGTGACCCACACCGTCATCGTTCCGTCGCCCTCGCGCACGATCGCATCCGACGGCACGCTGACCGACAGTTTCGGCGGCTCGGTTTCGATGGTGAAGCTCGCCAGCATGCCGGCGCGCAGCTTGTGCTGGGGATCGTCAATCACCGAGCGCACCAGCTGACGGTGCGAGGTGGGATCGATGTTGAGGCCGAGCGTCGTCACGCGGCCGCGAAACACCTCGTTCGGATAGGCGGGCAGGCGGACCTCGACCGATTGACCGATCCGGTAGGAGGGGGCATCGGTCTCGATCACATTGGCGACCATCCACATCGTCGAGATGTCGGCAAGTGAGTAGGGCGCCGGTGCATTGCCGGGCTGCACGTAGAGCCCCGGCGCGGCGTTGCGCGCGATGATCCGGCCCGAGATCGGGCTCGGGACCACCAGGATGGAATCGACCTTGCGGTCGGCGACGATGCGGTCGATCTCGGCGTCGGTCTTGCCGAAGATGCGCACCGCGTCGCGCGCGGCCTTGTAGTTGCCTTCTGCGGTCTGCTGATCCGACGTCGCCTGGTCGACGTCCTTCTGCGCGCCACCGCCGGTCTTCAGCAGCTGCCTGACCCGTGCCAGCGTCCTGATCTGCAGTTCGAGCACGCCGGACGAGGCGAGCAGCGATGATTCCGCCTGCAGCAGGTCGGGGCTGTCGATCGTGAACAGCGTGTCGCCCTTGGCAACCTCGTCACCGACATTGAGCGGCGTGTCGACGATCCTGCCGGGGTTCGGCGTGAACGCCTGCACCAGCATGTTCTGGTTGAAGTCGATCGAGCCGACCGCGTTCTTCAGTGTCCGGAACGAACGTTGTACCGCCACCATGACCTTGAGCGAGGCGGCCTGCTTGTCGCTCAGCGCGACATATTGCTGCTCGACGTTGACATCCTGCGGCGCGGTCTCCTGTGCTGCGACCCTCTGCGCAGCCATCTTCTGTGCAGCCTTGGCGCTCACGACGCCGTCGGCGCGCGTCATCAGCCACGCGCCGGCGAGGAGCACGGCCAGCACCGGCATCGCCGCAAAGCCCATATGCTTCATTCGAAATGACATCGCCCGCCCGGCCAATTCTGCATGAAAGCCTCGCGCGAGGATCGAGGTCTTGCCGCATATTGGGCATTCGTCGAGCTCTCGGCGAGAACGAGCAATCTGTTATCAGGGCTAGCTGACGCCAGCCTTACGCTGGCCGGCCCATTCATGCGGGGTGGGCGCGGATTTTGATTGCAGCCGGTAGGCGTTTATCTATTTTCACGTCATGGCCGGTGCGGCCGGTCATAGCGAAAACATAGCGCGGGTCGCGCAATCGAGGCGTTGTGCCCAAATGCGTGTCGTTTGCATATCGTGATTGCCCAAGGTGATTGACCAAGCCGCGATCCGTCGCGCGGTTCATCCCGTGGCTGGCGCATCGCGACAAGATGTGCAAACGGAAGACATCGAATGAAGACAGGACTGCTGCGATGCGCCTTTTGATCGTCGAGGACAATGTCGAGCTCTCGAGACTTCTCGCCAGCGGATTGATGGCGGCGGGATATGAATCCGATGTCGTCAACAATGTTGCCGAGGCGCGTGATGCGCTGCGCAGCGTCACCTATGCCGCCATGATCCTCGATCTCGGTCTGCCCGACGGTGACGGCCTGTCGGTGCTGTCGGAGCTTCGCCGCAAGACCGACCCGCTGCCGGTGCTGGTGCTGACTGCGCGCAACGGCCTGCAGGACCGGGTCAACGGCCTGCGCAGCGGCGCGGACGACTATCTGGCGAAACCGTTCGCGCTGGAAGAGCTGGTGGCACGGCTCGAAGCCATCCTGCGCCGGCCCGGCCAGCTGCTCGGCTCGTCGCTGAAGCTCGCCAATCTGGTCTACGACACCGAGAGCAAGCAGGTGTTCGTCGACGGAGCGCCGCACGTGTTCTCGGCGCGCGAGACGTCGGTGCTGGAGATCCTGCTGCGGCGGCAGGGGCGGGTGGTGCCGAAGAAGAACGTCGAGGATCACATCTTCGGGCTGTCGGGCGAGGTCGCCTCGAATGCGGTCGAGGTCTATGTGTCGCGCCTGCGCAAGCTCCTCGCCGAGCACCACGCCAAGATCATCATCCACACCATTCGCGGCGTCGGCTATCTGATGGCGGAGGAGAAGTAGCGGTGTTCCGCTTCAAGTCGCTGACCTCGCGGATCGTGTTCCTGCACATCGTGGCGGTTGCGGTCGCCGCGATCTTCCTGCCGCTCTTGCTGCTGTGGCTGTTGAATACGGAGATCAACCATCTGCATCGCGAGGCAATGCGCGATCAGGCCGCCGATCTCGGCCAGAACCTCTCGGTCGATTCCAGCGGCAAGGTATCGCTCAATCTGCCTGATAGCCTGAGGGGGCTCTATTCCGACGCCTATGGCCGCTACCGCTACGACATCTACGATGCGGACGGCCACGTGCTGTTTTCGTCGCATCGCGAGGCGCCGCCACTGCCGGCCTCGGTCGACCGGATCTCCGGTGCCAGCGTCACCAGGCTGCTCGGCGGTCAGACGCTGCGTATCCAGGTCGCCGAGGACCTGTCGCATCGCGACGTCATCATCGATGACATCGTCACCAACTTCTTCCGGCGGGTGGGCTGGATCACCATCCCGATCCTGCTGATCCTGCTTGCCGCCGATATCCTGATCTTCCGCCGCGCGATTGTCCCGCTGTTGCGCGCCTCGGAGGAAGCCAGAAGTATCGGACCGGCCAGGACCGATATCCGTCTGCCGACCGAGGGGATTCCGAGCGAGATCCTGCCGCTGGTGACCGCCGTCAACCAGGCCTTCGACCGTCTGGAGGACGGCTTTCACGTGCAGCGCCAGTTCACCGCCGACGCCGCGCATCAGCTTCGCACCCCGCTCGCGATCCTCAGGACCCGGATCGAGACGCTGGACGCAGCCAAGGGGACCAGCGAGCTGCATGCCGACATCGAGAGCATGAGCCGGATCGTCAACCAGCTGCTCGAGATCGCCGAGCTCGATACGCTGGTGCTGGATCCCGGCGAGACCGCGGACCTGCGCGCGGTGTGCGCCGAGGTGGTCGGCTCGATCGCGCCCTACGCGCTGGCGCAGCAGAAGGACATCGCGCTGCGCGGCACGGACAGTGCGGTCCGGGTCAGGGGCAATGCCGAGATGCTGCAGCGGGCGATCTTCAATCTGGCGGAGAACGCCATCAAGTACACCGCCGATGCGACCTCAGTCGATGTCGAGGTGCACGAAGATGGCTCGGTGCAGGTGCGCGACTGCGGGCCGGGGATTGCGCCCGCCGAGCAGGGCCTGATCTTCCAGCGCTTCTGGCGCGGCGATCGGCAGCGCACCGACGGCGCAGGGCTCGGGCTCTCGATCGTGCGCGGCGTCGTCGACGATCACGATGCGACGGTGAGGGTGGAGAACCTGCCGGCCGGCGGTGCCCAGTTCACGCTGCGCTTCCGCCTTGCGGAGGCGGAGCCGGCGTCGTGAGACGGCCTGCGGCCGAACAGAGCGTTTTGAGCGAAGTGGTGATGCACCCGAAAGCGGACGTCTCACGCTTCAAGCTGTAGCCTTCAACCGCTGTGGCCAGCTTGGGCCACCAACCAATCGCCGACGACTGACTCGATCGCTGTTTGGTAGGCCGGATGCCGCGCCGGCGTCAGATCCCACGCCCGCGGAGCCTTGAAGCTCGTTGCCTGGTCGGCGGCATCAGTCAGGTAGTGGTCCATGTGGTCGATGATCCTGAGCTCGCCGCGGCCGGGGTGGACGCTGTTGACGTTCTGCAGAATCGCCCGGCTGTCGGCTTCACTGGTGATAAAATCCGCGGTCCCGTAAACCACCAGCACGGGTAGGTCGAGCGGCGCCCACAACTCCGGCAGGTTGAGAGCGGCGACCTGGCGCAGGTAAGCGTCCGAAGCCGGATACTTGATCATCGCCGCCGCGGCCGGCCGTTCAGCCAGCAGCGCCGCGCGTGGCTGGCCCTCGATCAGGAGGCGATGCATCGCCCATTCCTTGAGCGCCATGCGGTCGGCCACCGCGGCGGGCGCCAGCCCTTCCAGTTCCAATTGCCGGCGCACATTGACGAGTTCGTACTCGAACCACGTCGTGCCCACGCCTTGCATGACGACGATGCCACGCACCGGGTCGCGTGCCGCGGCCATCGGCGCTTCCACGCTGCCGATGCTGTGGCCCAGAATGAAGACCCGCTCGGGATCGACCTCCGGCCGCTGCTTGAGCATCCGCAGGCCGGCGACGTAACCGGCGAGCTCGCCTTCGAGATCCACTTCCTTGGCCGGCGGCCCTTCGCTGTCGCCGACGCCGCTCTTCTCAACCCTGAGGGTGACGAAGCCGCGGCGGGTGAGGGCGGTGAGCAGGCGCCGGTACGGCTCGGCGACGTCGTGATCGGGATCGAAGGAATAGTCGACGCTGTAGCTGCCGATGCCGCCGATCAGCAGCACCGCCGGTCGCCGACCGGCAGCAGGCGCCTGCGGCGTGGTCATGATCGTGCGCCGAAGTCCGGTCGGCGTTGTGACGGCGTCATAGGTGAAGTCGACGCCGAAGGCAGTCTCGAACGGTACAGCGCCGAGCGTGATGGCCAGTGTGAGTGGTTGGCCGGCGCGGCGCAGCTCGACGCGGATGGTGTCGCCGGCGCGGTGCACCCGCACCTCACGCAAGAAGTCGTCAACTGCGGCGAGCGGCGTGCCGTCCACCGACACCACGACATCACCGGAGACGACGCCGGCTTGAGCGGCCGGCGAGCCGGCGATGACGCGCGCGGCCAGCACGCCAGGTCCAATCGAGCCGGCTCCTGCCGGCAACGGCGTGGCCGTAATGCCGAGCAGTCCGCGACGTCCCAGATCGAGCGCCGATCCCGGGGTCGCCAGGACGACCGAGAGCAGGATCGAGCAAAGCAGTCCGATCAGGTGCTTGTACATCACACCGACCTCCCCAGGAGCGGTTTGCGGTGCGTCAGCTTAGGGACAGTGCGCAGTCACCGCAATCACAGCGGCTGCCATTTCGGGCCCTGCGCAAACGCCCTGCAGTAAGCCTGCCGGTCTATTTCACCTTGCCGTCGGACAGGTCCATGATCATGCGGGTGGCCAGGTACAGACGCGGCACGATGCTGTTGATCTGCACGTACTCCGCATCGTTGGAGTGGGCGCCGAAGCCGGACAGGCCCATGCCTTCCACCACGGCCCCTTTGGTCTTGAGGGCGGCAAACGCAGCGTCGGTGCCGCCGCCCGTAGCCCTTTCGGCCACGTTCAGCGACATGCCCAAGTCCTGATAGATCGTCTTGCCGTGGCTTGCCACGCGGCGCGAGGCATCATTGGCTTCGAGCGGCGGGCGACGCACCTCGAATTTCACGTCCACCTTGGAGTCGGGCAGTAGGCGGTTCTTGATCTTGTCCTGCAGCGCCTTCTCGAGCTCGTCGAAATCCGCAACCTTGAGCGCGCGCGCATCGGCCTGGGCGGTGGCCTCGGCGGGGATCACGTTGCGGTTGGTGCCGGACTTGGAAACCGTCCAGTTCAGCTTCAGCCCCTGCTCGGGCTTGGACAGGTCCTTCATCTGCAGCACCTGGTGTGACAGCTCATAGAGCGCATTAACGCCGCCTTCGGGCCTGGCGCCCGCATGTGACGATTTACCTTGCACCGTCAGGTAGGCCGAGCCGATGCCGCTGGTGGCGAGGCGGAGCGTGCCGCTGGCGTCGCTGCCTTCGAACGAGAACACGGCATCCTGCTCCGCGGCAACGCGGGTGATGGTGCTGCGCCAGCCGGGCGAACTGATTTCCTCGTCGCCGTTGATGAGCACGGTGAGGGTGCCGTAGTCCTTGAAGTTGAGCTTCTGCAGCAGCGCCACGGCATGGAGGATGGTGGCGATGCCCTGCTTGTCGTCGGCAATGCCGAGCCCGTAGGCCTTGTCGCCATCGACGCGGAACGGTTGGTCCTTCAGCATGCCCTTGAGATACACCGTGTCCATGTGCGCGATCAGCATGATCTTCGCCTTGCCGGTGCCGGTGAATACAGCCTGCACGGCCGGGCCGATCTTCTCGGGCGTGTCGTCCAGCCGATAGACGTCGGTGGTTTGCAGGATCTCCACTGCGCCACCGATCTGCTTGAGCTGTCCGGCGATGCGCTCGGCGATCTGGTTGAGGCCCTCGATGTCCTTGCTGCCCGATTCGATCTGCACGAGGTCGCGCAGGGTGTCGAGCAGCGGCTGCTGCTCCTGCTGCGCCAGCGCGCGAAGGTCGGCCTCCGGCGCCGCATGCGCCACGGGCGCGGCAACGGCCAGGCCGAGCGATATGATCAGCGGGCGAACGAACGAGCGGGCGGGACGCAATTGGGGCATGGGTGGGGTCTGTGAGTTCGAGGACGATCGGTGTCCCGTGTCTTCACAGGCCGCACGGCCGCCGTCAACAGGCGCGGCATGCCCCGCTCTCGCGAGGCACGCCGAAGGCGCTGAAGTCCGCGACTGCTTCGGCTGGCCCGGAATCCTACAGCTCTGTTCTCACCTTCCAGAGCTCCGGGAACAGCACGATCTCGAGCATCCTGCGCAGATAGGAGACGCCGGAGGTGCCGCCGGTACCTTGCTTCAGGCCGATGATGCGCTCGACCGTGGTGACGTGGTTGAAGCGCCAGCGGCGGAAATAATCCTCGAAATCGACCAGTTTCTCCGCCAGTTCGTAGAACATCCAGTAGGTTCCGGGAGATGCGTAGATCGTCTTCCAGGCGGCCAGAACCTTGTCATTTTCGTTCCGCGTCGCGCGCCAATCGGTGCGATGCGCATCCTCGCCGATATCGAAGCCATTGCGTCCGAGCAGAAGCAAGGCCTCGTCGTAGAGGCTGGGTGCGGCAAGAATCTCCTCCAGCCTTGCGACGATGTCGCCGCGATGATCGTGCGGGTGCAGCATCGCCAGGTTGCGGTTGCCGGCCAGGAATTCGATCGCCCGGTACTGGTAAGACTGGAAGCCGGAGGACTGTCCGAGCCGGTCGCGAAACTTGGTGTATTCGCTCGGCGTCATCGTCCGCAACACGTCCCAGGCATTGTTGAGTTGTTCGAAGATCCGCGCCATGCGCGAGAGCATCTTGAAGGCGGACTGAAGCTGATCCTGGCGAATGGCTGTGATCGCCGAGCGGATTTCGTGAATCGCAAGCTTCATCCAGAGCTCGGACGTTTGGTGCTGGATGATGAACAGCAGTTCGTCATGCGCGCCCGAGAGCGGCTTCTGGGCTCCCAGCACAAGTTCCAGATTCAGATAGTCGCTGTAAGACATGCGTCCCGCAAACGACATCTGGGCGCCTTCCTGGGAGGGGTCGTAGGGTTTTTCGGTCATGTCACCAGGGCCCTTTTGCGATATTCGGCGGTGTCCCACCGTCGGTTGGCGATGACGTCAGCGATCACGTAGACCGCGGCGCGAACCTCCGTTTCCCCGATGTAAAGCGGCGTGAAGCCGAAGCGTATCGCGTCCGGCGCCCGGAAATCGCCGATCACGCCGCGCGCGATCAGTGCCTGCATGATCGCGTACCCATTGTCGTGACGGAACGAGACCTGGCTGCCGCGTTTGCTTCCGTCGCGCGGTGAGGCCAGCTTCAGCTCCTGGCAGCGCGCCTCCACTTCGCGGATGAACAGATCGGCGAGCGCGATCGACGCCTGACGCACGTCGTTCATGCTGACGCCGTCCCAGACATCGAGCGCGGCGTCCAGCGCGGCCATCGCAATCACCGGCGGCGTTCCGACCCGCATCCGCTCGATCCCCGAGCCGGGCCGGTAGTCGAGATCGAATGCAAACGGCGACTGATGTCCCATCCATCCCGACAGCGCAGGCCGTGCGTTCTCGGCATGCTGAGGCGCCACGTAGATGAAGGCCGGCGCGCCGGGGCCGGCATTGAGATATTTGTAGGTGCAGCCAACCGCGAAATCCGCTTTCGCGCCCAGCACATCAACTGGGATCGCGCCCGCGGAATGTGCCAGATCCCAGATCGTGATGGCGCCGGCGCTGTGCGCCTTCTGCGTCAGCGCGGCCATATCGTGAAGCCGGCCGGTGCGGTAGTCGACCTCGGTCAGCATCGTCGCAGCGATCGTGTCGTCGATGGCGGCTTCGACGTCCTCAGGCGCGACGACCTTGAGCGTATATCCCCGGTCGAGCGTCCTGAGCAGACCTTCGGCCATGTAGAGATCGGACGGAAAGTTTCCGTTGTCGGTCAATACCATGCGCCGCGACGGGTTGAGCTCGAGCGCCGAGGCCAGCGCCTGGTAGATCTTGATCGAGAGCGTGTCGCCGACGACCACCGTGCCCACCGGCGCACCAATCAGGCGGCCGATGCGGTCGCCGATCCGGCGCGGCTGGACCATCCAGCCGGCGCTGTTCCAGCCTCCGATCAGTTGCTTTCCCCATTCCTCCGATATCACGCGGTGGACGCGTTCCGAGACCGCAACGGGCAACGGGCCGAGCGAATTGCCGTCCAGGTAGATCACGCCATCCGGCAGGCTGAACAGCGATTGCGTTCGTTTGAAATCGGTCATCCGTTTTCCTCACGCGCAACGGCAAATTCTGCCATGCGAGCGATTTACTTCAAGCCTAAAATTTATAGGCATGAAATACATTCCCGCTGTGCCTCGGGCGTCCATGCTATTAGATTCCGTCAAGCTGCGTCGCATTTATCGGCGCTGACCCGCAGGTCCCCGAACGGACATCGGCCCATGATTTTCCATCAGGTTTCCGACTGGAATGATGCCTATGCCAACGCCGCCAACATCCCCGGCGGCGAACGCTGGCCGGGGGCGTGGGTGCAGCCGGCCGAGGCCTATCGTGATGAACTCCAGGGTACCGCCCGCGCCAGGCTCGACATCAGCTACGGCGAGAGCGCACGGAACCGGTTTGACCTGTTCCTCCCGCAAGGTTCGCCCAAGGGCCTGGTCGTGTTTGTCCATGGTGGCTTCTGGCGCGCGCTCGACAAGAGCTACTGGTCGAACCTGGCGCGCGGCTCCGTCGACAGCGGCTATGCGGTGGCGATGCCGTCCTACACGCTGTGCCCTGCCGTTCGCATCGCGGACATCACGCGTGAGGTCGGCGCCGCGGTCGAGCGGGCCGCCTCGATGGTCGAGGGGCCGCTATTTCTGACAGGCCACTCCGCGGGCGGCCACCTGGTCACGCGCATGATCTCGGCGACGTCGCCGCTGCCGGATCAGGTGCGGGCGCGTATACAACACACGCTCTCGATTTCCGGCCTCCATGACTTGCGGCCGCTCATGAAGACCGCCATGACCGCCGATCTCAGGATTGATGAGGCGGAAGCATGGGCCGAAAGCCCGGCATTGCTGCAGCCATTGCCCGAGGCACGGGTGACCTGCTGGGTCGGCGGCGCGGAGCGTCCGGAGTTCATCCGTCAGAATGCCCTGCTGGCCAACATCTGGACCGGCCTCGGGGCGCGGACCTGCATCATCGAGGAACCCGGCCGGCATCATTTCGACGTCATTGACGGTCTTGCCGATCACCGTCATCCGATGGTCCGGGCCCTGTTGTCTGCCACCTAAGCGTTTTCGAGCGAAGTGGACGCCGGTTCGCGTGAAGAAAACGCGTCAAAACAAAAAGCTAGAGCGTCGGTTCTGATTCAATCAGAACCGAAAGTGCCCTAGCCGATCGGTGGTTGCTCCGAGCGCGTCAAGGTCGACCTGTCTCGCGACCGCCAAAACAAGCGAAAACCCCGGCGCGAAAGCCCCGGGGTTATTCCTTCTGAAGAAGCGAGGCGCGCTACTGCTTCGGTTGGCCGAAATCGAGCGGCGGCAGCTCGATCTGCGGCACCTCGATCTTGATCTTGCTGAGATCGACGTCGAGCGGCTTGTCGAGCAGGGCGGTCACCACGATCGGGAAAGCGATCACGATCGCCACCATGATCGCCTGCAGGCCGATCCAGGGCAGGGCGCCCCAATAGATGTCGGAGCTCTTGACCTCTTTCGGCGCCACGCCGCGCAAATAGAACAGCGCGAAGCCGAACGGCGGATGCAGGAACGAGGTCTGCATGTTGACGCAAAGCATGACGCCGAACCAGATCAGCGCGGCATCGGGTCCCACGACCGGCCCCAATACCTTCTGCGCGATCGGCGCGATCATCGGCAGGATGATGAAGGCGATCTCGAAGAAGTCGAGGAAGAACGCCAGGAAGAAGATGAAGAGGTTGATGAAGATCAGGAAGCCCCAGACGCCGCCGGGCAGCGAGGTCAGATGGTGCTCCAGCCAGACGCCGCCGGAGACGCCGAGGAACACCACCGAGAAGCAGGTCGAGCCGATCAGGATGAACACCACCATGGTGGAGAGGCGCATGGTCGACTCGTAGCCCTGCTTGATCAGGCCGCGCAGGTCGGGGATGCGGACGGCTTCGAGACAGAGCCAGACGACGGCGAGATAGACCACCGCGAAAGTCAGCTTGAACAGCTTTCCATCGCCGACGAGCATTCCGATGATCGTGCCGATGCCCGTGGCGGCGATGCCGATCAGCAGCATCTTGTGGCCCGTGTTGCTCAGATCCTTGTGGTGGATCGCGGCGAGAACGATGGCGCCGATCGCACCCATCGCGCCGGCTTCCGTCGGCGTCGCCAGGCCGAGCATCATGGTGCCCAGCACCACGAAGATCAGCACGGCCGACGGAATGATGCCCATCAGGCATTTGCGCCAGAGCGGCCAGCCCGTCAGCGTCCGCGCTTCCTTAGGAACCGCAGGGACGTGACTTGGCTTGAAGATGCCGAGCAGGAACGTGTAGCCGGCGAACAGGGCGATCTGGAGCACCGACGGTCCCCAGGCGCCGAGATACATGTCGCCGACCGACTTGCCGAGCTGGTCGGCCATCACGATCAGCACCAGCGAGGGCGGCACCAATTGGGTGATGGTGCCGGAGGCGGCCAGCACGCCGGTGATGTAGCGCACATTGTAGCCGTAACGAAGCATCACCGGCATCGAGATCAACGCCATGGCGATGACTTGCGCCGCCACCGTGCCGGTGATTGCGCCGAGGATGAATCCGACGATGATCACGGAGTAGCCGAGGCCGCCGCGGATCGGGCCGAACAGCTGGCCCATCGAATCCAGCATGTCCTCGGCCAGCCCGCATCGCTCCAATATCGCGCCCATGAAAGTGAAGAACGGAATCGCCAACAGCAATTCGTTGGAGAGCACGCTGCCGAAAATGCGGCCCGGAATGGCCTGCAGGAAGTTCATGTCGAAGAAGCCGAGATAGATCGACAGGAAGCCGAACGACAGCCCGAGCGCGGCCAGCGTGAAGGCTACCGGGAATCCGATCAACATGGCCAGAATCAAGCCGCCGAACATCAGTGGCGGCATCATTTCCAGCGTGATCATTGGGTCGGCCTCTCATACTTCGCATCGATCACGACGTAACCCTTCAGTGCAGCGATGCGCTTGATCACTTCGGAGACGCCTTGCAGCGCCAGGAAAACGAAGCCCACGGGAACAACGAGCTTGATCGGCCAGCGAACCAGCCCGCCGGCATTGCTCGAAATCTCACCCACTTCGTAGGCTTGATAGAAGAACGGCCAGGACAGATAGCTGAGCAACAGGCACGACGGGATCAGGAAGAACAGCGTTCCGATCATGTCGAGCCAGAGTTGGCCGCGCTCGGACAGCATGAGATAGAGAATTTCGACGCGAACATGCTCGTTCTTTTTGAAGGTATAGGAGGCGCCGAACATCACGAAGACGGCGAACATGTACCACTGCAATTCGAGCCAGCTGTTGGAGCTGTAGCCGAACGCGTAGCGGATCATCGCGTTGGCGGCGCTCACCACGCAGGCGGCGAGCACGAGCCAATTACAGATGCCGCCCAATTTCTCATTAAGCAGATCGATAACCGTACTGAGTGCCAGCAATGGGCGCATCACGATCTCCACGGTCGCGCCCTCTGCGCGCCGAATACGTTCTCAACCATCATCTGGCCGCCGTGCGTATGCGCACGGAGCCACGGCTCACTTTCAGGAGCAGTTGCAAACGTTCGTCCTCCCCCGAAATCCGCTTCAGCCGTTCTTGGCTGCACGGGGGCAGCGGCCTATCCTGGCCAGACTAGCGTGGAAGCTAAGGCACCAAATCAGCGCCGTGGAACGCCGTCAATCGGAAAATGGGCAAATTGACACGCGGGCAAATCATTGTCCCGCCTTGGCAATCAGGCGGCACTCAGGGCGTTGGGGAGGGGCCGGAGTCTAGCCGCCGGTCACGCTCATATGGCGGCTGACGCTCGGACGATTGTGGCGGCGGTCGATGATGAAATCGTGCCCCTTCGGCTTCAGCCCGATGGCGCGGTCGATCGCCGCCGACAGCAGCTCGTTGTCGTCGGAGGCGCGCAGCGGCCGGCGCAGGTCGGAGGCGTCCTCGTGGCCGAGGCAGGTGTGCAGCGTGCCGGTGCAGGTGATCCGCACCCGGTTGCAGGATTCGCAGAAATTATGGGTCATCGGCGTGATGAAGCCGAGCTTGCCGCCGGTCTCGGCGACCCGGACATAGCGGGCAGGGCCGCCGGTGTCGTCGGCGAGATCGGTCAGCGTGTAGTGCTTCTCGAGCCGCGCGCGCAGCAGCGACAGCGGCACGTACTGATCGATGCGGCCTTCGCCGATGTCGCCCATCGGCATCACCTCGATCAAGGTCAGGCCCATTGCCTTGCCGTGTGCCCATTGCATCAGCGCGGGGATCTCGTCCTCGTTCATGTTCTTCAGCGCGACCGCGTTGATCTTGACCGCGAGCCCCGCCGATCGCGCCGCCTCGATGCCCGACAGCACCTTGTCGATGTCGCCCCAGCGGGTGATGGCCCGGAATTTTACGGGGTCGAGCGTGTCGAGCGACACGTTGACGCGGCGCACGCCGCAATCGGCCAGCTCCTGGGCGAAGCGGGCGAGCTGCGAGCCGTTGGTGGTCAGCGTCAACTCGTCGAGCGCGCCCGTTGTCAGATGGCGCGACAGCGAGCGCACCAGGCCCATCACGTTGCGGCGGACCAGCGGCTCGCCGCCGGTGAGGCGGATCTTGCGCACGCCCTTGGCGACGAACGCCGAGCACAGACGGTCGAGCTCTTCCAGCGTCAACAGATCGGCCTTCGGCAGGAAGGTCATGTCCTCCGACATGCAGTAGAAGCACCGCAGGTCGCAGCGGTCGGTGACGGAGACGCGCAGATAGCGGATCGTGCGGCCGAACGGATCCGTCATCGGACGAAACAACGAGTCAGAATGCGCCTGCGTGGATCCGTTCATTCAACCCAAGCCTTCAACTAGGTCTTGCGACCTGTTTCCCTGCGTGCCGCGCCGTGATCGGCTCTGCACCGACAATCTATGCATGTTGGCTCGTTGTCACAATGCGTCCGTAAGGATGATCCGCAACATGTAACGCTGATTGCGCGCGCGATAGGTGAGCCATATCGCGTGATGCATCATCGCAATCGCCGATGTGTCTCCACAAAAACCAAAAACCCGGCTTTGGGCCGGGCTCTTGTGCACTGCAATCGTTTGCGATGTTCGACGCGCTTGCGCGCTAGCTTTTCGGAGCCGCAGCTGGCGGCGGCGCCGCGGCGGGAGCTGGGAACGCCGTGTCCGGAGCGGCGGCAGGGGCCGCGGCGGCCGGCTTCGGCTTCTTCTTTTTCGGGCGCATCGGCTTGCGTGCCGCACGCGGCGGCGGGCCGGCGGGTTGCAGCTCGGCGAACACCGGGCTCGGATCGAGTGCGGTAGTGGCCGGGCTCGTGAAGTCGCCCGGCGTGCGGGTCACCGTCACCGGCACCGTCGCCGGCTGGAACTTCGGCATGTTGAAGGTGACCGTGAAGTTCGCCTCCGGCGCCGGGATCGACACGGTGCAGGGCGTCTTGCAGCCCGGACCGAGCGAGGTCACGGCGTCCGCGCCCTGCGGGTTCGAATCCAGCTGCACCGGTACCGGCGGTGGCGCCGACTTGAACGAATCCAATGAGAAGGAGGAGCAGCCGGCCAGGCTCAGCCCGGCGGCCGCAATGACGATGATACGACGCATGATCCACACTCTACTGCGGCAATCAGCCACAATCCCCGGCCGGACCATAGGGGCGTCGGAACAGGGGCGCAACCGGGGGAGGCCTGTTCGTTAAAGGATGGTTAACAGCAGAATCGCATGGCAAATTATTGCCAAGCGATATCAATGTTTTGCAGGATATTTATGCCGCGATGAGGCTGGCGACGGCGTCGGGCAGATCGCGCATATGGCTGATCAGCCGGTCGGGCTTCAGCTCGGTCATCGGTACGTCGGTATAGCCGAAATCGACGCCGATCACCGGGACCTGGGCCCGCCGCGCAACCCCGACATCGGGGCCGGCATCGCCGACCATGATGGCGCCCGGCAGCCGGCCGCCGGCGCGGGCCACCGTCTCGCGCAGGAACGCCGGATCGGGCTTGGCGACGCCGAACGTGTCCTGGCCGCAGATCGCGGCAAAGCGCGAGGTCAGGCCGAGCCGGTCGAGCAAAAGCTTCGACAGCCATTCCAGCTTGTTGGTGCAGACCGCGAAGCGATGGCCCTTGGCCGCCAGCCTGTCGAGCGCGGCCTCGAGCCCGTCGAACGGGCGCGAGCCGTCGGCGATGTGCTCGGCGTAATAGTCGACGAAATCCTTGGTCAAACGGTCGAGGTCGCCAACGCTGACCGCGCGTCCGTCCACCTCGAGGCCGCGTTCCAAAAGCTTGCGCGCGCCGGCGCCGATCATGTTGCGGGCCGCGGCCAGCGGCACCGGCGGCAGATCCTCGCGGGCGAGCACATGGTTCAGCGCGCTGATCAGATCAGGCGCGGTGTCGACCAGCGTGCCGTCGAGATCGAACACGATGATGGGGGGAGAGGAGGCGGACATCACGCTTTTCGCTATCGGGCTGTGCGCCGCGATGCAAGAGTAGATGTGCGCGCGTCATGAAATTGGGGAGGCCTAGGATGCGGGAACTCGCCGGAAAAGCCGCTTTTGTCACCGGTGCGGCCAGCGGCATAGGACTGGCGATGGCAACCGCCTTCGCGGCAGAGGGCATGATGGTGATGCTGGCCGATGTCGAGACCGGCGCGCTGGACAAGGCGGTCGATGCGCTGCGTGCCACCGGCGCCGACGTTCAAGGCGTTGTCTGCGACGTCGCCGATCCCGACAGCGTCCAGGGTGCAGCGCAGGCTTCATTCCTCGCCTTCGGCAACGTTCACGTCCTCTGCAACAATGCCGGCGTCGCGGGCGGCGGCGGCATCGACCCGATCTCGCTCGACGACTGGCGCTGGGTGATCGACGTCAATCTGATGGGCGTCGTGCACGGCTTGAGGAGCTTCCTGCCGCATATCCGCAGGCATGGCGAAGGCGGCCATATTGTCAACACGGCATCGATGGCCGGGATGAATGCCGGGCTCGGTCTCAGCCCCTATTCCGCCACCAAGTTCGCCATCGTCAGCATGTCGGAGGGGCTCGCGGCGCAACTCAGGCCGCTCGGCATCGGCGTCAGCGTGCTCTGTCCGAGCTATGTGCGCACCCGGATCGCCGAAAGCGGGCGCAACCGCCCCGAGCAGTACGGCCCGTCCCGCCAGTTCGCTCCGGACAGCCCCGCGGCTGCGATCATCGCCGAGATCGCGCGCCGCCTGGAAGCCGGTCTCGATCCGGCATCGGTTGCGGCCCGCGTCGTGAGCGCGATTCACGACGATCAGTTCTATGTTTTCACCCATCCCGGGATGCGGGCCGAGGTCGAAGAGCGTTTTTCGGCGATTTTGGCCGCGATGGATGCCGTTTCGGCCTGAAGACGAGCCCGGATGCCGCTATTCCTGCCCGTGAATCGAGGCTAGATATGCGCCCGCCGGGCCGCCGATTGGCGCGCCCGCAACCGCGGAAACCGGGAGCTAGCGGCACGTGGACATGGACGCACTGAAACGCCAGGCGGCGGCGCGCGCGCTCGAAGAGGTGCGCGACGGCATGAAGCTCGGGCTCGGCACCGGGTCGACCGCCAAGCATTTCGTCGAGCTGCTCGGCGACAAGGTCCGCGCCGGCATGAAGGTGATCGGTGTGCCGACCTCGGAGGCGACCCGCGCGGATGCGATCCGCTGCGGCGTGCCGCTGACCACGCTGGACGAGATCGACCATCTCGACCTCACCATCGACGGCGCAGACGAGATCGACCCCGCGCTCAACCTGATCAAGGGCGGCGGCGGCGCGCTGTTGCGCGAGAAGATCGTGGCGGCCGCCAGTGATCGCATGATCGTGATCGCGGACGACAGCAAATGGGTCGACGTGCTCGGCCGTTTTCCGCTGCCGGTCGAGGTGATCCCGTTTGGCCTCGCCGCGACGCAGGCCGCGATGGCGCGGGCGTTCACTGATGCCGGCGTGTCCGGCCAAATGGTCATCCGTAAGGGCAAGGACGGTCACGCTTTTGTCACCGATGGCGGCCACTGGATCATCGATGCCCATCTCGGCCGGATCGGCGACCCGCCGCGTCTGGCCGGTCTGCTCAGCGTGATTCCGGGCGTGGTCGAACATGGTCTGTTCATCGGGCTTGGCAGCGTCGCCGTTCTGGCCGGCGCACAGGGAATTCGGGTTGTTGAACGGCGATGACGCCGCAAGCAAGGAGACTTGGAATGAAGCGTTTCTCGGGACTTTTGTCGGCTGTGGCCCTGTCGGCCGGCCTCGCGTTCGCGGCCGCGCCGGCGATGGCGCAGCAGCCGCCCGCTGCGCCCAGCGTCAAGCAATCGACCCCTGCGGCGATTGGGTACGCCAAGGAAATCCTGACGATGAAGAACGTGCAGGTGATGTATGCCGGCGCCGTGCCGGGCATCATCGAGAAGACCAAGACCGGTCTGCTCCAGCAATACCTCAACTACCAGAAGGATCTCGACGAGGTCGCGGTGATCGTCGCCAAGGCCTACGCCGGCCGCGAGAAGGAGATCGGCGACGGCATGGCGCAGATCTACGCCGCCGAGTTCACCGAGCAGGAGCTGAAGGACCTCGTGACGTTCTACAAGACGGCGCTCGGTCAGAAACTTTTGATCTCGGAGCCAAAGGCAATCAACGACTCCCTGCAATATATGCAGCAGTGGGCGCAGCAGTTTGGCGTGCAGGTCAACGCCCAGTTCAAGGCCGAGATGAAGAAGCGCGGCAAGGATATCTAAGCGCGCCATGTGACCTCGCCCCGCTTGCGGCGGCTATCGCATATGGCGTGTCAGGCGCTTTGGCCCTGACGTTTCCGCATCCGTCATGGCCGGGCTTGTCCCGGCCATCCACGTCTTTCTTGCTGCGGAAACCAAGACGTGGATGCCCGGGACAAGCCCGGGCATGACGAGTGATGAGGACAGCGCGGGGCGAGGCGTAGTGAGAGAGGGTTGCCATGGCCGAGTATGACGTCGACCTGTTTGTCATCGGTGGCGGTTCGGGCGGGGTTCGCGCCGCGCGCATCGCCGCCAATTATGGCGCCAGGGTCATGGTCGCCGAAGAGTACCGGATGGGCGGCACCTGCGTGATCCGCGGCTGCGTGCCGAAGAAACTGTTCGTGATCGGCAGCCACGTCCACGACGAGATCGAGGACGCGGCCGGCTTCGGCTGGCGCATCGGCCAGGTCTCGTTCGACTGGGCCACTCTCGTCGCCAACAAGGACAAGGAGATCGCCCGGCTCGAGGCTGCCTACACCACCAATGTCGAGAAATCAGGCGCGCGGATCGTGAAGACCCGCGCGGTGCTGGAGGATGCCCACACGCTCCGCCTCGCCACCGGCGAAAAGGTGACCGCGAAATACATCCTGATCGCGACCGGCGGCGCGCCCAACCACGGGCCGGCCGTACCTGGCATCGAGCACGTGATCTCCTCGAACGAGGCGTTTCACCTCAAGGAGCTGCCGAAGCGGATCGTGATCCAGGGCGGCGGCTATATCGCGCTGGAGTTCGCCGGCATCTTCAATGGCTACGGCTCCGACGTGACCGTGATCTACCGCGGAGACAACATCCTGCGCGGCTTCGACGAGGACGTGCGCAAGCATGTCCGCGCCGAGATGGAGAAAAAGGGCATCACCATCATCACCGGCTGCACGGTGGCGAAGGTCGACAAGCACGGCCATGATTTCACCACCCATCTGTCGAGCGGATCGAGCATCGCCTCCGACCAGGTGATGTTCGCGATCGGCCGGCATCCGAACGTCGGCCATCTCGGGCTCGAGGCTGCCGGCGTCGCCATCAATCCCGCCAATGGCGGCATCCAGGTCGATGCCTGGTCGAAGACCTCGGTCGACAACATCTATGCGGTCGGCGACGTCACCCACCGCACCAATCTGACTCCCGTCGCGATCCGCGAGGGCCATGCCTTCGCCGACACCGTGTTCGGCAAGCGCCCGGTCGCGGTCGACCACGCGACGATCCCGACCGCGGTGTTCTCGCAGCCCGAGGTCGGCACGGTTGGCCTGACGGAAGAAGAGGCGCGGGCGCAGTTTTCCCACGTCGACATCTACAAGACCGATTTCCGCCCGATCAAGGCGACGATGTCCGGCCGCGACACCCGGGTGCTGATGAAGCTCGTGGTCGACGGTGTGAGCGACCGCGTGCTCGGCTGCCACATCGTCGGCGACTGCGCCGCCGAGATCACCCAGGCGGTCGCGATCGCCGTGAAGATGAAGGCGACCAAGGCCGATTTCGACGCCACCGTCGCGCTGCATCCGACCGCCTCCGAAGAGCTGGTGACGATGCGGACGCCAACCGCGCGGCACGTGCGGCAGGCGGCGGAGTAGGGGGCTGCCGTCGCGAGATTTCTCCCGGATCAGAGGGAAGCGTCTCGATGAGGTTTCTGGTGCTGTGGCTGATCCTCGTCGCAGCACCGGGCCTCGCGCGTGCCGAGGACGCAATATTCAAGGTCGGCGTCACCACGCGCGATTTCACTCTGGCCGAACCTTACGATTGGCGCGGTGCCAGCGTGCATGCGCTCCGCGCCACCATCTGGTACCCGGCCGCGGCCGATGCGCGCGAGCAACCGCAATGGATCGGGCCGCGCATCGTCCCGTTCATCAGCACCGGCAGCGCCGCGCCTGATGCGACGCCGGCGGCGGGGCTCCGCCACCCGCTGATCCTGCTGTCCCACGGTTTTGGTGGCTCGGCGTCCAATCTGGCCTGGCTCGGCGCGGGGCTTGCGGCGCACGGATTCATCGCCGTTGCGGTCAACCACCCCGGCAACAACGGATCCGAGCGCACGACCGTCGACGGTTATGCGCTGACGTGGTTGCGCGCGGTCGATCTCAGCGCGCTGATCGACGCCATGCGCGCCGACAGCACGTTCGGCGACCGGATCGACCCGGCGCGGATCGGCGCCGCCGGCCATTCGTATGGCGGCTACACCGTGATCGCTATCGCCGGCGGCATCACAGATCCGGAACGGACTCCGGCATTCTGCCGCTCGCCCGCCGCCGATGCGCTGTGCACGTCGCAGTCGGGCGCGACAGAGCTGCGCCAGAAGAGCGTGTTGCGTTTGACGACCGATCCTGATTTCCGGCAGCGCTACAGTCTGGCCGGCCAGTCCTATCGCGACGAGCGCGTTCGCGCCGTGTTCGCGATGGCGCCGGGGCCGGTGCCGGCCTTCACGCCGGAGAGCCTTGCCGGCATATCGATCCCGATCGCGATCGTCGCGGGAAGCGCCGACGAGATCACGCCCATAGCCTCAGGCGCCGAGGCGCTCGGCAAAGCTGTTCCCCATGCGACGCTGAAGCTGTTTCCGCATGCGGGCCACTTTGTCTTCTTCGGGACCTGTACCGCGATAGGGCGCCTGGTCATCGGGGGGACCGTATGCCGCGATCCCGACGGCACCGACCGCGACGCAGTTCATGCCGAGACCATCAGCCTTGCGCGCGATTTCTTCACGGCGAACCTGCGCTGAGCGGACTGCGCCAGGCGGCGGAGTAGGGGGCTACCCGCACGCCGCCGGTGCGTGGTGGGTAATCGCGCGACCCGGCGCCCGCCACCACACAATCTGATTGCTCCCGGCCGCGCCGCGTCGCAGACTGCGGCGGCGCACCATATCGCGCGCGTTTTGGAACGTTGTGCCGGACTGGAAGTTCCCCTTTCAAACGATTTGATATTCGCGATTAAGGGAGCCGCTCATGAAAGGTCCCACCGAGCAGGAGATCAGGACCCGAGCCTACGAGTTGTGGAAGGACGCCGGCGAACCGCACGGCAACATGGATCAGCTCTGGTATCAGGCCGAGAGAGAACTTTTGGCGCGCAAGGCCGCCAATGGCGAGACGCCCTGCGGGATGAACGGCCATCACAAGCCAACGTCAGTCCAGTAGAGAGCCGGATCGCGCTCGACGCAATCGACGGCATGCGATCGCCGCGTCCATCGGGCGCGGCGATCGCATCTCGCTTCCCGCTTCCCGGCGATACGATTCGAGATCACCTCGAAGCCGGCGAGGCAACCCACCGGCGCTAGGAACGTCTCTCTGCCGCGGACATTGACATCGGTGTCCCAAACGACGGAGGAAAGAAATGATCCGACCGATTGCCGTTGCTCTTTCAGTTCTCATCGCCTCGACGTCCCTTGCCTTCGCGCAGGCAAGCTCGAGCTCCAGCGGCAGCGCAAGCTCCAGTGGCAGCGCGAGTTCGAGCAAGAGTTCGAGCGGTTCGGGCAGCGCCCAGGGCTCAGCCTCGACGACGGGACAAGGGCAGCCACAGAAACCGCCGAGCGCAACAGACAAGTAATCAAGGAGGCCGCAGGAGTAAGCGGCCTCTTTCATGTGTGGTCTTCAGGCTGCCATCGATCGCCTTCAATCTGGCGAGCCCGGAGGCATCCATGAACGACGCGATCGATCTCGCACAAAAGCTGTCGACCTTTTCCGACCACTGGTCGCCGCGCACCGTCGCGCAATTCAACGCCTGCGACGTCATGGTGGTGAAGGTGCAGGGCGAGTTCGTCTGGCACAAGCACGACGACACCGACGACTTCTTCCTCGTCCTGAAAGGCGTGCTCGACATCGAGCTGCGCGACCGCACGGTGACGCTGAGAGAGGGCCAGATGTTCATCGTGCCGAAGGGCGTGGAACACAGGCCCGTCGCACGGGAGGAGGTGCATCTGCTGCTGATCGAGCCTACGGGGACGCCGAACACCGGCGATGGCGAGACGGCCGCGCCGCGCAAGCTGGTCTGAGGCCTTCAGTTCACCGCGACAAAAAAAGGGCTCCAGCACTTGACCGGAACGGACAGCGCTGGAGCCGTCAAGTAAGCGCCCATGTTCGATCCGCCGGGTGACGACAGCTACGTAGCGAGGTGGGTGCGGGTTTCAGTGTTGAGAGAAGTTGATCAACGGGCGTTGCTCTGCGCCAAAGCGCGAAATTCATAAGTCCAATCAAAGCGATCACCCCTGTCCAGTGCCCTCGCGGAAAATATTCCGCTTGGCGTTCGACCCAACTCAGATGTTCAATCTGGCCGTCTCACCCGATTGAGGGGCGCGTCGCGGTCGTCACGAGTGTTGCGGTGGACGCCGCGCATGCGAGAGACGAAGTGCATGTGAGGCGGACCCCGTCACCCTGAGGAGCGCGTAGCGCGTCTCGAAGGGTCGACGGCCACCAGCCGGGCCGTGCATCCTTCGAGGCTCGCCCAGTGGCGCAAGTACGCCGCAAGGCTCGCACCTCAGGATGACGGGGTCGATAGCCGTCATGCGAGCGAAGCAATGACGCCGCGGCCCATCGGTTCAATAACCACTGCCTCTGGAATACTGGATCGCCCGGTCGAGCTGGGCGATGACACCGGAGGTGGGGTACGCCAATGAAGCTGCGAGCGACGCTACAAACGACCGCGCGAGAACCATCCGCATCGTCGTCCTGGCGAAAGCCAGGACCCATTACCCCAAATGTTCGTTGCTGCACGACGCTGGGGCCGCGATCCCGTTCACAAACAAATGCGGTGGTTATGGGTCCTGGCTTTCGCCAGGACGACGGTGGTGAAAATTTGCGGCTACCCCTCCGCCTCGAGCCACTCCGCGGCGCCGCGCCACAGTGCGTCGCGGTGTTCGCTGCTGAAGAAGCCGAAATGGCCGATCGTCTTGACGCCGGCGTCAGTGGGGTGGATCGAGATGATCTCCGGCGTGGTCGAGGTGAACGCGGAGCACAACAGCTCGACCGCCGGACGCGTCGCCTAGGTGTCGTCGGTCATGCTGATGGCGCGGAGCTTGCCCTTGAACTTTGGAAAATTCTCGCGCGCGGCCAACGTCGTGTCGTCGAGCAGATAGCGCTCGCGCATCACCCAGCGGGTCCATTGCTCGAACACGCCCCTCGGCAGGTCCATGCCGAGCCCGGCCCAGCCGGGCAAATAGCCGAGCGTGCGCGTCAGCGGCAGGCCGATGCCGTTCATGAAGGCTATGACGCGATAGCGCTCGGGCGAGGCCATCAGTTTCCAATATGCGGCTTGCGAGGCGATCAGCAGCACGCGCGGGATCTCGGCATTGTTCGGCAACAGGCCGAGCGCTTGGCCGCCGAAGGAGTGGCCGACATAGGCAAACGGCAGGCCGCGGTAGCGCTCGCGCATCCAGCTCACGGCGGCGGTGGCATCGAGCGCGGCCCAGTCCGCCATCGTGGCCTTGAAGCCGGCGAGCGACTTCGGCTTGTTGAGGCCGGTCGCCGCCATCGGCCGGCTATCGCCGGTGCCGCGGTAGTCGTAGGTCAGGACCGCCGCGCCGCGGCGGGCGAGGTAGCCGGCAAAGCCGCGATAGACTTTTCGGGACACGGCGGTCGCCGAATTGATCAGCACGGCGTGGCGCTTGGCACCGCGCGGCAGGAACAGCGTCGCGGCGAGCGGATAGCCGTCCGCGGCCGGCACGACGATGTCGTCGCTAAAAACGTCGTCAAGCGTGGCGGAGGCCACGGCGATTTCCCTGGCATTCATGGTATGGTCCAGCAAAGGCGAATCCGCATTTTCCTGCAAGAGTTTGACGGGATTGCAGGAATCCTTCTAGCGGGGGAGCGGGCGGCTGTGTATAAGCCGGGCTTTCCCGTCGATTAAGTCGCGGTTTTTGCTCAGGAGTTGACCTCATGTCCGAGCGGTGGACACCCGATAGCTGGCGCGCCAAGAAGGTGCTGCAGGTGCCCGATTATCCCGATGCCAAGGCATTGGCCGATGTCGAGGCCCAGCTTGCGACCTTTCCGCCGCTGGTGTTCGCCGGCGAGGCGCGCAGCCTGAAGAAGGCACTGGGGCGGGTCGCCGCCGGCGAGGCCTTCCTGTTGCAGGGCGGCGACTGCGCCGAGAGCTTCGCCGAGCATGGTGCCAACAACATCCGCGACTTCTTCCGCGTGCTGCTGCAGATGGCGGTCGTGCTGACCTATGCTGGCGCGCTGCCGGTGGTGAAGGTCGGCCGCATCGCCGGTCAATTTGCAAAGCCGCGCTCGTCGCCGACCGAGAAGCAGGGCGACATCGAGCTGCCGAGCTATCGCGGCGACATCGTCAACGACATCGCCTTCACGCCGGAAGCGCGCATCCCCGATCCGCAGCGCCAGCTGATGGCCTACCGGCAGTCGGCCGCGACGCTGAACCTGCTGCGCGCCTTCGCCACCGGCGGCTTCGCCAATCTCGGCAGCGTGCATCAATGGATGCTCGGCTTCCTGAAGGATTCGCCGCAGTCCCGCCGCTACAAGGAGCTGGCCGACCGCATCTCGGATGCGCTGAACTTCATGCGCGCCTGCGGCCTCGACCTCGAGAGCCATCCCGAGCTGCGCGCCACCGATTTCTACACCAGCCACGAGGCGCTGCTGCTCGGCTACGAGCAGGCGATGACGCGGGTCGATTCCACCACCGGCGACTGGTACGCGACCTCCGGCCACATGATCTGGATCGGCGACCGCACCCGGCAGCTCGATCACGGCCATGTCGAATATTTCCGCGGCATCAAGAACCCGATCGGCCTGAAATGCGGCCCGTCGCTGAAGCCGGACGAGCTGTTGAAGCTGATCGACATCCTCAACCCCGACAACGAGCCGGGACGGCTGACGCTGATCAACCGCTTCGGCGCCGACAAGGTCGGCGACCATCTGCCGGGCCTGATCCGCGCCGTGCAGCGGGAAGGGCGCGTCGTGGTGTGGTCGTGCGATCCGATGCACGGCAACACCATCACCTCGACCTCGGGCTACAAGACCCGGCCGTTCGACCGCGTGCTGTCGGAGGTGAAGTCGTTCTTCCAGGCCCATGCCGCCGAGGGCACCCATGCCGGCGGCGTGCATCTGGAGATGACCGGGCAGGACGTCACCGAATGCATCGGCGGCGCCCGCGCCATCACCGATGAGGATCTCAACGACCGCTACCACACGGTCTGCGATCCCCGTCTCAACGCCGAACAGTCGATCGACATGGCCTTCCTGATCGCCGAACTGCTGAAGCAGGAGCGCGCCGGCAAGGTCAAACCGATGCCGGCCGCTGCGGGGTTGTGATTTGGGGCAGGTGACTTGGGGACAGTGACTTGCTGAGGTTCTGGCGGGCCACCATCAACTCGCGCAACGGGCTGGCGTTCGCCATTCGCTCGGAGCAGGCGATTCGCGAGGAGGTGGTGGCGCTCGTGCTGTCGCTGCCGCTGGCCTGGCTGGTCGGCGCCACCGTGATGCGCCGGGTCGAACTGGTCGCGACTGTGGTGCTGGTGCTGGTGATCGAGCTGCTCAACACCGCGATCGAGAAGCTCTCCGACCGCCTGACCATGGATCACGATCCGCAGATCGGCCGGGTCAAGGACGTGGGCTCGGCCGCGGTCGGCGTCGCGCTGGTGATGGCCGGGGTGTTCTGGCTGTTCGCTCTCGCCGAGCGCATGGGGGCGTTCTGAGTCTGACCATGATCCGGAACGGCAAGGCGTAGGAGGTCATCGTGAGCGCCAACAAGGCGATCAAGCTTGCGGTGATCGGACGCGGTCTGATCGGATCGGCGGCTGCGCGACATCTGGCCAAAATGGGCCACGACGTTGCACTGATCGGGCCCGATGAGCCGGCCGATTTTTCGCAGCACAGCGGCGTCTTTGGCAGCCATTACGATGAAGGCCGCATCACGCGGACCTACGATCCGGGAGCGTTCTGGCGGCAGGCGAACCGCGCTGCGATTTCGCGCTACGGCGAGATTTCCGCTGAGAGCGGTGTCGAATTCTACCGCGAAGCCGGTGCGCTTCACGTCGGCAACAGCCAAACCACCGATGTCGCATCGGTCGGCACGATCTGCGCCGAAGACGGGATCGCTTGCGAAGAATTTCGTGATGCGGGGCTCGCCGAGCGATTTCCGTATCTCAAATCAACCGCGGGAATGCAGGGCTTTTTCGAGCCGCGCAATGCCGGATACATCTCACCGCGCCGCCTGGTCCGGGCGCAGACGATCGCGGCGGAGCGGGCAGGCGCGCGGATTATCGACGAAGTTGCGCTGGGGATTTCGGAGAACGGCTCCGGCGTGACGATCCGGACGCGATCGAGGAGCGTCGAGGCCGAGCGCGTTCTCGTCGCGGCAGGCGGGCACACCCAGTCGTTGCTTGGTCGCTCGCTGGGATTCACGGTCTATGCGCGCACCGCGGCGCTGTTTCGGCTCGGTGCGGCGGAGGTCCAGCGCCTCGCCGGAATGCCATCGATGCGTTGTCTGGGGCCCAAGGGCGACAATCCCTATATCCTGCCGCCGATCCTCTATCCGGACGGCCAGACCTGGTTGAAGCTCGGCGGTGATCCGGTCGACATTGCGCTCGACAGCGAGGCTGACATCAAGGACTGGTTCCGATCGGGCGGATCGGTTGACGTTGCTGATCACCTGCAAGAGCAGATCCTTGCCCGTATCAGCGACCTCAGGTTCGAGGAACGCCGCGTGGTGCCGTGCATGACCACCTTTGGCGACACGGGCTTGCCCTGCATCGGACCACTTTCCGAGCGGGTGACGGTCGCATTCTGCTGCTACGGCAAGAGCGCGAAATGTTCGGACGAATTGGGCCGGTTGGGTGGTATGGCGCTGCTCGGCGAGGTCAGAGCCGAGCTTGCGCCCTGACCAGCCCCCGACATGGTGCGATTTCTGCAATCGCACCATGACCGGACGACCATTGAAGTTTGCCCTTGTGCGGGACAACATGACGATATGAGCGAACAACAGATCAAGATCACCCTGGCGCAACTCAATCCGACGGTCGGTGACGTCACCGGCAACGCCGCGAAGGCGCGTGCCGCGCGCGAGAAGGCCAAGGCAGACGGCGCCGACCTTGTGGTGCTGTCGGAGCTGTTCGTCGCCGGCTATCCGCCGGAGGATCTGGTGCTCAAGCCGGCGTTCCAGTCGGCCTGCCGCGCCGCGATCGAGGAACTGGCGCGCGAAACCGCCGATGGCGGCCCGGCCATGCTGATCGGCACGCCCTGGGTCGAGGACGGCAAGCTCTACAATGCCTGCGCGTTGCTCGACGAGGGCCGCATCGCCGCGCTGCGCTACAAGGCCAATCTGCCGAACTATGGCGTGTTCGACGAGAAGCGGCTGTTCGCGCGCGGCCCGGCATCGGGCCCGGTGACGGTGCGCGGCGTTCGCATCGGCGTGCCGATCTGCGAGGACATCTGGCTCGAGGAGTCGGAGGAATACGAGAACGTCGTCGAGTGCCTCGCCGAGACCGGCGCCGAGATCCTGATCGTGCCGAACGGCTCGCCCTATGCCCGCGACAAGGCTGATCTGCGTCTCTCGATCGTGGTCGCGCGCGTCACCGAGAGCGGGCTGCCGCTGATCTATCTCAACGAGATGGGCGGCCAGGACGAATTGATCTTCGACGGCGCCTCGTTTGCGCTGAATGCCGATCTTTCGGTGGCAGCGCAGCTGCCGGCGTTCGAGGAGAACATCACGACGCTGATCTGGCGCAAGACGGCGGACGGCTGGCGCTGCAACGGGCCGATCACGCCGCAGCTCGAGGGCGACAAGGCCGACTACGCGGCCTGTGTGCTCGGGCTGCGCGACTATGTCCGCAAGAATGGCTTTCCCGGCGTGCTGCTCGGCGTCTCCGGCGGCATCGACTCGGCGCTGTGCGCGGCGATCGCGGTCGATGCGCTCGGCGCCGACAAGGTGCGCGGCGTGATGCTGCCGTTCCGCTACACCGCGCAGGTTTCGCTCGACGATGCCGCCAAGCTCGCGACCGCGCTCGGCATCCGCTACGAGGTGCTGCCGATCGCCGACGCCGTCAACGGGTTCGAGGCGATTCTCGCGCCGGTGTTCAAGGGGCTGGAGCGCGACATCACCGAGGAGAATCTGCAGGCGCGCGCCCGCGGCACGCTGTTGATGGCGATCTCCAACAAGACCGGCGCCATGGTGGTGACGACAGGCAACAAGTCGGAAATGTCGGTCGGCTACGCCACGCTTTACGGCGACATGAACGGCGGCTTCAACCCGATCAAGGACATCTACAAGACCGAGGTGTTCCGCCTGTCGAGCCTGCGCAATGCCTGGAAGCCGGACGGCGCACTGGGACCGTCGGGCGAGGTGATTCCGGTCAACATCATCATCCGGCCGCCGACCGCGGAGTTGCGCGAGAACCAGACCGACCAGGATTCGCTGCCGCCCTATGACGTGCTGGATGCGATCCTCGAGCGGCTGGTGGAGCGCGAGGAGCCGCTTGCGACCATCATCGCCGCCGGCTTCGACCGCGACGTGGTGACCCGCATCGATCGCCTGCTCAACATCGCCGAATACAAGCGGCGGCAGGCCGCGCCGGGCGTGAAGGTAACGCGCAAGAATTTCGGCCGCGACCGCCGCTATCCCATCACCAACCGCTTCCGCGATTTCGGCCAGGCCTTGCCGGAGCCCGACGACAAGCTGGTGACCCGCACCTCGCGCGCGTCGGCCGAAGCGTTCGAGGGGTAAACCTTACTGCTTCTTCTGCGGAATAAAGGTCGGTCCGACGGTGCGGATCTGGCCGTCGCTCGCGGGCGCGGCCGGCGCCGTGGCGTCAGCGGCGGCAGGCTGCTGCGGCGCTGCCGCGGCCGGCGCACCCTTCTTGCCGGCGGCAGCCTTGGTCTGAGCCCGCTGCTGCATCTTCCGCGCGCTCTCCTCAGTGACGATGATGTCGCCCTGCTGCTCGGCGGACGCCTTGTCGTCGACGGCCTTCAGCGCCTCCGCCCAGCTCTGGCCGGCCGGCTTGCAGGAGCAGGACGGGTTGAACTCGGTGCGGTACTTGAAGGCGTTCGGCAGCGACGAGTAGGACTGGCCGTTGATCGAGACCGCCTGGTTGATGTCCTCGCCGGGATTCCGGTAGGTGAACAGGCTGGCTTCCGCGGCAGGGCACTGCGCCTTGCAAATTTGCTCGTCGGCGCCGAAGCGTGCCTGCGAGGTCGCGAACGAGATCGGGAAATAGGCGCCGTCGCAGGTGCGGACGCAGACCGTGCGGAAGGTGCCGGACTGCGCGCCATATTGCGCGTCGGGCGGGGGCAGCGGATTGGGATTGTTTTGGCCGCCGCCGAACAGGTTCTCGATAAAATTGCCGGGGCCGCGCGCCGCCGCGGCATATTGCGGGCCGCAATTGTTCTGCGCGAGCGCGGTCAGCACTGAGCGGCGCTGGTTCTCGCGGTCGGCGCCGCCGAGTCCGCCGGAGCGCAGCCGCTCCAGATTCGAGGTGATCTGGTCGAGATTGGCGCGCATCTGCTGGATCTGGGTGTTGACCGGACCGCACTGCGCCGAGTTGTTATTGAAGAGCGAAAAGAAGCCGGAACTGTCGCAGCCCATGCGCCGGGCCTGCGCCGTCACGCGATCGAGCTCGCCCTGCTGCCTTGTGGCCGCATCCTGATAGCGGCGGATTTGCTCGTCCTTGGCCGGATCGCCGGTGCCGCCGCCACGATCAATCGCCGCCAGCTGGCCTTCGAGCCGTCCGCACATCGGATTGGCTTGCGGATTTGCCTGCGCGCCCTGGGGGGCCGGGCCAGGCGGGCCCGGGGGCACCTGCGCGAAGGCGCCCGTGGCTGGCAGGGCGATGCCGGCCAGCACGGCGCCGGTCAGAAGCCAGCGAGAGAAGCGAGAACAGGGGCTATTGGGCATATCCGGCCATTAAAACGACGCCGCGCGGCGATCAACGCCAAAGCGCGCGGCCAAGCCGCTTGCAATAGCCGTTTCTCGGGGCAGCGTCACGTCGTTTCCGGGGCGCCGGTGTGGCAATAACCCCGCTTGACCAGCGGCTTGCCGCGGCCTCAGCGCTGGCAGGTGATGGCGACGTATTCGCCACAGACATTGCCGCTGCATTTCTCGTTCGCGGCGTGCGGAACCGCGCCGGTGATCTCGTCCGGATCGACGCGGCGGTAATTGGTGGCCTGCGCAAAATCGCGTGACTGGCAATAGGCGCGGGCGGCGGAGGCGCCGCAGCGGTCGCCGCGCGCCAGACATTGGTCGATGCCGTAGCCGTCGGCCTGGTTGGCGATGATGAAGACGCGGCTGTCGGCTAGCGCGGCCGAGGAGACAAGGAAGAACGTGCAGGCAATCAATGCTGAAATGGGCCGCATGGTGCACCAGTGAAAATGGCGGGGAATCCGCTGGCCCTCCCGATACGCCCAAATGCTCAATAATGATTAACCATGAGGGCGTTGGCGTGATTTTGGCCCGCCCCGGGCGCTGCAAATCGCCCGAAAACAGCCCCTTGACGCCATGCAGGGGGCATGAGACAGGATGGAACCATGAACGGCCACCTCGCCATCTGCAGCATTTGCCGGGAGATTATTAGCTAGCGATTCGCTGGCTGAGGCCGTCTTTTCTCAATCACCCTGAGATCACTGGACGCCCGGCCGCGAGGACAGGTGATCCATGGAATTGCGCCTTTACGACACGTTGACCCGGGAGAAGCGGCCGTTCGTGCCGCTCGATGCCAATAACGTCCGCATGTATGCCTGCGGACCGACGGTCTATGACTTCGCCCATATCGGCAACGGCCGCGCCGCTGTTGTTTTCGACGTGCTGTTCCGCATGCTGCGCCATCGCTATGGCGCCGGCCACGTGACCTATGTCCGGAACGTCACCGACGTCGACGACAAGATCAACGTCCGTGCCGCGCGGGATTATCCCGGCGTGCCGCTGAACGAGGCGATCCGCAAGGTCACCGAGCAGACCTATCAGCAATACCAGGACGACGTCACGGCGCTGGGCTGCTTGCCGCCCACGGTGCAGCCGCGCGCCACCGAGCACATCCCGGAGATGCGCGCGATCATCGAGAGACTGGTCGCCGGCGGCTTTGCCTATGTCGCCGAGGATCACGTGCTGTTCTCGCCGCAGGCTATGAACGCGGCCAATTCGGAGCTGCCGCGCTACGGTGCGCTGTCGAAGCGTTCGCTCGACGAGATGATCGCCGGCGCCCGCGTCGATGTCGCGCCTTACAAGCGCGACAACACCGACTTCGTGCTGTGGAAGCCGTCCAAGCCGGGCGAGCCGTCATGGCCGTCGCCATCAGGCATCGCGGTCGAGGGCCGGCCCGGCTGGCACATCGAGTGCTCGGCGATGGCCTGGAAGCATCTCGGCGAGAAGTTCGACATCCATGGCGGCGGCATCGACCTGGTGTTCCCGCACCATGAGAACGAGCTCGCACAGACCTGCTGCGCGTTCAACTCCGACCGCATGGCCAATGTCTGGATGCACAACGGCTTCCTGCAGATCGAAAGCGAGAAGATGTCGAAGTCGCTCGGCAACTTCTTCACGATCCGCGATCTCCTGGCCGATTGGCCGGGCGAAGTGCTGCGGCTCAGCATGTTGCGGACGCATTACCGCTCGCCGCTCGACTGGACGCTCAAAAGCGCGGAGGAGGCCGCGCGAACGCTCGACGACTGGTATGCGGTTGCGGCCGATGCCGAGCCCGGCGCGCCATCGCCGGCGATGGTCGAGGCGCTTTACGACGACCTCAACACGGCGCAGGCGATCGCGGTGCTGCATGGCCTCCGCAACGCCGCGTCGGCGAGCGAGCAGAGCCGCAAGGAGTTTGCCGGTTCGCTCCGGCTGCTCGGCTTCCTGTCGGAGAGCGCGGCCGCGTGGGAGGGGCGCAAGCAGCAGGCGAGCGGCGTCGATGCTGCCGCCGTCGAGGCGCTGCTCGCCGAGCGCACCGCGGCGCGCGCGCGCAAGGACTTCAAGGAGTCCGACCGGATACGCGATCAACTCGCCGCGATGGGCGTGGTGATCAAGGATGGCAAGGACGCCGACGGCAAGCCGATGACCACCTGGGAGGTTGCGCGATGAGCCGCTCCGCACCCGCATTGCGCCCGTATCTGCCCGACGACGCGCCGCTGCTGGCGGCGATCTTCACGGCCTCGATCATGGACCTGACCGGCGACGATTACAGCGAGGCGCAGCAGGAAGCCTGGGCGGGGGCCGCCGACGACGAGGAGGCCTTCGGCAAGAAGCTCGCCGGGCAGCTGACGCTGATCGCGACATTGCAGGGCGCGCCGGTCGGCTTCGCCTCGCTGAAGGGGGCCGATCACATCGACATGCTCTATGTGCATCCGAGCGCGGTGGGGCAGGGTGCGGGCAGCGCGCTGTGCGACGCGCTGGAGAAGATCGCGAGCGCCCGCGGCACCAAGGCCCTGAAGGTCGACGCCAGCGACACCGCGCTGGAATTCTTCCGCAAGCGCGGCTACGTCGCGCAGCAGCGCAATACAGTCACCGTCAACGACGAATGGCTCGCCAACACCACGATGCAGAAGACGCTCGACGGTGTCGCGACGCCGGGAGGCCACGCATGAGCCGCGAACGCCTCTATCTGTTCGACACCACGCTGCGCGACGGTGCGCAGACCAACGGCGTCGATTTCACGCTGCAGGACAAGCAGGTGATCGCGGCGATGCTCGACCAGCTCGGCATCGACTATGTCGAGGGCGGCTATCCCGGCGCCAATCCGACCGACAGCGAGTTCTTCAGCAGGAAGCCGGTCTTCGACCATGCGCGCTTCACCGCCTTCGGCATGACGCGGCGGCCGGGCCGCTCGGCGTCGAACGATCCGGGGCTTGCCGCCATCCTCGAGGCCAGGGCGGACGCGATCTGCTTCGTCGCAAAATCCTCCGCCTACCAGGTCCGCGTCGCACTCGAGACCACCAACGAGGAGAACCTCGCCTCGATCCGCGACAGCGTCGCGGCTGCGAAGGCGCTCGGCCGCGAGGTGATGGTCGACTGCGAGCATTTCTTCGACGGCTACAAGGAGAACCGCGACTATGCGCTCGCCTGCGCGAAAGCGGCCTATGAGGCCGGCGCGCGCTGGGTGGTGCTGTGCGATACCAATGGCGGCACCATGCCGCATGAGGTCGAGACCATCGTCGGCGACGTGATCAAGCATGTGCCGGGCGCCCATGTCGGCATCCACGCCCATAATGACACCGAGCAGGCGGTGGCCAATTCGCTCGCCGCGGTGCGCGCCGGCGCGCGGCAGATCCAGGGCACGCTCAACGGCCTCGGCGAGCGCTGCGGCAACGCCAATCTCTGCTCGCTGATCCCGACCTTGAAGCTGAAGCAGGAGTTTGCCGAGAAGTTCGAGATCGGCGTCACCGCGGAGAAGATGGCGACACTGATGAAGGTGTCGCGCACGCTCGACGACATGCTGAACCGCGCGCCCAATCGCCATGCGGCCTATGTCGGCGAGAGCGCCTTCGTCACCAAGACCGGCATCCATGCCTCCGCGGTCATGAAGGATCCGCAGACCTACGAGCACGTGCTGCCGGAGTTGGTCGGCAACCACCGCAAGGTGCTGGTCTCCGACCAGGCGGGCCGCTCCAACGTGATGGCCGAACTCGACCGCGCCGGCATCGTCTATGACAAGGGCGATCCGCGGCTGACCCGTCTGGTCGAGGAGCTGAAGGAGCGCGAGGCCGCCGGCTTCGCCTATGAATCCGCCAACGCCTCGTTCGAGCTCCTGGCGCGGCGCACGCTCGGCAAGGTGCCGGAATATTTCAAGGTCGAGCAGTTCGACGTTAATGTCGAGCAGCGCTACAACGCCAACGGCCAGCGCGTCACGGTGGCGCTCGCGGTGGTGAAGGTCGACGTCGACGGCGAGCGGCTGATCTCGGCCGCCGAAGGCAACGGTCCGGTCAATGCGCTCGACGTGGCGCTGCGCAAGGATCTCGGCAAGTACCAGAAATATATCGACGGGCTGAAGCTGATCGATTACCGCGTGCGTATCCTCAATGGCGGCTCCGAGGCGGTCACGCGCGTGCTGATCGAGAGCGAGGACGAGACCGGTGACAGCTGGACTACGGTCGGCGTGTCGCCCAACATCATCGACGCCTCGTTCCAGGCGCTGATGGATTCATTGGTCTACAAGCTGGTGAAGTCGGGCGCGCCGGTGTGAGTGGCTAGGCCGTCATTCCGGGGCGCGTTGAAGACGCGAACTATGGTTCGCAATTGCGCACCTGAGAATCTCGAGATTCTCAGATGTGCAATTGCACATCATAGTTCGATGCTTCGCATCGCCCCGGAATGACAGCATAACGAGGAGGGCGCTTGCATGATCGACCACGTCTCCGTCGGCGTCCGCGATCTCGAGCGCGCCGCGCGGTTCTACGAACCGACGCTGGCCGCGCTCGGCCTGACCCGTGTGGTCACGCGGCCGGCGACGATCGGCTTCGGCAAGGCCTATCCCGAATTCTGGATCAATCTGCGCGCCACGATGGCGCAGGTCGCGCATGAGAGCGGCAGCCATATCTGCCTGCGCGCCAAGACCACCGCCGAGGTCGATGCCTTCCATGCCGCCGCGCTGGCCTCCGGCGGCTTATCCGATGGCGCCCCCGGCCTGCGCCCGCACGACCGGGTGCGCTACTACGCCGCCTTCGTCCTCGACCCCGACGGCAACCGCATCGAGGCCGTGACGTTTCCGAGCGAGTGAGTTTAAATCAGGCGTTCGATTATCCCGACCCGTCATCCTGAGGAGCGCGTAACGCGTCTCGAAGGATGCACGGCCACAGTTGGGCCGTCGTGCTTCGAGACGGCCGCCGCGCGGCCTCCTCAGCATGACGGTGTAGGAGCTGCGAGCCCGAGACGTTACAGCCGCCGCGCCACTTCCGGCGCGAGTTCCTTCGCGGCCGCCGGCTTTCCAGCCACCGCGGAACGGAGCCGCGGCAGGATATCGTCGACGCGGTCGGCCATCAGCACGTTGATCGGAAGCGTCGCGCGGATGAATTCGGTCGTGCGCATGTGGCTCAGCAGCGAGAGCAGGGGTTCCCAGAAGTTGTCGATGTTGGCGAGCAGGATCGGCTTGTGGTGACGGCCGAGCTGCTGCCAGGTCAATTGCTCGACCAGCTCCTCCAGCGTGCCGATGCCGCCGGGTAGCGCCACGAACGCATCCGAGCGCTCGAACATCAGCCGCTTGCGTTCATGCATGTCGGGTGTGACGATCATCTCCTGAACTGAGGTCAGCGCGTTCTCGCGCGCGCGCAGGAATTCGGGAATGATGCCGGTGACCGAGCCGCCATGGTCGAGGGTGGATTTTGCCACCGCGCCCATCAGGCCGATCGAGCCGCCGCCATAGACCAGGCGCACATTGTTTTCGGCAAAGCTCTTGCCGAGCGCGATGGCAGCTTCGATGAAGCGGGGATTGTTACCGGGGCCGGAGCCGCAATAAACACAGACAGTCTTGATTTGGTTCATACGTTCCTTGTGGCACTGCAGCGTAAACAGGGTCAAGACTCGCATATGGGGATTGAGGGTCAAAAAATCCCGTAAATTCCCGCGAATCGCGAACAAATTTCGCCATAAGCCTGTACGCGACATTCAAACGATCTATATGACGAGCACAATGGCAAATCGTGGAAAAGCTGTGGCAGCGGACCGCCGCGCCGGCATGGCAGTGCTCTTCGTTACCCTCCTGGCGCGGGCGGGCTCCTGATGGTGCCGCCGCAACCTCATGTGACCGCTGCTGCAGCGCCCGCGGCCGCGGCGCCGGCCGTCGAGAAGGGGACGCTGGTCGGCACCCTCGTTCATCTCTGGCCCTATATCTGGCCGGGCGATCGCGCCGATCTGAAGACGCGCGTGATCTGGTCGGTGGTGCTGCTGCTGTTCGCCAAGCTCGCGACGCTGTCGGTGCCGTTCACCTTCAAATGGGCGATCGACGCGCTGAACGGCACGGGCTCGGCGCCGGTCGCGGCCTCGAACTGGGTGGTGTGGCTGATCGCCTCTCCGGTGCTGATGACGATCAGCTACGGCGCGGTGCGCATCATCATGGCGGTGCTGACGCAGTGGCGCGACGGCATTTTCGCCCGCGTCGCGATGCATGCGGTGCGGCGGCTCGCCTACATCACCTTCGTGCACATGCACGAATTGTCGCTGCGCTTCCATCTCGAGCGCAAGACCGGCGGCCTGACCCGCGTGCTGGAGCGCGGCCGCTCCGGCATCGAGACCATCGTGCGGATGGTGATCCTGCAGCTGATCCCGACCATCGTCGAGGTCGCGCTGCTGGCTGCGGTGCTGCTCTGGCAGTTCGACTGGCGCTATGTGCTCGCCGTGCTGCTGACCGTCGTCGTGTTCATGTACTTCACCTACATTGCGACCGAGTGGCGGATCGAGATCCGCCGCAAGATGAACGATTCCGATACCGAGGCGAACACCAAGGCGATCGACTCGCTGCTCAACTACGAGACGGTGAAGTATTTCGGCGCCGAGGAACGCGAGGCCAGCCGCTACGACCGCTCGATGGAGCGCTACGAGCAGGCCAGCGTGAAGACCTATACCTCGCTTGCGGTGCTCAACACCGGGCAGGCGATCATCTTCACCGCGGGCCTGACCGCGACCATGCTGATGTGCGCGTTTGGCATCCGCAACGGCACCCACACCGTCGGCGATTTCGTGCTGATCAATTCGATGATGATCCAGCTCTACCAGCCCTTGAATTTCATGGGCATGGTCTATCGCGAGATCAAGCAGGCGATCATCGACATCGAGAAGATGTTCGACGTGCTGGAGCGCAATCCCGAGGTCAAGGATTTGCCGGGCGCCAAGCCGCTTGCGGTGTCCACAGGCAGTGTGCGCTTCGAGGATGTCCGCTTCGCCTACGAGCCCGACCGGGCGATCCTTAAAGGTCTGAGCTTCGAGGTACCGGCCGGCAAGACGGTCGCGATCGTCGGTCCCTCCGGCGCCGGCAAGTCGACGATCTCGCGGCTGCTGTTCCGGCTCTACGACGTTTCGAGCGGCCGCATCCTGATCGACGGGCAGGACATCAAGACAGTGACGCAGGCCTCGCTGCGATCGGCGATCGGCATGGTGCCGCAGGACACCGTGCTGTTCAACGACACCATCCGCTACAACATCCGCTATGGCCGCTGGGACGCCAGCAATGAGGAGGTCGAGGAGGCGGCACGGCTGGCGCAGATCGACGGCTTCATCCGGATGTCGCCGCAGGGCTATGAGACCCAGGTCGGCGAGCGCGGCTTAAAGCTCTCCGGCGGCGAGAAGCAGCGCGTCGCGATCGCGCGCACGGTGCTGAAGGCGCCGCCGATCCTGGTGCTGGACGAGGCGACGTCTGCGCTCGACAGCCACACCGAGCACGAGATCCAGGGCGCGCTGGAGCGGGTGTCGCGCAACCGCACCTCGCTGGTGATCGCGCATCGGCTCTCGACCATCGTCGGCGCCGACGAGATCATCGTGCTGGACCAGGGCCGGATCGCCGAGCGCGGCACCCATGCCCGGCTTTTGGCCGGCGGCGGCCTCTACGCCAGCATGTGGAACCGGCAGCGCGAGGCCGAGGAGGCCCGCGAACGGCTCGCCCAGGTCGATGACGATGGCCCGGCGCCGAATCGCCCGCCGCCGCCGGTCACCGAATCCTCTGACGATTCCACCCCGGTTGCGGGTGAGAAGCCCTTGCCGACCGCCGCGGAATAGTCGATTTAGGGCATGATCCGGAAAAGTGCGAAGCGGTTTTCCGAAAAGATCATGCTTAAACAACCAACTAAAGAGCGATGATCCCATCGCGCTTTAGGGCCTCTCCCGCCAAACCGGGCGGGGAAACGCAAGCGAGCTTTGATGTCGATCGCCAATTCCATCCGCGCGCAGATCCCGCCGATCCACCCCGAGGGGTATCCCTTCATCGGCGGATTCGCGCTGGCGAGCTTGATCCTGTTCTGGATCTGGACCCCGCTGGGCTGGATCGGCACGCTGCTCACGGTCTGGTGCGCGCTGTTCTTCCGCGATCCCGTCCGCGTGACGCCGCTGCGCGACGGCATCGTGGTGTCGCCAGCCGATGGCCGCGTCTCGATGGTGGTGCAGGCGCTGCCGCCGGCCGAACTCGGCCTCGGCGATAAGCCTTTGCCGCGCGTCTCGGTCTTCATGAGCGTGTTCAACTGCCATGTGAACCGTAGCCCAGTGGTCGGCCGCATCGACCGCATCGCCTATCGGCCCGGCGCGTTCATCAATGCCGAGCTCGACAAGGCGAGCGAGGACAATGAGCGCAATTCGCTTGTCATCTCGACCGCCAACGGGCGCATCGGCGTGGTCCAGATCGCGGGCCTGGTGGCGCGCCGCATCGTCTGCTTCGTCAAGGAAGGCCAGTCGATCGGCGCCGGCGAGCGCTTCGGCCTGATCCGCTTCGGCTCGCGGCTCGACGTCTATCTGCCCGAGGGCACCAAGGCTTTGGTCTCCGAGGGCCAGACCGCGGTTGCCGGCGAGACGATCTTGGCGGATTTCCGCGGCGCCGATCCGGGCCGCACCTACCGCGCCGATTAACTCTGTTTCCCCAGCTTTATCGGCTGGTTCCCGGTGCAATGGCGGAGCTGGGCCATGCTTGCTATATTACCAAGCATGATGCCATCCGATCCCAATTCCACCGAGTTTCGCCGCCGGCGGTTCCGCCCGATTCCGGTGCGAATGCTCGTGCCGAACATGATCACGCTGCTGGCGATCTGCGCCGGCCTCACGGCGATCCGGCTGTCGACGGAAGGGCGGATGGAGCTTGCGGTCGCCGCCATCGTGTTCGCCGCGATCCTCGACGGCATCGACGGCCGCGTCGCGCGCCTGATCAAGGGCCAGTCGAAATTCGGCGCCGAGCTCGACAGCCTGGCCGACTTCGTCAATTTCGGCGTCGCGCCGGGCCTGATCCTGTATTTCTGGACGCTGCATGAACTGAACAATGGCGGCTGGATCGCCGCGATGGTGTTCGCGATCTCCGGCGGCCTGCGGCTGGCGCGCTTCAACGCCTCGATCGACGATCCGAACAAGCCGGCCTTCGCCGCCAATTATTTCACCGGCGTGCCGGCGCCGGCCGGCGCGATTACCGTGCTGCTGCCGATCTATCTCGCCTTCCTCGGCGTGCCGATGCCGCCGGCGACGCTGACCGCGTTCTACACGCTCTTGATCGCGTTCCTGATGGTATCGCGGCTGCCGGTGTTCTCCGGCAAGACCGTGAAGATGCGCGTGCCGCCGGAGATGGTGCTGCCGGTGTTCGTCGCCGTGGTGTTCTTCGTGGCGCTGTTGATCGGCTATCCCTGGCACATCCTGTCGGCCGGCTCGGTGCTGTATCTGATCAGCCTGCCCTGGGGCTGGAAGTCCTATCGAGACCAGGAGCGCAGCCTCGCCGCGCAGACGCAGGCGGCGGGTGCAGCCGCGCCGGCATCTGCTGCCGCGCCCTACGCGGCACCGGCCGCGGAGAGTGACCGGGACGATCGTCCGACGCATTTGCACTGACACATCTGCCTGCCCCGTCATCCTCGCGCAAAGGCTTCGCCTTTGTCGCCGGAGGAGCGCGTAGCGCGTCTCGAAGTATGCACGGCCACCAGCGGGGCCGTCGACCCTTCGAGACGGCCGCTGTGCGGCCTCCTCAGGGTGACGGGTATGAAGTTCGTTCGCTCTCTCCCAAATATCAGCCATGAGCGTGGCTCGGTTGGGTTCGCCGCCGATCTCGGCTATAGGCCTAAGACCGGCCAGCGAACGCCAAAAATCAGGAGAGAAACGCCGTGACGACATCCGCTTCCGCCCCGCTTCCTGCCTCCGTCCTTGAAGCGTTGGCGCGCTACGACACGCCGACGATCTGCAACGCGATGGAGATCGTCGCGCCGGAGCGCCGTCTGATCGGCTACACCGTGAAGCCGCTGGTCTGCCCGTTCCCGACGCTGCCGCCGATCGTCGGCTATGCGCGCACGGTCGCGATCCGCTCGGTGCTGAAGTCCGGCCTCTCGGCCGAGGAGCAGTCGAAGCGCCGCATCGAATATTACGAATATGTCGGCACCGGCTTCGGTCCGCGCATCTCCGTGATCCAGGATATCGACGGGCCCGATGTCGGCTACGGCGCGTTCTGGGGCGAGGTGCAGAGCGCCGTACACAAGGCGCTCGGCTGCCTCGGCGTCATCACCGACGGCTCGATCCGCGACATCCCGCAATGGGCCCCGGGCTTCCAGGCGCTGGCCGGCTCGATCGGCCCTTCACACGCCTGGGTACATGCCGAGAGCTTCGGCGGTGAGGTCCGTGTCGCCGGCATGACGGTGCGCTCCGACGATCTGATCCACGCCGACAGCCACGGCGCGATCGTGATCCCCCACGAGATCGCGGCCAAGCTGCCGGAAGCCGCCGAGCTCTGCGGCCGCCGCGAGACCCCGATCCTGGACATCGCGCGCAGCAAGGATTTCACGCTCGAGAAGTTGAAGGAAGCGCTGAAGCGCTCGGCGGAAATTCACTGAGGCAGCATGCGCTGTCGAACTAGGAACGGCGGGCCATGAGGCCCGCCGTTTTGCCTTCAGCCTCACGCCGGCGCGACCTTCGCGATCTCGGACGCGCCGCGCACCGTCATGTCGATGGCGACGTACAAGATCACGGCCAGGCCGACATAGGCGATCCAGCGATGGTTCTGCAGCAGTTTTGCGATGAAGCTGGCGGCCGCGCCCATCATCGCGATCGAGAGCGCGAGCCCGAACACCAGCACGATCGGCTGCTCGCGCGCCGCACCTGCCACGGCCAGCACGTTGTCGAGCGACATCGAGACGTCGGCGACGATGATCTGGGTCGTCGCCTGCAGCAGCGTCTTGCGCGGCGCCTCGGTCCCGCCATGCGCGGTCGTGGTCTCGTGTTCGGTGGCGCGCAGCTCGCGCCACATCTTCCAGCACACCCACATCAGCAGGATGCCGCCAGCCAATAGCAGGCCGACGATCTGCATCAGTTGTGTGGTGACAAGGGCGAACAGGATGCGCAGCAGCGTGGCGGCGCCGATGCCGATCAGGATCGCCTTGCCGCGTTGCTTCTGCGGCAGGCCGGCCGCGGCAAGGCCGATCACGACGGCGTTGTCGCCGGCCAGCACGAGGTCGATGACCACGACTTGCAGCAATGCGCTGAGGGCGTCGAGTGAAAACAGGTCGGACATGGATCATGCTCCCCTTGAGGTCGGGGAGTGGACCGGTTCGACGACGCCGGCTGTTGCCGTCATGCGGACGGAAAATCCGCCACGACGCTGGTCACGTCGCGGGTCGAAGCAGGGCCACTCCAACTGAGTTCCAGTCCGACATCGCAGCTTGTGGCTGCCAGAGGGGCCCGGCCTGGGATTACGGTCGCGTTACCGACGCAGCGCGGCCTGTTCCTCGAAGAACAGCGCCGCCTGATCCGGCTCGCCGAGGATCGCCGCCGCGCACCCCATGAAGGTGAACGCCCCGGCAAAATCCCACAGCGTGAGGTTCGCCGCGCTGCTGCGCACGTGGATCACGCACGCGGCCATCGCGGTAATGGCTGCCTCAGCGAACAACAACAGGCTGAGCGCGGGCAGCACGAGTGCGGGCTCAACCAGACGAACCGTCAGGATGATCGGCAGCGCGGTGAGCACGCCGAACAGCAGGAGCATGCCGTACGGCTCCAGCGAGGGAGCCTTCCGCAAAATCCGGTCTGGAATGGTCGAGGACATTTCGATCCCTGCCGATCCTTTCCGACCCTTGCCGATCCTGGCCTTGTCGTTCATCTCGACGATATCAGAACGCATTCACCTTGACGCGCGGCGCGGCGCCGCGCGACTGCAGGTCGCGCGACAAGCTGACCATGCAGGCATCGTATTTGCACTGGTCAGCAACGCCCTTGGGGCCATCTTTCTGCGGGGATGAGGTCGTGTTTGGTGATAAAATCCCGAACCATCACGTCGATGAGCGCCGCCTGCGGCGCGTCAGGAACCAGGAGGCCGAGCAGATGCGCGACTGCCCAATGGGCCATGCGGCCGCTCTGGGTGACCATGGAGCGGGAGGCCCTGGGCCAACCATGATGGACGCCGTTTTGGCGCCGCCGGCGGCGTGGCATGCCATGGCAATGTCCGCAAGGGGCCTTTATCTTCGGTGGCAGCGCTGGGCGTACGATCGAAAGGCAATTTCGATGAATATGGCAGGCAAGACGGTGCTGATCACCGGTTCCACCGATGGCGTCGGCCGCTACGTCGCGATGAAGCTGGCTTCCGCCGGCGCCCGGGTGCTGATCCACGGCCGCGATACCAAGCGGGCGCAGACCCTGGCCGACGAGATCAAGCGGGTCAGTGGCCGCGAGCCGATGTTCTATCAGGCCGATCTGTCCTCACTGGCCGAGGTCCGCGAGTTCGCCCAGCTGGTGCTCGACGATCAGGAGCGGCTCGACGTGTTCATCAGCAACGCCGGTATCGGCTCGCAGAATGAGGGGCCGGCGCGGCAGACCAGCAAGGACGGCCACGAGCTGCGCTTCGCGGTGAACTATCTCGCCGGCTTCTTGCTCGCGCATCTGCTGCTGCCGCGGCTCAAGGCGAGTGCGCCGGCGCGCATCGTCAATGTCGCCTCGCTCGGCCAGCATCCGATCGATTTCGACGACGTGATGATCACGAAGAACTATAGCGGCGCGCGCGCCTATGCGCAGAGCAAGCTGTCGCAGATCATGTTCACCATCGAGCTTGCCGCGGAGCTCGAAGGCTCCGGCGTGACCGTCAATGCGCTGCACCCGGCGACCTATATGAACACCACGATGGTGCGCGCCAGCGGCGCGACGCCGATCTCGACCGTCGAAAAGGGCGGCGATGCCATCCTGCGTCTGGTCCATGACGACGATGTCGCAGGCCAAAGCGGGCTGTTCTTCGACGGCAGGCGCGAGGTGCGCGCCCATGCCCAGGCCTATGATGCCGAGGCGCGCAAGCGGCTGCGGGCGCTGAGTCTCGCGCTTACCGGCTTGCGGGCTTCCTGACGCGGCGTGACGCCGGCGCGCCATGGGTGCGGTCTTGCGCGCGGATCGCCGCGAACAGACGCTTGCAGGCGGCCTGAACGCCGCGATCGGGCACCGTTGCAATGCCGAGCAGCAGGCCGGGCTGCGCGCGCTTCGATGAGACATACCAGGGCGAGAGCGGGGCGGGCGCCAGCCCATGCGCGAGCGCCTCGCGTGCGATTGCGACATCGTCGGCCTTGTCCGGCAGCGTCAGCATCACCGCGAGGCCGGCAACCCGCACATCGTTGCTCCACGTCCGCAGCGCAGCCGTCAGCGCATCGCGGCTGTCGCAATAGGCCCGTTTGGTTCGTCGGAGATGGCGGATGTAATGGCCCTCTCGCATGAACTCCGCGGTCGAAAGCTGTACCGCCGGTCCGGGGGCAGGGGCGAGGCACGTCGCCACGTCGGCGAACTGCGCCGCCAGCGCTTCAGGGGCAACCAGGAAGCCGAGCCGAAGCGTCGGCGAGATCGTCTTGCTGAACGAGCCGAGATGGATCACGCGGCCGGCAGGATCGAGCGAGGCGAGTGCGGGCGCGGCGCGGCCGTCGAGCTGCAACTCGCCGAGATAGTCGTCCTCGATGATCCAGGCGCCGGCCTGCGCGGCCCAGTCCAGCAGCTGCGCGCGGCGCCCCAGTGACAGCGGCGGGCCGAGCGGCGCCTGCTGTCCCGGCGTCACGACCGCGAGCGCCGCGTCGGGTGCGTGCCGCAGGCCGTGCTCGACATCGATGCCATTGGCATCGACGGGGATCGGGACCGGCTCGAGCCGAGCGAGCTCGAGGCCCTTCCGGGTCAAAGGAAATCCCGGGTCTTCCAGCCATGCGCGGCGGCCTTCGAGGCCGAGCACCCCCAGCGCGAGGCCGAGGCCGCCGCTGAAGCCCGACGTGATGACGATCTGTGCCGGCGAGCATTCGATCCCGCGCGCGATCGCAAGATGCGCTGCGATCTCGCGTCGGAGTTCGATCTCGCCGCGCGGATCGATGGTGCGCGTCACCGCGCTCAATTCCGCCCGCACGGCGCGTGCGCGGATTCGCGCCAGCAGCTTGGCGGGGAGGGTCTCTTGCGCGGGGACACCCATCCGGAAGATGCCCTGACCGCTCAAATCCTGAAACATCTCCACGACCGAGCCGGGAACGACCGGCGCGTCGGGCTTCGCCGCTTTCCTCGGCCGCATCGCGACGGTGGTGCCGTTCGCCTTCGACGACACGATGTGCTGCGCGTCCGCCAGTCTGTCGTAGGCCGCCCGCACGGTGCCGCGCGCGACGCCGAGCTGGGCGGCGAGGTCGAGCCATGACGGCAGCCGGGCGCCCGGCACCAGCACGCCATTGTCGATCGCCGCCGCAATCGCCTTGCGGATCTGCTCGGACAGCGGCGTCCTGGCCGAGCGGTCGAGCGCGATGGGAAGCGGGTTTGGCATGGCCCGTGGTACACCAATTCGGTTCATTCTTGGTGCTTCATTTTGGCCGTGTGCGCCCGCATTTATTTGTCAGCAATGGAGGCACATGATGAATACCTTATGGACGACGCTGCTGGCCTGCGCCGCGCTTGCGACCCCTGCGATGGCGCAATCGGTGACGCCGAAATTCGAGCACGCAATTACCAACATTCCCGGCAAGTCGCTGATCGCGGTCGAGGTGAATTTCCCGCCGGGCGAGCCGTCGGCGCCGCATCATCATGCCAAGTCGGCTTTCCTTTATGTCTACATTCTGCAGGGCGCGATCGAGAGCCAGCTGGAGGGCGAGGCGGCGCACGTCTATCGGGCTGGCGACAGCTTCTTCGAGCCGCCCGGCGCGCATCATGTGCTCGGCCGAAACGCCAGCGCGACCGAGCCGGCGAAGCGGCTTGCCGTGTTCGTCGTCGACAGCAACGACAAGGCGCTGACCGTCTTCGACAAGGAAGGACACAAGCAGTGAGCATGCGGATCGATTACAACAAGGCCGCGCCCGCCGGCATCAAGGCGCTCGGCGGCGTCTATGGCTACATCACGCAAAGCGGGCTCTCCGCGACGCTGATCGAACTGGTCTATCTGCGCATCTCGCAGATCAACGGTTGCGCCTACTGCCTCGACATGCACACGCGCAGCCTGCAGAAAATGGGCGTCAAGATCGAGAAGCTGGCGCTGCTGCAGGTCTGGCGCGAGGCGGAGACGCTGTTCGACGCCGAGGAGCGCGCAGCGCTGGCCTGGGCCGAGACGGTCACGCGCGTGTCGGAGACCGCGATCCCGGACGCGGATTATCAGGCAGCGCGCGCGGTGTTCAACGAGAAGCAGCTGGTCGACCTGACCATCGCAATCGGACTGATGAACACCTACAACCGGATCGCGATCGGTTTCCGCAATCCGCCGCAGGCGGTGGTCGAGCATTCGGCGGCGGCGTGAATGCGCAAATCTCGTAGGGTGGGTTAGCCGCCCACGAGTGCGGTCGTTCGGCAAGCGATGGTGCAAGGCGTAACCCACCATCCTTGTTGCGCGTAAGGTGGTGGGTTACGCGGAGTTTATCATCGGGCCGCGCTTCGCGCCGACCCGTTGGCTAACCCACCCTACGATTCCTGTTTCGCCTCGACCGGCTTCGTCGCGAATTGCGGAAAGGTCTCGGCCACGACAGGTCCGTCCAGCCGCCACGAATAGCAGCCGCCGACGAAGAACGGCGGCTCGGTCGCGTCGCGCTGGTGATCGAGCGAGCCGCGGCCCTGCGGATCCTTGCCGGCGGTCGCGGTCTGGAACAGCGTCGTTACCGCCGGCCCCAAGAGCTCGGCGAGATGGGTGCAGGTTTCGAGCTTGCCGATCTTGCGCCTGACAATCTCGCGCCAGCCCTTGCCGATGCGCTCGCCTACCAGGCGCTGCAAGATACCCTCGACATCGAGGCAGGACGGGTAGGGCGTCGAGGCCATCGTGGTGCCGGTCTCGCGGATGGTAAAGCTGTCGTCGACCGCGAGCCGCAGCCTTATGTCGTGCACGGGATCCTCCGGCTGCTGCTGGCCGCGATACTTGTCGTGCCGCGCATAGGGCTTGGTGTCGACCAGCCGTGCCTCGACCTCCCACAGCCCGTCGTCGCGGAGATAGCCCAGACATTCGACGGAGCGGCGGTGCATCAGGCGGCGGGGCTTGCCGTCGGCATTGGTATCAGGTGCGGACATCGGAACTCGCTGGATTGAATCTGGAATTGATCCAATCGGCCGCATGCTCCGATGTCAACGCCTGAGGCCCGCGCGGCGCCATGCATTGCGTAGGGTGGGTTAGCCGCCCGCGAACGCGGTCGTTCAACAAGCGGTGGCGGAAGGCGTAACCCGCCGTCTTTCGCGGCACGAAGTCGGTGGGTTACGCGGAGCCTGTCATCGGGCCGCGCTTCGCGCGGACCCGTTGGCTAACCCACCCTACGATTCCCGCGTGCCGGCCTCAGCTCACCCGCCGCTCGCGGTTCTCCCAATACGGCTTGCGCAGCTCGCGCTTCAATATCTTTCCCGCGCCGGAGAGCGGCAGCGGGGTTGCGGTGATGTCGACGCTGCGCGGGCATTTGTAGCCCGCGATCAGCGCCTTGCAGTGCTCCATCAGCTCTTCCGGCGTGGCGCCGGCGCCGCTCTTCAGCACTACGACGGCGTGCACCTGCTCGCCCCAGCGCTCGCTCGGGATGCCGATCACGGCGCATTGCGCCACCGCGGGGTGCTGAGCGAGGGCGTTCTCGACCTCAGCCGAATAGACGTTCTCGCCGCCGGAGATGATCATGTCCTTGACGCGGTCGACGACGTAGACGAAGCCGTCCTCGTCCATGTAGCCGCCGTCGCCGGTGTGCATCCAGCCGTCGATCACGGCGCGCGCGGTTTCCTCGGGCCGCTCCCAATAGCCCATCATCACCATATCGCCGCGCACCGCGATCTCGCCGACGGTGCCCAGCGGCACGACCTTGTCTTCGGCATCGACGATCTTCACTTCAGCGCCAAGCGTGGCGCGGCCGGCGCCGCGGTGTCGGCCCTTGGCGCGGCCGTCGCCGATATGCTCCTTCCAGTGCAGGATCGTAGCGATCGGCGACAGTTCGGTCATGCCATAAGCTTGCGTGAATTCGACATGCGGCAGCGCCTTCATGGCGCGCATCAGCACGGCGTCGCTGATCACAGAAGCGCCGTAGGAGATGCCCTTCAGCGACGACAGGTCATAAGTGCCGAGCGTGGGGTGATCGACGAACATCTGGATCATGGTCGGCACCAGCAGCACGTCGGTGACGCGCTCCTTCTGAATCGCAGTGGCGACGCCATCGGGCGTAAAGCCCTGGATCACGACGTTGGATCCGCCCGACAGCAGCACCGAATACATCGCAGCGCCATTGGCGAGGTGGAACATCGGTGCGGCGTGCAGATAGATCGTGCTGCCCGGCCACAGGCCTTCGCCGAGCGCGTTGAGCGCATTGGCCATCAGATTGCCGTGGCTCAGCATTACGCCCTTGGAGCGGCCGGTGGTGCCGCCGGTGTAGAAGATGCCGGCGAGATCGTCGCGCGAGCGCATCGCGTCCGCCATCGGTTCGCTGCGCGCGATCAGCGTCTCGTAGTTGTCCATGTCTGCGGGGGTCTCGCCCTCATCGGCATAGACCAGCTTGAGGCCGGGGATGGTGGTTGCGAGCGTCGCGCCGACCGGTGCAAAGGCCTTGTCGACGAACAGGATTTTGGCGCGGCAGTCGCGCAGCGCGTCCTCGTTTTCGAGGGGGCTCCAGCGGATGTTGAGCGGCACGATCACGGCGCCGGCCCAGCCGACCGCAAGGTACAGCTCGAGATAACGATCGGAGTTCAGCGACAGGATCGCGACGCGGTCGCCGTTGTCAGCGCCAAGGCCGCGGATCGCCGCGGCGAGGCGGGCGACGCGGGTGCCGACCTCGCGCCAGTTGCGTCGTCGCTCACCGCAGACGACCGCGAGCCCGTTTGGATTGACCTGCAGCGCCCGCCGCAGCCCGTGTGTGATGTTCACTTCCGTCCTCCCTTGGTGCGTTTCCGTTGTGAGGCGGTCTGTCCGCCTTCTCTCCAGCTGGAACGGCTGCTTTGTGCGCCGTTGTTTTGCGCGTTGATGTCGTGGCAATCCCCTCGGTGAGGCGGATCGCGAATTCCTCGGCGACGGCGCGTCCGGTCAACTCACCGCCGGGCTGGAACCAGTGGCCGATCCAGTTCAGCGAGCCCGCGATCGCAAACGCCGCGAGCTTCGGGTCGCACGGTTTGACCGAACCGTCCTCGACACCCTGTACGATGTAGTCGCGGAAGGCGCGGTCGATCCGCCGCTTCGCCGTCTGCACGATCTTGCGATTGTCCTCGCTGAGGTCGCGGATGTCGAAGCGGACCAGGCTCTTGCCGTAGTCCTCGGTCATCAGCTCGGCATAGCGGACCACCAGCTTGCGCAGCTTCGCAAGGCCGCTGCCGCTGCCGGCCGAGGTCTCGGCAATGCATTCGTCGACCAGCTCGTTGCCGATCGACCAGCACTCGAACAGGATCTCGTCCTTGCCGCGGAAGTAATTGTAGAGCGCGGGCTTGGTGATGTTGAGCCGCTTGGCGACGTCGTTCAGCGTGGCGCGGTGATAGCCCTGTTCGAGGAACAGCTGCACGGCGGCGCGCAGCACCGCCTCGCGCTTCTCGTCGCGGGCGCGGCGCCGGCTCTCGAAGGGCAGCCAGGGGGACTGGCTGGAGGAGGGGATGTGTCCGTCGTCCATGTGAGGCCGATACCGTGAAGCCGATGCCGCATTGACTCTGCGTGAGGTGCCGTATATTACCCATGGGTAATAAATAGTCCAGCGGGTAAGTTTCGGGAGGACACGCGATGACGTCACGCACCTATGTTGCCGGGGTCGGCATGATCCCGTTCGTCAAGCCCGGCGCCAATGCGCCGTATCACGTGATGGGCGCCGAGGCCGCCAGGCTCGCGCTCGCCGACGCCGGCCTCGACTACGGCCGCGTGCAGCAGGCCTATGTCGGCTATGTCTATGGCGACTCCACCTGCGGCCAGCGCGCGCTGTATCCGGTCGGCATGACCGGGATCCCGATCGTCAACGTCAACAACAACTGCTCGACCGGTTCGACCGCGCTGTTCCTGGCGCGGCAGGCGATCGAGTCAGGCGCGGCGGATTGCGTGATGGCGCTCGGCTTCGAGCAGATGAAGCCCGGCGCGTTAGGGGCCGTGTTCACCGATCGGCCCAGCGCGTTCGACGATTTCGACGCTGCGGCCGACAAGCTGGTCGATGCACCCGGCGTGCCGCTGGCGCTGCGCTATTTCGGCGGCGCCGGCTTGAGCCACATGAAGAAATACGGCACGCCGCTCTCCGCGTTTGCAAAAGTGCGCGCCAAGGCGAGCCGCCATGCCAAGAACAATCCGCTGGCGCTGTTCCGCAAAGAGGTCACCGCAGACGACGTGATGAACGACCAGGTGATCTGGCCCGGCGTGATGACGCGGCTGATGGCGTGCCCGCCGACCTGCGGCGGCGCCGCCGCAATCCTGGTCTCGGAGAAGTTCGCCGACCAGCACGGGCTCAACAAGCAGGTCCGCATCGCGGCGCAGGCGATGACCACCGACACCCCGTCGACCTTCGGTGCCGACGACATGATGCAGGTGGTCGGCTATGACATGACGCGCGACGCCGCGACGAAGGTCTATGAAGCCGCCGGCATTGGGCCGAAAGATCTCAACGTTGTCGAGCTGCACGACTGCTTCGCCCATAACGAGCTGATCACCTATGAAGGGCTCGGCCTTTGCGCCCAAGGCGAGGCCGCGAAGTTCATCGACGACGGCGACAATACTTATGGTGGCAAGTTCGTCACCAATCCCTCAGGCGGCCTGTTGTCGAAGGGCCATCCGCTCGGCGCCACCGGCCTCGCTCAGTGCTACGAGCTGACGCGGCAGCTGCGCGGCACCGCGGCGGCGACCCAGGTCGAAGGCGCGCGGCTCGCGCTGCAGCACAATCTCGGCCTCGGCGGCGCCTGCGTCGTGACGCTCTACGAACGCGTCTGAGGTCGTCATGGTCGATCAATCTGCCGTCGGGCGTGCGTTCACGCCGGTGACCGCGCGCGTCGAGCCGGGGCGCCTGCGCTTCTTCCTCGATACGCTCGGCGAGAGCAATCCGGTCTATCGCGACGAGGCGGCCGCGCAGGCCGCGGGTTTTGCGGCGGCGCCGGTGCCGCCGACCTATCTGTTCTGCCTGGAAATGATGGACGCAACCGTGCCGTTCGAGTTCCTGACCGCGCTCGGCATCGATCTCGCCCGCGTGCTGCATGGCGAGCAGCGCTTCGACTATCACGCCCCCGTCATGGTCGGCGACACCCTGACGTTCCGCCCGCGCGTCACTGGCGTCACCGACAAGAAGGGCGGGGCGATGACGCTGATCGTGGTCGACACCCCGGTCACCAACCAGAGCGGCGTCCATGTCGCCGATATCTCGCGCACCATCGTGGTGCGCAATGCGAGGCCGTCATGAGCGCTGCACATCCGGCGGTCGGCGACATCATCGTCCACAAGGCGTTCCCGCCGATCACCCGGCATCGCCTCGCGCTGTATTGCGGCGCCTCTGGCGATCACAACCCGATCCATGTCGACATCGACTTCGCGAAGCAGGCCGGTTTTCCCGACGTGTTCGCGCACGGCATGCTTGTCATGGGCTATCTCGGCCAGGCGCTGACGGATGCGGTCGCGCCGTCGCGCATCCGCTCGTTCTCGACCCGCTTTGCCGCCATCACCCAGCTCGGCGCCCAGCTGACCTGCGAGGGCACGGTGACCGAGCTGATCGAGCAGGGCGGCCAGAAGCGGGCGAAGGTCGCGCTGACGACGAAAGATCAGAACGGCGAGATCAAGCTCGCGGGGGAAGCCGTTATTGCGCTGTAGCGAGATAGTCACGCCAAGCAAGGACTCGTACTCCCTCTCCCGCTTGCGGGGGAGGGCTGGGGTGGGGGCTCTCTCCACGAGTCATGTCGCGGAGAGAGCCCCCACCCGCATCGCATCTTCGATGCGATGCGACCTCCCGCGCAAGCGGGAGAGGTGAAGAAAGAAGATCATCTCGTTTGAGGGAGGAACCATGTCGAAACTGCAAGGCAAAGTCGCGCTCATCTCAGGCTCGGGCCGCGGCATCGGGCGGGCTATTGCGCTGAAGCTTGCGAGCGAGGGGGCGCGCGTCGTGGTCAACGACCTCGATGCCGAGCCGGGCAATGCCGTCGTCGCCGAGATCAAGGCAATGGGCGGCGAGGCGATCGCGGTCAATGGCAGCGTGACCGACGCCGGCTTTGCCGATCGTTTCGTAGGCCACGCGATCGAGCAGTTCGGCGGCCTCGACATCATCGTCAACAATGCCGGCTACACCTGGGACTCGACGATTCAGAAGATGTCGGACGAGCAGTTCCAGGCGATGCTCGATGTCCATCTGGTTGCCCCGTTCCGGATCATGCGTGCGGCGTCCGAGCCGATCCGGGTGATGGCCAAGAAGGAGGCCGAAGCCGGCCGTGAGGTGTTCCGCAAGGTCGTCAACATCTCCTCGATCGCCGGCCTCTACGGCAATGCCGGGCAGGCGAGCTATTCCTCCGCGAAGGCCTCGCTGATCGGGCTAACGCGCACGATGTGCAAGGAGTGGGGCCGCTACAAGGTCAACGTCAATTGCGTGGCGTTCGGCCTGATCAACACCCGCCTGACCCAGCCGATCGAGACCCAGCAGAAGACCATCGACGTCGCCGGCCGCGACATCAAGGTCGGCGTCCAGCCGCAGATGCTGGAGGCGATGGGCCGGATGATCCCGCTCGGCCGCGGCGGCACGCCGGAAGAGGCGGCGGACGCGGTCTATCTGTTCTGCGCTCCGGAATCGAACTACATCAGTGGTCAAGTGATCGTCGCCGGCGGCGGTCTGCTAATCTGATAACGAGGAAACAATGCTCTACCGATCGTCCTGGATGACCGAGGAACTGGACACCTTCCGTGACCAGTTCCGCAAATTCCTCGCCAAGGACCTTTTGCCGCACGCCGAAAAGTGGCGCGAGCAGAAGCTGGTCGACCGCTCCGCCTGGCGCGCGCTCGGCGAGATGGGCGCGTTGCTGCCGAGCGTGCCCGAGGCCTACGGCGGCCTGGGCGCCAGCTTCGCCTATGATGCCGCGGTGCTCGATGATCTCGAGAGCACGGTGCCGGAGCTGACCACCGGCGTCTCCGTGCATAGCGCGATCGTCGCGCATTACATCGTCAATTACGGCTCTGAGGAGCAGAAGCTGCGCTGGCTGCCGAAGATGGCGTCGGGCGAGATGGTCGGCGCCATCGCAATGACCGAGCCCGGCACCGGCTCCGACCTGCAGGCTGTCAAGACCACGGCCAGGAAACAGGGCAATTCCTACGTCATCAACGGCCAGAAGACGTTCATCACCAACGGCCAGGCCGCCGATCTCGTCATCGTGGTGGCGCGCACCGGGGCTGCGGGCTCGAAAGGCATTTCGTTGATCGTCGTTGAAACTGCCGGCGCGGAGGGCTACCGGCGCGGGCGCAATCTCGACAAGATCGGCCTGCACGCCTCAGACACCTCGGAACTGTTCTTCGACAATGTCACGGTGCCGCCGGAAAACCTGCTCGGGGCGGAGGAGAGCAACGGCTTCGCGCAGCTGATGCAGCAATTGCCGCAGGAGCGGCTGGCGCTCGCCGTCGGCGCCGTCGCCTCGATGGAGCGCGCGGTCCGGATCACCGCCGACTACACCAAGGAACGCACCGCGTTCGGCAAGCCGCTGCTCGAATTCCAGAACACCGCCTTCAAGCTCGCCGAGCGCAAAACCGAGGCGATGATCGCCCGCGTGTTCGTCGACTGGTGCATCGAGCGCCTGGTTGCCGGCGACCTCGACACCGTGACCGCCTCGATGGCGAAATGGTGGTGCTCGCAGAAGCAGGTCGAGACCGCGGACGAATGCCTGCAGCTGCACGGCGGTTACGGCTACATGCAGGAATATCCGATCTCGCGGATGTTCATCGATGCCCGCATCCAGAAGATCTATGGCGGCACCAACGAGATCATGAAGCTCCTGATCGCGCGCTCGCTGTAAGTGACCGGGTCATTCCGGGGCACGCGGAGCGTGAACTAATGGCGCGCAATTGCGCGCCCGAGAATCTCGAGATTCCGGGTTCGATGCTGGCGCATCGCCCCGGAATGACGGAGCCCGTCAGTGCAACGGAATCCGCCCGCTCTGCACAAATCGGCGGCCACGCGCCGCTGCCCTTTCCCTGCCGCATGGCTCGATGCCGCCACCGCGTCCCGCGGCGGTTTCGGCCTTGCGCCATATTGCCGTCTATCATACCCCCGTCGGACCATTTTCCGCGCAAGCCTCGCGCGCGCGCCAATGCCTGCAGGGAGCCCTCATGACCAAAAGCAATGCCCGCACCGGAGGCCAGATCCTGATCGACCAGCTGGTCGCGCAAGGGGTGGAGCGCGTCACCTGCGTGCCGGGCGAGAGCTATCTGGCGGCGCTCGACGCCCTGCATGACAGCCCGATCGACGTCGTGATCTGCCGCGCCGAGGGCGGGGCCGCGATGATGGCGGAGGCCTATGGCAAGCTGACCGGGCGGCCCGGCATCTGCTTCGTCACCCGCGGTCCCGGCTCGACCAATGCCGCCCACGGCGTGCACATCGCGATGCAGGATTCGACGCCGATGATCCTGTTCGTCGGCCAGGTCGACACCGGCATGCGCGAGCGCGAGGCGTTCCAGGAACTCGATTACAAGGCGGTGTTCGGCACCATGGCGAAATGGGCGGTCGAGATCGACCGTCCGGACCGCATTCCGGAGCTGGTCGCGCGCGCCTTCCGCGTCGCGCTGCAGGGCCGCCCCGGGCCGGTGGTGATCTCGCTGCCGGAGAACATGCTCACGGAGACCGCGGCGGTCGCCGACGCGCCGAAGGTCGAGCCTGCGGTGACCTGGCCGGCGCCCTCGGATCTCGAACGTCTCGGCACGATGCTCGCCGGCGCCAAGGCCCCGATCGTGGTGCTCGGCGGCTCGGCCTGGACCGCAGAGGCGGCCAAGGGCATTGCGCGCTTTGCCGAGCGGTTCGACCTGCCTGTCGCGACCTCGTTCCGCCGCGCCTCGCTGATCGACGCCGACCATTCGCATTATGCTGGTGACCTCGGCATCGGCCCGAGCCCGAAGCTGAAAGATCGCTTCACCGGCGCCGATGTGATCCTCCTGATCGGCGGCCGCATGTCGGAAATGCCGTCCTCGTCCTACACGCTGCTCGACATTCCCACACCGAGCCAGAAGCTGATCCATGTCCATCCCGGCTCCGAGGAGCTCGGCCGCGTCTACCAGCCGGCGCTGGCGATCCAGGCGACGCCTGCCGCCTTCGCCGCGGCGGTCGAGACCATGAAGCCCGCAGTTGCGCCCGCCTGGAAGGGCGAGGCGGCGAAGGCGCACGCGGATTATCTCGCCTGGACCGACAAGCCGCGCGAGCTGCCGGGCCATTTCCAGTACGGCGAGGTCGTGACCTGGCTGCGCGATCGGCTGCCGAAGGATGCGATCGTCTGCAACGGCGCCGGCAATTACGCCGGCTGGATTCACCGCCACCATCGCTTCCACACTTTCGCAGCGCAGCTCGCGCCGACCTCGGGCTCGATGGGTTACGGCGTGCCGGCGGCTGTGATGGCCAAGCGGCAGCATCCGGATCGCGTCGTCGTCGCGTTCGCCGGCGACGGCTGCTTCCTGATGAACGGGCAGGAATTCGCCACCGCCGTGCAGTATGACGCGCCGCTGATCGTCGTCGTCATCGACAACGCGCAATACGGCACCATCCGCATGCATCAGGAGCGGGACTATCCCGGCCGCGTCGTCGGCACCCAGCTCAAGAACCCGGACTTCGCGCTCTACGCCAAGGCGTTCGGCGGCCACGGCGAACGGGTCGAGCGCACCGAGGATTTTGCGCCGGCGTTCGAGCGCGCGCTGGCCTCCGGCAAGCCGGCGATCCTGCACTGTCTGGTCGATCAGCGCGCGCTGTCGGTCGGCAAGGACTTTGTGCCCGAGCAGGCCGCGCGTTGATGGCGCAGCCAACGGGCCGTCACGTCGCGATCATCGGCGCCGGCGCCGTCGGCGTGATCAGCGCCATCGAGGCGCTGCGCTGTGGTCACCGCGTCACGCTGATCGATCCGGGCGAGCCCGGCGGTGAGCAGGCGGCGAGCTATGGCAATGCCGGCTGGCTGTCGTCGCATTCGGTGATCCCGCCGGCCGAACCCGGCACCTGGAAGAAGGTGCCGGGCTATCTGATGGATCCGCTCGGGCCGTTGTCGATCCGCTGGTCGTATCTGCCGAAGGCGTTGCCGTGGCTGATCAAGTACTTGTTGTCGAGCCGGACCGAGGCGCAGGTCGAGGCCACTGCGCGGGCGATGCGCGATCTCTTGAAAGACGCGCCGCTGCTGCACCGGCAGCTCGCCGAGGAAGCCGGCGTGCCCGAACTGATCGAGCGGCGCGGGGTGATGCATGTGTTTCCCTCGCGCGAACCGTTCGACCGCGACCTCGGCTGGCGCATCCGCAAGCGTGTCGGCATCGAATGGCTCGAGCTCGATGAAGACGAGATGCGCCAGCGCGAGCCTGACCTGCATCCGCGCTACAAGTTCGGCGTCGTGGTCGAGGAGGCCGGCCGTTGCCGCGATCCCGGCGCTTATGTCGCAGCGCTCGCCGCGCATGCCATTGCGAACGGCGCCGAGCGCGTCGCCGCCAAGGCGGTCGGTCTCAGACTTGCGGGCGACCGGCTCGCCGCCGTGGTTACCACGACCGGCGAGATTGCCTGCGACGCCGCGGTGGTCGCCGCCGGCGCGCGCTCCAGGCAACTGACCGCGTCGATCGGCGATTCGCTTCCGCTGGAGACCGAGCGCGGCTATCACGTCATGATCGAGAATCCCGAATCCGGACCGCGCAATTCGATGATGGCCTCGGACGCCAAGATGGTCGTCAACTGGACCGACAAGGGCCTGCGCGCCGCAGGTACGGTGGAGATCGCGGGGCTCGACGCCGCGCCGAACTGGAAGCGCGCCGAGATCCTGCGCGAGCATCTCTTCAGCATGTTTCCGAAACTGCCGAAGGATATTCCGGCGTCGCGGATCAAGACGTGGTTCGGCCATCGCCCAAGCATGCCGGACGGGCGACCGTGCATCGGCCATAGCAGCGCCACGCGTGACGTGGTCTACGCTTTCGGCCACGGCCATGTCGGCCTGGTCGGCTCGGCCCGTACCGGCCGGCTGGTCGCGCAATTGCTCAGCGGCAAGGCGCCGGAAATCCCGCTCGCGCCGTTTGCGCCGTCACGTTTTCTGTAGGACGCAACATCACCGGAAGGCTTCGACCGGATCGAGCCGCGCCGCGCGCCATGACGGATAGAGCGTGGCAAGCAACGACAGCGTCAGCGCCATGATCACGACTGCTGCGGTCTGCGCGATGTCGACCTCCGCCGGCAGCTCGGACAGGAAATAGAGCTCGGGCGGGAACAGTTGGATGCCGGTCAGCCATGACAGGAATTGGCGGATCGCTTCGACATGGCGGCATACGAAAAGGCCGACCGCGAAGCCGACCAGCGTCCCCACCACGCCGATCGAGGCTCCGGTGATCAGGAAGATCCGCATGATCGCGCCCTGAGAGGCGCCCATCGTCCGCAGGATCGCGATGTCGCTGCCCTTGTCCTTCACCAGCATGATCAGCCCGGACACGATGTTGAGCGCCGCCACCAGCACGATCATGGTCAGGATCACGAACATCACGTTGCGCTGGACCTGAAGCAGGCCAAAGAAGGTCGTGTTGCGCTGACGCCAATCCACCAGGAAGACCGGCCGCTCGGCCGCTTCCGTCACCGTCTTGCGAAACTGGTCGACCCGATCGGGATCGGTGGTGAAAACCTCGATCCCGGTGACGTTCTTGCCGCGGTTGAAATAGGCCTGCGCTTCGATGATCGGCATGAAGATCAGGCCAGAGTCATACTCGGACATGCCGATCTCGAACACGGCCGATATCGGGTACTTTTTGATCCGCGGCATGATGCCCATCGGCGTGGTCGCGCCGCGCTGCGCGACCAGCGTGATGCCGTCGCCGACATGCGCCGAGAGTTGATCGGCGAGCCGGCGGCCGATGACGATCCCCTGGCCCTCGTCAAAATGCTCGATCGATCCCTTGATGGTGTTGCTGACCGAGGGCAGGCGGGAGAGGTCGGCGGCGCGAATACCGCGCACGAGAACACCGGAGGCGTTGGACGACGATGCCAGTGCCATGCCGTCGACCACGGGGACAGCGAGGCGGATGCCCTGCAACTGGCTGATCCGCTCGGCAACGTCCTGCCAGTCGGTCAGGGGCCTTTCCACCGGCTGAATCAGAATATCGCCGTTGAGGCCGAGGATCTTGCCCAGCAGCTCCTTGCGAAAACCGTTCATGACGGCCATGACGATGATCAAGGTGGCGACGCCAAGCATGATGCCCAGAAACGAGAACCCGGCGATCACAGAGATAAAGCCTTCCCTGCGCCGCGCCCGCAGGTAGCGCGCGGACAGCATCCATTCGAACGGTGCGAAGGGCGCAGTTTGCGATGGCTCTGCCAAAGTCCTGCTCATTGACCGGAGGGACCGGCATTCTGTCTGCTTGCCGGGGGATTCGCCAGCGCTCCTGCCGCCGCCTCAGCTCTTGCCGGCCCAGGTGGTGATCGCCGCCGGTGCGATCACACGCCTTGGGGTGTGCGGGTTGATCGTTCCGGCGCTGACGTCCTGCGCCTGATCGAGCAGGGTGCGCGCGAATGCCTTGGCGTCCAGCTCGCTCGCGAAGGTGCGGGTCTGGCGTGGGAAGCGGTGGTGTCCGGCGTCGGAATTTCTCACCGCGAACGAGACGTACCAGATGGCCTTGTCCGTCTTCATCGCGCGTCTCTGACGGCGGTGATCCGCCTGCGCGATCGGGACGTCGTGCCCGGTGCCTGATATGCAAAAAGTGCCAAAGTGAAGGATCCTGAAATTCAACAGATGACGACTAAATGAATCTCTCGGCGGACAGGCAACACGACGGGATCGGCACACATACCGAACACTGACGGGTGTTACCTTTCAACCGGTGGATGAAGTGACAATGCGCCGCACCGACGTTGGTTCCTGCGATCCGACGCCGCGGTTTCCAGTGGAAGACGGAGCCACCATCGGCCGCCCGGCTACGCGTCCGGGAGATCGCCGAACACCTCGACCAGGCGAAAGCGTTCGCACATCAGCATCATGTCTTCGCTGAATCGTCCGAGGCGGCCGAAATAGGCGCGATGCGCATCACGCCAATAAGCCAGGCTTCCGTCGCCTTCGCCCTCGTCACGTGCGAAGCCGGCATCGACCTCGCTGAAGCGCCGATACGTCACCTCGGTGGTTTCGATCACGCAGCGGGGCTCGCCGCGACCATCGAGCACGATCCAGCGCTCCCCGGGCGCCGAGGTGTTCGGCTCGTCTTCCGTGCTGCAGGTCGCGGTCTTGACGCCGTCGGTCACGAGTTCGAGGAGTTGATCGGCGAGGGCGGGATTGTCGCCGAAAGCGAACGCGCGGAGGTGCTGGTACCGTTCGGGGATCGGCTTTGCCATGGGGACAGCGTAGCCGGCCCGGACCGGCGCGCAAGCGTTGCGCGGGACGAACGTCTCTGGCCCGGGCACTGTCAGCTTCGCAACGCAAGAACACGCAGAAGAATGGCGCGGCCGCCACGCGACAGGCGATCGTGAAACAATTCGGAGAGCCGGTCTCCTCGCTTCCGCAGCGAGAGCCGCCTCCGCAACTCGTGGGCGCGAGGCAGCGAGCAAAAGAGAAAGTCCCGGCGGAGCTGGCGAAGGCGCTCGCCATAGCCTCTCACATCGGTGCTCGCATAGGCTTCCATCAAGGTGCGGATCAAATAGTCATCGCTCGGATCTGGATTGGATTCGTAGGCAACGCTCGATGATCGCATGGACACGGGTTCATCGGTCGTCGACAGGAATATGTTCATGCGGATCAGCCCATCTGATACGCCGGTCGCTTCCTTGTTGAAACTTCCGTAGTTCACAGAGGGCAAGGCGGCGAGTTGCCGGCGCAAATTTTCGAGCGTCGCCGCCGGAATCTTCACGCCGTTGCCCGCGCTGGTGTCGAGCCTGTTGGCGCGCAGCGTGGCGTACAAGTCGCCCCAGAACTTGTCCCAGGCGGCTGTGCCGGTGCGGTTAGCCGATGGATTCTTGCGCACGCTATAGGTCGTTTGAGTGAGATAGGCCGCCAATTCGCCCATGTGACGCGTAACGGTGCCATCAGGATCATAGACGTCGATCATGGCGTGGACGCATTCATGCAGCAGCAGCGCCCGATCGCCGTCATTTGCGGGCGGCGACTTCTTCTGTGTCAACAGAACCTCCGCCGTTTGATCGTAGAAAGCGAGATCCTCGGTGCCGCCCTTGACCAGGATATTGCCGGCGCGAATGTGGTCGCGAACTGTCGTCAAGTATTCGCCTTTAATGTGAATCTTATCCACGTAGAACTCGATGCCAAGCGCTACCGGGTCGCTCAGTGTATCCAGGACGTCGCCTTCGGTCAGTGGCATGACCTGCTTCCCTTGCCAGATTGAGCAATGATGGTCCGGCCAATCTCTGGTAAAAGAAAACCCTTCCTCTCAGGAGGAGGATCATCAAACTGCGCCTCTCCGATACCGCTTTTGGGCAGGCTTGGCGGCGTGCGGGGCGTGTCATTTTGATGCGGCAACCTCACCTGAGATTGCGTTTAAATGTGTCTGGCCAGGCGCACCAGGGTTCAAATTGTATGCTGTGCCGTCGTATGAACGTTACCTTTCACAATCACTGAGGACACCGTCATGCCGGAGAAGTCTGCAAAAGGCATCGATCGCCGCGATCTGATAATGGCATCCATTGTCACGGTCGGCTCCGCCGTCGCCGTCAACGCCGGTGCCGCGAATGCCCAGGGCGCAGCGGCACCCCCTGGCAATCCGGCATCAGGAACGGTCTACACCGGTGATGTTATCGAAGGCAAAAAGGTCGTCAGTGCGCTCGACGTCAACGACCTTGAGCCCGGGAAGAAACACCGTTTGTATTTTCAGGGCGTTGAGATGCCAACCGGACAGCACTGGTATGTGTCTGTGACGGTCGCCAAGGGAGCAAAGCCGGGCAAGCGCGGCATCCTGACCAGTGGCGTGCATGGCGACGAGATGAGTTCCGTGCATACGGTCCAGACCGTGATGAACCAACTCGACCCGGCGCAGATGTCGGGCACGGTGATGGCGGTCACGGACGTGTCCCGCCCGGCCCTGGAAAGCATGCAGCGCAGATGGCCCAACCAGGGCAGAGGCATCGATCTGGTAGATATGAATCGGGAGTGGCCCGGGAACGAGAACGGCGCCACCGCACCCAGCCGACACGCCGGGCTTCTGTTCAAGCGGCTGCTGCGGCCGAACGCCGACTTCGCGATCGACTTCCACACAGGGACAACCGGATTCGAAGTTACCGCATTCAATATTGGCGGCATGGATGTGCCCGCGGTCAAGGCGATGGTTGAGCTCTATCCCGTCGGCCAGATCTTCGACAATCATGTGTATCCCGGTGTCCTGCACAACGCGTTTATGGACGTCGGCATCCCGTCCTTCACACCGGAAATCGGCGCTGCGCGCGTCCTGGACCCTGAGATGATCTCGCTCTTCGTGGAAGGCACAATGAACGTCCTCAAGCATCACGGCATCGTTGCCGGGCCAATGGGACGTACAGGCAAGGACGTGACTGTCTTTGTCGGTAACAGCGCGTACCCGATCCTGGCCACCGCGGGCGGTCTCGTTGAGCATCTGGTCAAACTCAACGGCAAGGTCGAAGCCGGACAGAAAGTTGCGATCCAGCGCAATAGCTTCGGCGAGGTGATTGCGGAGTATACAAGCGGCGTGGCCGGAGAGATAACGGGCCAGCGCAGCGATGCAATGTCCGAGCCCGGCAACCCCTTGGTATTTATCCTTTTCAACAAGCCGGGGCCAAAGGACGTTCAGGTCTATCCCGAGTAGTTGCGTCACGCGCGAAGCCGGCATCGACCTCGCTGAAGCGCCGACGTGTCACCTCGGTGGTTTCGATCACGCAGCGGGGCTCGCCGCGCCCATCGAGCACGATCCAGCGCTCCCCGGGCGCCGAGGTGCTCGCCTCGTCTTCCGTGTTGCAAGTCGCGGTCTTGACGCCGTCGATCACGAGTTCGAGGAGTTGATCGGCGAGTGTTGCGCTCAGCTGTTTTCCGAATTTGCAAACGGCAAGATGCGAATGCGCCTGCCGGTCGCCTTGAACATCGCATTGGCCACCGCTGGTCCGATCGGCGGAACGCCGGGTTCGCCGACGCCGGTTGGCGGAGCCGACTTTGACGATGTGAACTTCGACCGATGGCATTTCGTTGATTCTCAATACGTCGTAGCCGTCGAAATTGCCCTGGACGACCCGGCCCTTGTCGAGCGTGATCTGTGATTTCAGGATTGCACCAAGCCCGAATCCGATACCTCCCTCCATCTGTGCGCGAACCTGATCGGGGTTCACGGCTATGCCGCAATCGACGGCGCAGACGACGCGGTGGACCTTGGGCAGTCCCTTGTTGTCGACCGAAATCTCTGCCACTTGCGCGACATAGGAGTGGAACGACTCGGCGACGGCGACGCCGCGAAAGCGTCCCGCAGGGGGCGGGGTGTTCCAACCGGCTTTTTCGGCGGCAAGCTGCAGGACCGCCGCGTGCCGCGGCTTGTCCTTCAATATGGCCAGCCGAAACTCCACCGGATCCTTGCCGACTGCATGCGCGATCTCGTCGATGAAGGCCTCGAGCGCGTACGCTGTGTGCGTGGATCCCACCGCGCGCCACCACAGCACGGACACCGGGGAAGTTGTTGTTGTCAGGTCGACGCGCAGATTTGGAATGGCATAAGGCTGGTTGGCCATCCCCTCCACCGATAGCACGTCCACTCCGTTCTTGACGAGACCCGCCTCCATCACCGTGCCTTTGGAGATGGACTGGCCAACGAGTGTGTCGCGAAGAGCGATCAGATTGCCGTTCTCGTCGAGCCCCGCCCTCATTTTGTGGATGAAAGCTGGACGATAGTGACCGGCGCGCATGTCATCTTCGCGGGTCCACTGAACCTTGACGGGCGCCTTCCATCCGATCGCTTTCGCCGTCGCGACCACCTCGACAATGATGTCGGAATCGACGGAAGCGCGTCGACCGAAACCGCCCCCGGTCTTCATCACGCGCAAGATCACCTTATCCGGTGCAATGCCGGCAACCTTGGCTGCAACCGCCTGATAAAGGTCGGGCATCTGATGGCCGCCCCATACTTCGAGAGTCCCATCAGGATTCATTCTTGCGGCAGCGTTGATCGGCTCCAACGGAGCATGCGCCAAGTACGGGAATTCATACTGCGATTCGATCACCTTCGTTGCTTTCACAAACGCCGTATCGACGTCGCCGACATTGGCTGCAACGACTTCGCCCCCCTTCTGGGCGGCAGCGCGATATTCTGCGGTGATCTCGCTAGAACCTCGCTTCTCGGCGTTGGTATCCTCCCACTCAACGGTGACGACCTCGCGGGCTTTCATGGCCTCCCACATTCCCGTCGCAACGACCGCGACGCCCCGCGGGATTTCGACAACGTCGACAACGCCCTTCATCGCCTTGGCTTTCGATCCCTCGAAGGATTTCAACGTCGCGCCGAAGAGCGGCGGATGGATCACCACCGCCGTGAGGATGCCAGGCTCGCGCAGGTCGATCGTGTACCGCTGCGTGCCGTTGGATTTGGGCCGGGAGTCGTATCGAGGCAGCGCTACGTTGCCGATGTATTTCCATTCGCTGGGCTGCTTCAAGGCGACGCTCGTCGGAACCGGACCACTCGCGGCACTCGCGGCCAGCGCACCATAGGTCGCCGACTTGCCGGACGCGTGGCTCACAACGCCGTTCTCCGCCTTGATCTCGGCGACCGGCACATTCCAGTGTTCCGCGGCAGCCGCGATCAGCATCGTGCGCGCGGTCGCGCCAGCACGGCGATAACGCTCCCAGGACGAGGCGGTCCCGCTGGATCCGCCGGTCATCTGAATCTTCCCGCCAAAGGGAATGTTGCCGTACAGCGCTGTATTCCCGGCCTCGCCGACAACGGTCACTTTCGACCAGTCCGCATCGAGCTCTTCCTGAACCAGAGTGGCAATGCCGTGATAGATACCTTGGCCCATGTCCATTTGCGACGAGTGGATCGTCACAGTGTCGTCTGGCGCGATCTGCACATATCCGACAAATGGGTTCGCGCCCGGCTTGGCGGCATCCGGTACTGCATCAGACTTCGCCGAGAAGCCGACGACGAGGCTCGAACCGAGCGCTGTCGCCCCGATGAGGAACGAACGACGAGATGGCTCCGAGCCGGGCGGGAGCGAAGCAAGAGATGAGTCGTGCATGTCAGGCCTCCAGCAGCTTGGCGGCTTCGTGGACGGCAGCTCTAATGCGATGATAAGTGCTGCAGCGGCAGAGATTACCACTGAGCGCGTCATCGATGTCGGTGTCGGTCGGCTTCCGGTTTGCTGTCAGCAGGGCGATCGTAGCAACCACCTGACCCGACTGACAGTAACCGCACTGCGGGACGTCGAATTTGGTCCAGGTCGTCTGAACGACCTCGGCCACCTTTCCGGAGACGCCCTCGATGGTGACGATGCTTCGGCCTTCAGCATCAGCGATCGTCGTCTGGCAGGCGCGCGCGGGTTGTCCGTCGATGAGAACGGTGCAGGCCCCGCAAAGAGCCTGGCCGCAACCGTATTTGGTGCCAACCAAACCGAGATCATCTCGCAAAACCCAGAGCAGCGGCTTGCCGGCGTCGACGTCAATATCCGTCGTCTGCCCGTTCAAGGTCATTCGCATACTGACTCCTCCCGATTCATTGCCACATCAAGTCCACGTCGGCTCTGGCGCGGTCTACGGCTCCACTTGGTGCTCAACCTTAGCGAAACGCATTGGCGCCCGCGGCTGTGTCCGTGTACTCGTGGAAGGCTCCGATCTGACCGCCGCGAACGGTGAAGACGTGCGCGAAGTCGCTCTCGTAGGTGCGCCCGTTGGCCTTGACCTGCCAAACGTAATGACCGAGCACGACAACCTTGTCGCCCTGTGCAATGAATTCACGTGGCTCGAATGAACGCGCATCCTGTAGGCTGGCGAGGGTCGAAAAAAAACTCGCCGACCGCGCCGCGCCCCTGTCGCTTGCCGGCAAAAGGCACGTTCTCAATCTCTGGCAACGTCCACGTGATGTCCTCTGACATGGATTGTAACAGAGTGGGGATGTCACCTGCTTTGAAGTTGGTGTAAGCCTGCTCGACAAGCTGTCGGTTCTCATGTTCGCTCATCGCGCCCTCCTAAAGCATTTTGGGTGAAATACCGTCATTTCAAAACTTATATGCGAACCTGTCAATGCGCGGCGGTTAGCGGCCATTCCGTCTGTGTGACTTCGACGCCGCTATCATGTTGCGTTCCTATGGACGCCGGGTGCCAAGCCTAATCCTGGATTGCTCATTGCACGGACTCGAATAGCGGTTCGATTAACCGCCGGATTATCGGCAAGGCAACCGGGAGTCAGTCATCAAGGCTTACGCAATGGCATTGCTCGCAGGTGTCACCATCGGAGCCATCGCAGTCCGCAGGTTGTTCAAATTGAGGGTGGCCGCCTCCCAAGAGTGCGGCCATCGTCGAATGAGACAGCATGGATGACGCAGTAGCATTCTACAAGTCGAAGGCCTGGGCGGACCTTGTACCCCAGCGGGACAAGGCAACCGAGGTCGTACGGCGGTACATCGTCGAAACCGAACAGGAGCCTGTTGCGCGAATAACGCTGCTGATTTCCACCGGGCAACGTGCGCCCCGGTATCCGCGTGCGTAACGAGGGAGGAAATGTCGATGACATCAAACTACAAAATTGCGGTGGCTGTAATCGCCAGCTTTTTTCTGGGGGTTGGCGCGGTCAGCGTATTGCACGCGCAGGTCAGGCTACCGGCTTATGTGGTAGCTGAGATCGATGTCAAAGATCAGGATGGTTACGCCAAGGACTTTTTGCCCAAGGCGCAAGCCAACATCAAAGAACACGGCGGCAAATACCTCGCCGGCGGCCTTAACAAAGCGGTCAGCTTGGATGGATCGCCCCCACCAAATCGCGTGGTGCTCTTGCAGTTTGCCGATATGGACGCGGTCAAGGCATTCAATGTCAAACAGAGGCAGCTTGAGGCAGACGTTGGCGACAAATACGCCAGCTTCCGCGCGGTCGGGATCGAAGGCGTCGAGCAGAAGTAACAATGCGGAAGGCGGCGGGCTGCGCTAGCGGCCCGCCGTTAGTCGGCCACCTTGCGGGCCGCGGCAATGGCCTTCTCGACTTCCGCGGCGAGGGCCGCAAGATCCTCGGCAAGCTTGGCAAACAGTTCACGCTTCTGGATGTCCGTGGTCAGGTCGCGGATCAGGGCGCACTCCGCGGCGTCGGTGCGAAGTTTCTCGAGATGCGTCAGCATATCCTGCATTTTTTCTGTCCCGCTGCCGTTTTCGGCGAACGGTAGGCGGCACCGAACCCGGCGACAATAACGTGTGATAGTGCCGGGCATGGGGCCGCGCGCCGGCTGGTGCCTCCGCGAGCGGCCTCGACGACGGGCAACCCGGCATAACCTGCCCATCTCCAGCGAATGAGGGATTTCGCGGTTTCGGAAATTTTTCTTGACGCGGCCCCCAACTCAGCAGTCTAATGCCGCCGTCTCACCCGATCGAGGGGCGCTTCGCGATCGTCACGAACGCGGTGTGGGATGCGGTGGACGCCGAGCGTGTGACTGACGAGAGCACGTGAAGCGGACGGTGAAGTCGTGTGGTCCTGACGCCCTAGCGGCAGGTGTCTCGTCGCAACACGCGAAGGCGTGATGCGGGGGCGGTGACAAGCAAGCCCAGTCTCGCCGGGGAGAGCACGAAGTAAGCCGTAACCCATCGCGCAGGGAAAGCCGGGTTGTTTCCGGTTTCACCTGTGGTCCTACCCCCGAGCTTTCTACCTTTGCTCGGGGCCCATGGGTGCGATCGGCACCCGGCTTTCCCTGCGCCCTCTGCGAGAGGAGGGCGATACGAAGAGCAAGCCTCGGACAAATCATGTCGCGAGAATGCGGATGTATGACCCGGATGTCATGTGGTTCGAAGTGATGCGTGCGTCAGCGCGCCGGATCAAACAGCTTCATCGCCTCGACGACGATGATCTCGCCCGCCTCCTGCACGAAATGCCCGGCGTCTGGCAGTTCGAGCGGCGGCGGACAGTTTCGGATCACCTGCCGCAGCACGCTCATCACCGGCGGACCGAGCACAGGGTCCTTCATGCCAACCGCCATGAAGCTTTGTCCGGTCCAGCGCTGCGACCAGAAGCCCCGCGCGCGCCGCGAAAGCGCTGCGCCTCCAGCGTCCGGCCGATCGGGCACCAGATTGGGAAAGCGCCGGACGCCGGCCTTATATCGCTCGTCCGGATAGGGTGCGGCGTAGGCGGCGGCTTCCTTGTCTGCGAGACCAGGGACCGCTCGCTGCATCAGCGCCGCGATATCCATGTCCGGGCTCCGATTGGAGAAGGCCCGCCACGCGAGAAAGCCTTCGCCGAGCGGCACATCTCCGGTGCCGAGCATCGTATTCATCACAAGCAGTCGATCGAAGCGATCGCTCATGTCCATGGGGATCGTCAGTCCGATCAATCCGCCCCAGTCCTGGCACACTAGCATGATGCGGTGCAGGTCGAGCGCTTCGACCAGGGACATGACCGAGGATCGATGGAAATCGAAAGTATAGATGTCCTCGTCGACGGGCTTGTCGGAACGGCCGAAGCCGAAGAAGTCCGGCGCCACGACGCGGAACCCCGCGGCGACAAGCGCCGGGATCATTTTTCGATAGAGGTAGGTCCAGGTCGGCTGGCCGTGCAGGCAAAGCGCCACCGGCGCGGTCCTCGATCCCTCGTCGAGATAGTGCATTTGCAACGGACCGATCTGCATGTAACGCGCCGCGAAGGCAAACCCGGGCAATCCGGCGAAGCGCTCGTCCGCTGTTCGAAGCGTCTGCATGTCTCTCCCTTTTTCGATTCGTCATTCGGCTGCGCGAGGACGTCGCGCGATGTTTTCCATGCTAGTCTATCACACGACCCGACCCGGGAGAGGAAATGACTGTTATAGCGTCAATGATCGACGACACGCTTCTCGTGACCATCGATCGGCCGCCCGTCAACGCGCTCGACCTCGATGCGATTACGTCGCTCGAACAGTCGTTTGCCGCGGCTGCCGCTGACGCTCCGCCGAACGGCGTCGTGCTCACCGGCGGCGGCCAGGCATTTTCGGCGGGGGTCGATACGCGCGCGTTCGCGAGCTACGCCCGCGAGCAGCGCCATGCCATGGTGCGTGCGATCACGCGGATGCTGGCGCGCTTGCTGGCGATCCCTGTTCCCGTCGTGGCGGCAATCAATGGCCACGCGCTGGGCGGCGGCTTCGTGCTCATGCTCGGATGTGACTATCGCCTCGCGGTCGACAGCACGGCCGTAAAGCTCGGCATGACCGAGGCGCAGGCCGGCATTCCGTTCCCGTCGGGGCCCCTCGAAGTGATGCGCCATGAGCTTTCGCCGGAACTGCTGCGCCGCTTGACGCTGACGAGCGCGGTGCTCAGCCCGCGCGAATGTCTCGACCAGCGAATATTCGATGCGCTTTGCGCGGGTGCAGATCTGCAATCCAAATCGATCGCGGCCGCTAAAAGCCTCGCCGCCCAGCCAGGGTTTCGCGCAGTGAAGCGGCAAATCCGCGGCGGACTTGCCGAACGCCTCGAGGGCCTGGCCTTGACCGGGCACGACGCGTCTCTCGCTCTGTTCGGCTGATCGCGGAAACTAGAATCTGCGAGTTGTTGGCAGTTGAAGCGCACAACAGATTCATTGTCGTCCTGGCGAAAGCCAGGACCCATTACCCCGGATGCGAATTGCTGCGCGACGCTGGGGCCACGATCCATCTACCAACAAACGTCTGTGGTTATGGGTCCTGGCTTTCGCCAGGACGACGGTGAGGATGAGGTGACCGACGTGCCTCTCTCACCGTCCAATCCGCACCACCATCTTACCGAGCGCGGCGCGGGTCTGCATCGTGGTGAATGCGTCCCGAAAATCCTCAAACGCGAACACCTTGCCGACCACCGGCGTCAGTCGGCCGTTGTTCAGCCACGCCGACAATTGCGTCATCACGCGCGCCTGCGCCTCGGGCTCGCGGCGCGCGATCTGGGCGGCGTCGACGCCGATCAAGAGACCGCCTTTCAGGAGCGGCAGATTGAACGGCAGCGCGGGGATGCTGCCTGCCGCAAAGCCGACCACGACATGGCGGCCGTTCCAGGCGATCGAGCGGAACGCCTGCAGCGAGACCTCGCCGCCGACCGGATCGAAGATCACGTCGGGGCCATGGCCGCCGGTCGCGTCCTTTAGCGCGTCGCGCCAATCCGGCCGCGTGTAGTCGACGGCAGCATCGGCGCCGAAGCTTGCGGCGAAGTTGCGCTTCTCCTCGGTCGAGGCCGCGGCGACGACCCGCGCGCCGAGCAGCTTGCCGATCTGGATCGCGGCAATCCCGGTGCCGCCGGCGGCACCGAGCACCAGCAACTGCTCGCCGGATCGCAGCCGGCCGCGCTCGCCGAGCGCATAGAGCGCGGTGAGGTAGTTGGTGCGGAAGGCGGCGGCGGCCTCCATCGTCAGGCCGTCGGGCATGACCTCGACGGCGGCAGGCGGCACCACGATCTGCTCGGCCAGCGCGCCCGAGCGCGCCGCGCCCATCACCCGCATGCCCGGCGCGATGCCGGCGACGTCGCTCGCAACAGCATCGACCACGCCGGCGAATTCCGCGCCGGGCGTAAAGGGCAGGGCATCCTTGGTCTGGTAGCGGCCTTCGACCTTCAGCCCGTCGACGAAGCCGATGCTCGCGGCGTGAACCCGGACGCGGATCTCACCGGGACCAGGTTCGGGAGTGGCGATCTCTTTCAACCCGATCTGATCGATGGGCGCATATTGCTCGACGACGACCGCCTTCATCCTGTCCTGCTCATTGGTTCGTTTCCTCTGAGCCAACCTATCTCATGTCCGTTGTTCTACGGGGAGGCCTTTTCCGCATGCAGCGGCAGCGTCGCATGCGGAAAGCCAGCATCTTCAACGACATCACGAAAAGACCGGCGTTTACCCGTTGTTATCCCTACCAAATTCGGTAACGCGTCCTTAATGGCATTAACGTTAGGGTTTTTCCACGCGGCCCGCCTTGGGCTGCGCGCCGTCCAGGACAGGCGGGTTGCGTTCGCGTTGGAGTTTTTCATGGATATCATGACAGGCGCCGGGCTGTTGGCCGGCATCATCGTCATCGCGGTGATGATGTTCATGGGCGGCGACCTGCACATGTTCATCTCCGAACACGCCATGATTATCATCTTCGGCGGTTCGATCGCGGCGACGATGATCCGCTTTCCGCTCGGCGTGATGCTGCACGGCCTGCCGCTCGGCGCCAAATTTGCCTTCACCATGAGCCGGCTGTCGGCCCGCGACCTCGTCGACGAGCTCGCCCGCATCGCCGAGATCGCCCGCAAGCAGGGCCCGGTCGGCCTCGAAAAGGTCGAGACCGACGAGCCATTCCTCGCCAAGGGCATCCGCTACGTCGCCGACGGCTACGACCTCGAATTCATCCGCGACAACATGGAACGCGACCGCGACAATTTCCTGATGCACCTCGACGAGGGCAGCAAGATCTATCGCGCGATCGGCGACTGCGCGCCGGCGTTCGGCATGATCGGCACGCTGATCGGCATGGTGCAGATGTTCGCCAACATGACCGACCCCTCCAAGCTCGGCCCGTTCATGGCGACCGCGCTGCTCGCGACGCTGTACGGTGCGCTGGTCGCCAACCTGTTCTGCCTGCCAATCGCCGACAAGCTGCACGGCAAGCTGCTCGACGAGGAGACCAACCGCACGCTGATCATTGACGGCATCCTCATGATCCGCGACTCCAAGAGCCCGGCGCTGGTGCGAGAAATGCTCTTGGCCTATTTGCCAGAGAAGCATCGCAACGAGGAAGGCGAGCCGGTTCCGGCCTGATCGGCCGGCGCTTTCGGGAAACGCAGCGATGGCCAAGAAAAAGCGCGGCGACGCTCACGGTGGAGGTCACGGATGGTTCGTGACCTTCGCCGACCTGATGGGCCTGATGATGAGCTTCTTCGTGATGCTCGTCGCGTTCTCCACCATGGACAACAACAAGCTGAAGATCGTCGCAGGCTCGATGCGCGACGCCTTCGGCGTGCAGACCGATGTGCGCTATTCCGGCATCGTCGAGTCCGACGGCCTGCCGACCCGGCCGAAGCTGAAGAATGTCGAGCACATCTCGCCGGAGGAGTCCTCCGCCAATCCGACGCCGGACGAGAAGGAGCGTAGCCAGATCAACGGCGCGCGGCTTAAGATCGACCGCGAATTCGCGCTCGCCTCCGCCTCGCTGCGCCAGGCGCTGCAGGACATGCCGGAGCTGACCGAGATCTCCAAGAACATCATGTTCGAGGAGACCAAGGAGGGGTTGAACCTCGAGATCGTCGACCAGGACGGCCGCTCGATGTTCGCCGACGGTTCCAGGGAGCCCTATGAGCGCACCCGCCGGCTGATCCAGAGGCTCGCAGCTCCCTTGAAGGCGACGCCGCTGCGGGTCGCGATCGTGGGGCATACAGCCGCAGGCTTCGTGCCGGCACGCAGCGACTACGACGCCTTCGACCTGTCTGCGGACCGCGCCAATGCGGTGCGGCAGATCCTGGAGCGGGAAGGGCTGCCGCCGTCCCATATCTTCGCGGTTTCCGGCAAAGCTGACGGCCAGCCGCTGTTTCCCGACGATCCGACCTTGCCGGCCAACCGTCGCGTGACCATCACGTTGATGCGGGAAAATCCGCCGCTGCCGCCGGATCTGAAGCCGTAGCCTAGGTTACCATGCTACCGTCAAGCTCGTAATGTTGCGCGGTTGACACGCGGAGCGGAAGCGTCGATAGCCGCGCGGATCAAAATCAACCGATCGGGCGTTCCAATCTCGCCATGGCTGCCAGCGTCTCATCCACCGAAGCCCAGGAGGGTCAAGGCTCGGGCCAAGGAACGGGCCAAGGCACCTCCGGCTTCTGGGCCCTGACGCTAGGCAGCATCGGGGTTGTGTTCGGCGATATCGGAACGTCGCCACTCTACGCATTCCGCGAGGCGGTCGGCGGCGCCGCGCATGGCCAGCCGGTCACCCGCATCATGGTGCTCGGCGTGCTCAGCCTGATCCTGTGGGCGCTGTTCACCGTCGTCACCGCCAAATACGTGCTGCTGCTGCTGCGCGCCGACAACAATGGCGAGGGCGGCACGCTGTCGCTGATGGCGCTCGGCCAGCGCGCGATCGGACGGCGCAGCTGGCCGCTGCTCGCGCTCGGCGTGGTCGGCGCCTCGATGTTCATCGGTGATTCCATGATCACGCCGGCGATCTCGGTGCTGTCGGCGGTCGAAGGTCTCAAGCTCGCCACGCCGCATCTCGAGCACTATGTGGTGCCGCTGACGATCCTGATCCTCGTCCTGCTGTTCTCGGTGCAGCGCTCCGGCACCGCCCGCGTCGCCTCCGCCTTCGGGCCGGTGATGGTGCTGTGGTTCGCCGTGCTGGCGGTGATGGGGCTGGTCCACATCACGGACGATCCGTCGGTGCTGGCGGCGATCAATCCGTATTACGCGCTCCAGTTCATGCTGACCCACGGCACCATCGGCCTGGTGACCTTGGGCGCGGTGTTCCTCGCGGTGACCGGCGGCGAGGCGCTGTATGCCGATCTCGGGCATTTCGGCCGCAAGCCGATCCAGTCCGGCTGGCTGTTCTTCGTGCTGCCCTCGCTGCTCCTCAACTATTTCGGCCAAGGCGCGCTGGTGCTGTCCGATCCCTCCTCGATCGAGAACTCGTTCTACCGCATGGTGCCCGACGTGTTGCTGCTGCCGCTGGTCGGGCTGGCCACCGCTGCGACTGTGATCGCGAGCCAGGCTGTCATCACAGGCGCCTATTCGCTGATCAGCCAGGCGGTGCAACTCGGGCTGCTGCCGCGCTTCGAGGTCCGCTACACCTCGGAGACCCATGCGGGCCAGATCTATTTGCCGCGCGTCAACCGGCTGTTGTTGATCGGCGTGCTGCTGCTGGTGCTGCTGTTCCGCACCTCGAGCGGGCTCGCCTCGGCCTATGGCATCGCGGTCTCCACCACCATGGTCGCCGACGGCATCATGGGCTTCATCGTGATCTGGAAGTTGTGGAACTGGCGCGTGGCGTCGGCCGCGGCGTTGATCCTGCCGTTCGTGATCGTCGACATGACCTTCTTCAGCGCCAATCTGCTGAAGCTGTTCGAGGGCGCCTGGGTGCCGCTGTTGTTCGGCGCCGTGATGGCGACGATGATCTGGACCTGGCGCCGCGGCGCTGCGATCCTGATCGCCAAGACCCGCCGTATCGAGGTGCCGCTGCGCGATCTGATCCACAGCCTGGAGAAGCGGCCGCCGCACATCGTCAAGGGCACCGCGGTGTTCCTGACCAGCGATCCCAGTTTCGTGCCGACCGCGCTATTGCACAATCTCAAACACAACAAGGTGCTGCACGAGCACAACGTGATCCTGACCATCGAGACCGCACCGACGCCGCGCGTCGACCTGTCGGAGCGCGTCAACATGGAGAAGGTCAGCGACAAGTTCACCGCGGTGCGGCTGCGCTTCGGCTACATGGAATCGCCGAACGTGCCGAAGGCGCTGGCGGTCGCACGCAAGCTCGGCTGGCAGTTCGACATCATGGCGACCTCGTTCTTCGTGTCGCGCCGCTCGCTGAAGCCCTCGGCCCAGTCCGGCATGCCGCAATGGCAGGACCATCTGTTCATCGCGATGAGCCGCTCGGCCAACGATGCCACCGACTATTTCCAGATCCCGACCGGCCGGGTGGTTGAAGTGGGTACCCAGGTAACTATTTGATGCGGCAACGAATTCTACAGTTGAAAAGCCGTGAACTATGCGTGATATGCATGGCGGAGGCCTGAATCCGGGCTAACCTATGCATTCCTGCCGGGAGTATAGCCCTGCGACCCGGCATTGTGCGGTGCGGCAGAAGACAGAGGCGCAGCTTCCCATGTCATCCGAGAGTGCGATCACCGCGGCGGAAGCGCCGGCGGCAAATGGCCATGGCGAGGCGCATTCCACCGCCACCTTCAAGGCGCTGATGCTCGGCAGCATCGGTGTCGTCTACGGCGACATCGGCACCAGCCCGCTCTACGCGCTGCGCGAAGCCATTGTCGCGGCTGCCGGCGGCGAGGGCGGCGTGACGGCGCACGCGGTGCTCGGCGTGCTCTCGCTGATCCTGTGGGCGCTGATCGTCGTCGTCACGCTGAAATACGTCGTGATCCTGCTCCGCGCCGACAACAACGGCGAGGGCGGTACGCTGGCGCTGATGGCGCTGGCGCAGCGCGCGGTCACCAAAGGCGGCGCCGCAATCGTGCTGCTCGGCATTATCAGCGGCGCGCTGTTCTATGGCGACGCCGTCATCACCCCGGCGCTCTCGGTGTTGTCGGCGATCGAAGGCATCAAGCTGGTCACCTCGACCTTCGATCCCTATGTCGTCCCGCTCACAGTGGTGATCCTGGTTGTCCTGTTCGCGGTGCAGTCGCGCGGCACCGCGCGCGTGGCGGCGTTCTTCGGCCCGGTGATGTGCGTGTGGTTCGCCGTGATTGCGATCGCGGCGCTGCCGCAGATCGCGCGGCATCCAGAGGTGCTGTACGCGCTCAACCCGATCCTTGCGGTGTCGTTCATGCTGCATCATGGCGTGATCGGCTTCATCACGCTCGGTGCGGTCTTCCTCGCCGTGACCGGCGCGGAAGCGCTCTATGCCGACCTCGGCCACTTCGGCAAACGCCCGATCCAGACCGCGTGGCTGTTCATCGTGCTGCCATCGCTGGCGCTGAACTATCTGGGGCAGGGCGCGCTCCTGATCGGCGATCCCAAGGGGATCGAGAACCCGTTCTTCCTGATGTTCCCGGACTGGGCGCTGATCCCGATGGTCGCGCTTGCGACCATGGCGACCGTGATTGCGAGCCAGGCCGTCATCACCGGTGCCTATTCGCTGACCCGGCAGGCGATCCAGCTCGGCCTGATGCCGCGGTTCGAGATCCGCCACACCTCGGAGGCGCATTCCGGGCAGATCTACATGCCGCGCATCAACCGCTTCCTGTTCATCGCGGTGATCGTGCTGGTGCTGATGTTCCGCTCATCGAGCGCGCTGGCGTCGGCCTACGGCATCTCCGTGACCGGCACCATGGTGGTGACCGCGATGATGGGCTTTGTGGTGATCTGGCGGGTCTGGAAATGGTCGCCGATCGCCGCCGCCGCGCTGGTTGCGCCGTTCCTGTTCCTCGACATCACCTTCCTTGCCGCCAACCTGCTCAAGGTGTTCGAGGGCGGCTGGGTGCCGCTCGCGCTTGGCGGGGCCATGATCCTGGTGATGTACACTTGGCGGCGCGGCAGCCGGCTGCTGTTCGAGAAGTCGCGCAAGCTGGAATTCCCGCTCGACGATCTCGTGAAAATGCTGGAGAAGCGGCCGCCGCAGCGGGTCTCCGGCACCGCGGTGTTCCTGACCAGCGACCCCGTCAGCGCGCCGACCGCGCTGATGCACAGCCTCAAGCACTACAAGGTGCTGCACGAGAAGAACGTCATCCTGACCATCGAGACCGCGCCGACGCCGCGGATCGATCCGTCCGAGCGGGTGCGGATGGAGCAGCTGAGCGAGACCTTCTCCAAGGTGACGCTGAAGTTCGGCTTCATGGAACAGCCGAACGTGCCGAAGACACTGGCGATCGCCCGCAAGCTCGGCTGGCAGTTCGACATCATGTCGACCTCGTTCTTCCTGTCCCGCCGTGCGCTGAAGCCGGCGGCGCATTCGGGCATGCCGAGCTGGCAGGATCATCTGTTCATTGCGCTGAGCCGTTCGTCGAACGACGCCACCGACTATTTCCAGATCCCGACCGGGCGGGTGGTCGAGGTCGGCACACAAGTCACGATCTAGGGTCCACGATCTGGCGTTTCTGCGCAGCATCTAACCCGTTTCGGACGCTTGATTTTCTCCGCGCAAGAGGCGACTTTGCGGCCCGGAACGGCGAGCCGCGCGACGCTCGCCAACTGATTGTCGGGAGGATTTTTCCGTGGCGGACCACAAGGTGCAAGATTTGTTTCCGGACGAGGTGTCAAAGGGCATAGCGGAAGGCCGCTATCTCCTGGTCGACGTCCGCGAGCCCAATGAGGTTGCTGTCGAGGCCTATCCCGATGGCGTCGTGGTGGCGCTGTCGACGTTCGATCCGGCAGCGATTCCCGATCCGCAGGGCAAGCAGGTGGTGTTCGCCTGCCGCTCCGGCAAGCGCTCGGTGACGGCCTCGCTGGCCGCCCAGGCCGCTGGCCTGCCTTACGACAAGCATCTGGCGGGCGGCATCATCGGCTGGAAGGCGGCGGGACTGCCGACCAAGACGGGCGGCTGATCCCTGACATGACCTCCATGAACAAGGTCTTCGCAGACCTTCCCGTCACGATCTTCGAGGCGATGTCGCAGGCTGCGCGCGACAACAACGCCATCAATCTCGGCCAGGGCTTTCCCGACGATCCCGGACCGGAGGACATCCGCCGCGCTGCCGCGGACGCGTCCGTCAACGGCTACAACCAGTATCCGTCGATGATGGGGATTCCCGAGCTCCGTCAGGCGATCGCATCGCATTACGGCCACTGGCACGGGCTCAAGCTCGATCCGATGACCGAGGTGATGGTCACCTCCGGCGGCACCGAGGCGCTGACCTCCTCGATCCTGGCGGTGGTCGAGCCGGGCGACGAAGTGGTGTGCTTCCAGCCGGTCTATGATTCCTATCTGCCGATCATCCGCCAGGCCGGCGGCATTCCGCGGCTGTTGCGGCTCGAGCCGCCGGAATGGCGGCTCAACGAGGAGATGCTGCGCAGCGTCTTCAACCACAAGACCAAGGCGGTGCTGTTCAACAATCCGCTCAACCCGGCCGCCGTGGTCTATCCGCGCGAGGACCTCGAACTGCTGGCGCGATTCTGCCAGGAGTTTGACGTGGTCGCGATCTGCGACGAGGTCTGGGAGCACGTGGTGTTCGACGGCCGCGAGCACATCCCGCTGATCACGATCCCGGGCATGCGCGACCGCACCATCAAGGTCGGCAGCGCCGGCAAGATCTTCTCGCTGACGGGATGGAAGATCGGCTTCGTCTGCGCCGCACCGCCGCTGCTGCGGGTCGCCGCCAAGGTGCACCAGTTCCTCACCTTCACGACAGCGCCCAACCTGCAGGCGGCGGTGGCGTATGGCCTTGGCAAGCCGGACGATTATTTCCTCGACATGCGCAAGGACATGGCGCGGAGCCGCGACCGCTTGACCAAGGGGTTGGAGAGCATCGGCTTTCCGGTGCTGAAGTCGCAGGGGACCTATTTCCTCACCGTCGATCTGTCGCCGCTCGGGCTCAACGAGACCGATGCTGAGTTCTGCTGGCGAATTGTGCAGGACTACAAGGTCGCGGCTATTCCAGTGTCGGCGTTTTACGAGCAGGATGCCGTGACGTCGGTCGTGCGTTTTTGTTTCGCCAAGAAGGACTCGACGCTCGACACCGCGCTGGAGCGGTTGTCCGACGCAGTGCATCGTCGCAAGAGGTAAGCCAGAATGCAGAAGCAGAACCGTCGTCTCGTCAGCTTCGTCGGTACGGTCGCCACGGTTCTGTTGTTCGCTGCCTCCGCAAGTGCGGAGGAGCGCACGGTCAACTTCTACAACTGGTCAAACTACATGGCGCCGGGAGTCCTCGAGGACTTCACCAAGGAAACCGGCATCAAGGTCGTCTACGATACGTTCGACGCCAATGAGACGCTGGAGACGCGGCTGCTCGCTGGCAAGTCGGGCTACGACGTCGTGGTGCCGACCGGCTATTTCCTGCAGCGCCAGATCACCGCGAAGGTGTTTCTCAAGCTCGACAAGTCGAAGTTGCCGAACCTCGCCAATGCATGGCCCGTGGTGACCGGTCAGCTCGCGACCTACGATCCCGGCAACAATTACGGTGCCAACTACATGTGGGGCACCACCGGCATCGGCTACAACGTCAAGATGGCGGAGAAGATTCTCGGGCCTGACGCGAAGATCGACAGCTGGGACATCGTGTTCAAGCCGGAGAACCTCGCCAAGTTCAAGGATTGCGGCATCCATATGCTGGATTCCGCCGACGACATCCTGCCGGCGGCGCTGAGCTATCTCGGCCTCGATCCGAGCTCGACCAAGCAGGCCGACCTCGACAAGGCCGCCGATCTCGTCATCAAGATCCGGCCCTATGTGCGCAAATTCCATTCGTCCGAATATCTCAGCGCGCTGGCCTCGGGCGAGATCTGCTTCGTGGTCGGATGGTCGGGCGACATCATGCAGGCACGCAGCCGGGCGGCGGAAGCCAACACCGGCGTCGAGATCGGCTACACGATCCCGAAGGAGGGCGCGCAGATGTTCTTCGACAATCTCGCGATCCCCGCGGACGCCAAGAACGTCGCCGAGGCCTACGAGCTGATCAACTACCTCTACCGACCCGAGGTCGCGGCGAAGAACTCGAACTTCCTGTCCTACGCCAACGGCAATCTGGCGAGCCAGAAGCTGATCGATCCGAAGATATTCAACGACAAGAACATCTATCCCGACGAGGCGATGCAGAAGAAGCTGTTCGTGATCACGGCGCACGATCCGGCGACGCAGCGGATCATCAACAGGCTATGGACCCGGGTGAAGACCGGGAAGTGATGTCTCGTTGGAACCGCCGTCATTGCGAGCGGAGCGAAGCAATCCATCAAGCCGCATATGCTGAAGCATGGATTGCTTCGTCGCTTCGCTCCTCGCAATGACGAGGTGGAGTTGCCCCAGCTTACCGCCAGCGCCGGTGCAGCCAGAGCCATTGATCCGGATACTCGCGGACCCAGCCCTCGACGACATCGGTGATCGCCTGCATCGTGCCCTGGATATCGATCTCGCCGGATGCGTCGAACACCGGCTTCACTTCCTCGGAGACTTCGCCGCGGAAACGGCCGTCGGGCAGGCGGATGATCCGCGTGCCGTGGATCGGGCAATCGATCTGCCGGCGCAGGCGCGCCAGCAGCGGGTTCGCCGTGGTCTTGCGGCCGAAGAAGGTGACGGGAACGCCGTTGGTCAGATACTGGTCGACCAGCATCGCAACGTGCTGGCCGTCCTGCAGGGCCTTTGCCAGCTTGAGCGGCGCGTCGCGGCCGGCCGGGACCAGCGTGCCCAAATTGACGGCTCGGATCCGTTCGATGGCGCGGTCGGCGGCTTCGATGTTCGGTCGCCGGAACAAAACGACGGCTTCGAGCCCATGCGCGGCGGCGGCGAGCGGAGAAAGCTCCCAGTTGCCGAGATGTGCGGCAAAGAACAGCGCCGGTTTGCCGTCGTCGCGCAGCTGATCGAACAATTGCTTGCTGCGTCCGGAGAATTCGACACGGCCGGGCTTGTCGGGATGTGCGGGGTCGTGGTCCCAGATGCGATCGAGATGTGCGAACTCGGCGCCGATGCGGCCGAGATTGTGCCAGACCCCGGTGAGAATCGTCTCGATCTCCTCCGGTGACTTTTCCGGGAAGGCCGCCGTGAGATTCTCGCGGCCAATGCGATCCTCGCGCAGCCGGCGGCCGATGAAATGCGCGGCGTTGCCGAAGAAGTTTGCAGTCTTGTCCGGATCGAAATAGCGGGTGGTTCGCAACAGGCCGGTCGTCAGCGCGCCGATTGCAACGCCCGCCACAGGCTTGGCGGCGTCGCGCAGGCGCGCACGGGTACGAAGGAGCAGGCGTTTCATCGGATGAGGCGAGGGCGCCGGCCTAGGCCGGCTCCCGCGTCAGGATCAGCGAGGCGTTCTGCCCGCCGAACCCGAACGAGTTCGACATCACGGCGGTCACCTTGGCGTCGCGCGCCTTGTTGCCGACCACGTCGAACGGGATCGCGGGGTCGGGCACCTCGTAATTGATCGTCGGCGGAATTCGCTGATGCTCAAGCGTCAGCAGCGAGAAGATCGCCTCGACCGCGCCGGCGGCCGAGATGGTGTGGCCAACCATCGATTTGTTCGACGACACCGGAATGTTCGGCGTGTGCTCGCCGAACACGGCTGCGGTCGCCAGATATTCCATCTTGTCGTTTTCAGGCGTCGAGGTGCCGTGCGCGTTGATGTGGTCGATCTGCTGCGGCTCCATGCCGGCATCAGCAAGCGTCTTGCGCACGCAGCCGATCGCCGGCTTGCCGTCGGGCGCCGAGCGGGTGCGGTGGAAGGAGTCGGTCAGCTCGCCGCAGCCGGCAACGACGCCCAGGATGCGTGCGCCGCGCGCCATCGCGGCCTCATAGCTCTCCAGCACCAGCGCGCCGGCGCCTTCGGCCATCACGAAGCCGTCGCGGTTCTTCGAGAACGGCTTTGAGGCGCCCTGGGGCGGATCGTTCTGGGTCGAGAGGGCCGAGAGCAGCGAGAAACGCACCATGGCTTCCGGGTTCACCGAGCCGTCGGTCGCAATGCACAGCGTCGCATCGGCTTCGCCGCGGCGGATCGCCTCGACGCCGAGTTGAATCGCGGTGGCGCCGGACGCGCAAGCCGTCGAGAGCGAGATCGGCGAGCCCTTGGTGCCGAAGGTCTCGGCGAGGTTGAGCGCGACGGAGCCGAAGGTGAAGCGGCGGTGGAAATGCGCAAACTTGCCGCCGCTGCAGGTCGCCAGATAGTCGATGATTCCAAAGTCTTTGGTCGGGACGGAGCGCGCGACCTCGAGCCGCTGCGGCCACTCGGTCTCGATCGGCGCGACTGCCAGAAACAGCGGGCCGGGGAAGTCGCCCTTGCTGCCGATGCCGGATTGCTCCAGCGCTTCCTCGGTCGCAACCTCGGCCAGACGCTGCGACAGGCTGGTCGAGGAGAACGGGTCGACGGTGACGAAATCGACGGCGCCGGCCATCGTCGTCTTCAGGCTGTCGATCGGGAAGCGCGTCACGGTCCTGATGCCGGACTCGCCCGCGGTGAGACGTTTCCAATTGTCGGTCTTGCCGCCGCCGAGCGACGTCACGATTCCCATGCCGGTCACGACAACGATCGGTCGGCCGAATTTATCGCGTGGTGCTGTCATGGTTTCCCCGTCGGTGCTTGCGCCGGACTTAAAGCGCGATGACACTCATCGCGCTTTAGCTATTTGTTTGAGCATGATCTTTTCGGAAAACCGCTTCACACACTTTCCCGGATCATGCTCTAACTGACGGCCTCGACCAGTGCCATGCCCTCGCCCTGCCAGTGGCCGACCCCCAACACGACAATCTGGGTTGGCGCTTCGGTCTTTTCAACCTCCAGCCCGGTCGGATCGTTGGCCGGATAAAGCGCGCCGCGCGAGATCGACAACGCGGCCAGCGCCAGCCCGAGCGGGAACTGCGCCTCCATGGTGTGCCCAAAGGTCGTTCCGGTGGCGCGCACGGCGAGACCGGGGTGCTGACCGAGGAATGCGCGCTCCTCAGTGGTCGCGGGCTCGGCGCCGGTCGCGCCCGTGATCAGCATGGCCTTGTCGTCGTTGACGCCGAGCTTCGGCCACATCGCCTGCAGCGATTTCGTCACGGCGCCGGGCTCCTTGCGCTTGGCAAGATCGGCGACCACCCTGGTCAGCCTGGCGTAGGGCTTGGCGCCGCGGACCTCGGCGTGCTCGCGCGACTCCATCACCAGGAAAGCGCCGGCCGAGCCGATGGCGAAGCCCGGGTTGTTCCTGCGCCCCCATACCGCGCTATGCCGATCCTTGAGGGCGAAGTCGCCGAACGTGTAGAGCATCAAGAGGTCGCCGCGATCGCCATTATGCGCCGCGCCGACCAGCGCGATGTCGCTCTGTCCGGCGCCGATGCGCGCGACTGCGATCCGCGCAGCGTCAATGCTCGAGGCTTCCTCGCCCATGAAGGTGCGCGACGTCCCGCACACGCCGTGAACGATTGCGATGTTGCCGGCGAGCAAGTTGGAAAGCTGTGCCAGGAACAGCGTCGGGCGCAGTTCGTTCATCAGCTTTTCGTTGAGCAGGGCGGGCGGCAGCTTGCCCTGCGCATCGGCGTTCATGATCGCCAGGTCGACATTGAGGTCACGCTCGCCGCCACCGGCTGCGATGATCATGTCCATCCGCGACAGGATTTCCTGATTGCCTTTGACGCCGGCGGAATCGAGCGCCAGCCCGGCGGCATAGGTGCCGATGCGCTGCCACAGCTCCATCTGGCGCTGGTCGCCCTTCTTCGGGATCTGGGCGTCGAAGCTGACCGGGGCGATCGGATGGATCACGTAGGGCGCGAGACGCTTCTCGTCGGCATTGACGCGCCGTTCGCCAAGCGCCTGCCAATGCGCGTCCAGCCCTTCGCCGAGCGAGGAGAGCAGGCCGACGCCGGTGATCCAGACTTCCTTCTCAGCCATTGGTCATTGCCTGCATCGGAAAGCCGATCTTGTTGGCCATCGCATCCATGTGCACACGCAAGTCCGGGTGAGGGAAGGGGATGTGGCGGAAGGTCAGCTCGGCATTGCACTTGAGCTCTTTGCCGACGCGAACCCTCGCTGAGGTCACGGCGAAGCCTGAACCTTCGTGTTCGATCTTGGCTTCGATCCTCAGGACCGAGCCGGGGCTGACGAAGCCGCGCATCTTGGCTTCCTTGACCATGGCGAGGAAAGGCATGCGCTCGAACTTGGTCAGACCGAGGATCAGCCAGCCCGAGCTCTGGGCCATTGCTTCGGTCAGCAACACGCCGGGCATGATCGGGTAGCCCGGGAAGTGCCCCGCGAATACGGAGTGGCTCTCGGGCGGGACATCCGCCTCGACGACAATGGTTCTTGCGTCGAGGTCGAGGTCGACGATCCGGTCGATCAGCTGAAAAATTTCGAGCTGCATGATGGGCGATTACGAGCCCGTGCCCGTGCCCGCGTTCTTGGCCGCAACCAACTCGTCGATGCGGTCGGCGAGATTCTTCAGCACGAAGTACTGCTCCGTCGTTGCCTTGCCGTCGTTGACCTCCTGGGTCCACTTCTCGAGCGGCATCTTGATGCCAAAGGCCTTGTCGATGGCAAAGGCGATGTCGAGGAAGTCGAGGCTGTCGATTCCCAGATCGTCGATCGCATGGCTCTCCGGCTTGATCGTGTCGCGCGGGATGTCGCAGGTCTCCGCGATAATGTTGGCGATCTGCTCGAATGTGGAGGACATCATTAAGCCTTTGATATATTGAAGGTAATTTCGGGACTCTCGGAGGAGGCGGGCGCGTTGCCCCGGAATGCCCTTATTGCTGCTGCCGGAGTCGTGTGCCCGTATATCGGAGCAGGGCCGTTAGTTCAATGGAGCTTGGCCGGCCCGGCAAGGGCGGTTTTTGGGCAGGGTTCCGGCCAGCCTAGTTGCGCGGCATCACCGTAATCTTCGCGCAATCGCGGCGGCCCATCAGCACGCAGTCCTGGGTCTTGCGCAAATCGGCGATGCTCATGGCCAGCCAGATACCGATTGCGGTCAGCGCCACGGTGAAGGCGAAGGCGGCGATGTTGGCGAGCATGCGCTGGCGGAAATCGTCCGGCTCCTCGCGCGGCTTCTCATAGCGAGAGAGATCGTTGGCAACGGAAGCGGGACGGGGCGATCGGATCGCCTGCTCGCGCTTGCCGGGCGGCTGCGCCGAGGTGCGCGGCCGGAATTTGAGCACCACGTGCTCGTCATCCGAGGAAATTGGCCGCTGCGTCTTCACTGTTGTCAGTCCGGTCGCGTCGCCGCTTATCTCTAGCATGTTCGCCGCGCTTCACATCTAAAATCTTGGTGCGCGCAGAGGTGGTATTCATCCTTCGATCGTCTCGTGGAACCGACTGTAATCGATCCTGAGACGGCCGTCGTCGGTCGCGCGCAAAATTTCCGCATAGCGATGGCCGAAGCGGATGTCGGAATGTTCGTACGATTTTCGCGCATGCACAGTTTGCGCTGCAACGACGTCATAGCCGGATACGATGAGGCCGAGCCCGGCATTGACGGCTTCCAGGTCCGCGGCGCCGAGGCCGTGGAGCGGGCTGTCCTGGTCGATCACATGAAACACGGTCCAGCTCAGCGCCAGCGCCGGGCTTTCGCTGCGCACCAGTAGCAGCTCGTAGAACCGGCGATAGGCCATGCCTTCCTTGCTGACGCCGCTCTTGAACAGCCACAGCCGCGCGGTGGCATTGGCGATGATGTTGTGCCGCTCGTTGGCGAGACGGATCATCAGCGTCAGCTGTCCCTCATGGTTTGAGATCACCGGACTGTCGGCGAACAGCAGCCGCGCGCTCGGCCGCGAGAAGCGGGCGAAGATCAGCCCGGTCATCAGCGACATCGAGAAGATGCCGGTGAAGAGTTCGATGGTGGCGATGAAGTGCCCGTAATGCGTCTGCGGGTGCATGTCGCCGTAACCGGCGGTCGAAAGTGTTTCGATGCTGAAATAGAGGTAGTCGATGTATTGGCCGTTGGGCACGTTGGCGATCGGATGATCGCCGAGCCAATAGAACAAGGCGAACACGGCGTTGAATACGACGAACACCAATGCTGCACCGCCGATAAAGGCGGGCCAGGATGCCGTCATGCAGCGATGGCTTATGTCTGCCCAGAAACTGAGCTCCAACCCCTCGGTCACGACCTCGCGGTTGCCGAGGCGGACCGTGCGGGCCTTCACGCGATCGTTTGCTCTCAAAGCCATCCCGCCGAACCGGCTGTTTCACCTGTCTGCGACATCATGACATAATGGAACCTATTCCGGAGTGCCGGTCAAACGGGAGCATGCATCATGGCCCATACGCGCGAGCCCTACGTCAAACCGGTCCCGATCATGTCGCTGCGACCGACCCAGATGACGGTCGGCATGCATGAGGTAGAGGAGAAACGGAAGCGCTGGCGCGAGCACAAGTCCGACAAGAAGCGTGCCGAGCTTCTGGGCAAGCACATGATCCCGGTCGTCCATGGTCCCGACGATCGCTATTACGTGGTCGATCACCATCACATGGCGCGGGCGCTGCACGAGGAGGGCGTCAAGGACATCCTGGTCACCGTGATCGGCGATCTCACGATGGTCGAGCGTGACGTGTTCTGGGGCGTGATGGACAACAAGCGCTGGGTCTATCCTTACGACTCCAAGGGCGAGCGCCGGCACTTCAGGGACATTCCGAGATCGATCAAGGATCTCAAGGACGATCCGTTCCGCAGCCTTGCCGGCGAGATGCGCCGGGCCGGCGGTTTCGCCAAGGACACGACGCCGTTCAGCGAATTCCTCTGGGCCGATTTTCTGCGCCGCCACATCCCGCGCAAGACGGTGGAGAACAATTTCGCCAAGGCGCTGGAGAAGGGGCTGGCGCTCGGCCGCAGCGGGGGAGCGGTCTATCTGCCCGGCTGGTGCGGCCCGGCGTCCGACGACTGACCGGGCGCGGCCTCCGGCTTGTGCTGGTCCTCCTTGCCGCCGAGCGCGTGGTGCAGCCAGCGCTCGGTCCGCTTGCCGAAGGTAAGCAGCAGGAATGCCAGCACGAGCGCGGTTGCGACGATCGGCCAATGTCCGGCGCCGCAGACGATCCCGATGCATGCGGCGAAGAACGCGCATGCGGCGCTGGTCAGGCCGCGGACCTGAAAGCGGTCGCCCTGCCGCACGATGACGCCGGCGCCGAGAAATCCGATTCCCGTGAGCACGCCCTGGATCACGCGGCTCACCGCATCGGTGAACTGGCCGGGCGCGGCGGCTTGCAAGGCCAGCAGCACGACCGTGGCGGTCGAGAGGCTGACGAGACCCAGCGTCTTCAGGCCGATCGGCTTGCCGCGCAGGTCGCGGTCGAGCCCGATCGCGCTGCCGGCAAGGGTCGCAACGCCGAGGCGCAGGATGATCTCGCTCCAGTCCGTCACCGCGCCCTCTATTTCGGCTGCCGGCCGAGCATGTAGAATTCGGCGTTCGGCCGCATGCCGGTGACGTTTGCGAGCCGGTTCGACAGCGCGAAGAAGGCCGCAACCGCGGCGATGTCCCAGACGTCGTCGTCGCTGAAGCCGTGGGCGGCGAGCGCCGCGAAGTCGGTCTCCGCGACCTCCTCGGCCGTGCGGCTCACCTTCATGGCGAAGTCGAGCATCGCGCGCTGCCGCGGCGTGATGTCGGCCTTGCGGTAGTTGACCGCGATCTGGTCGGCGATCTCGGGATTCTTGGCGCGGATGCGCAGGATCGCGCCGTGGGCGATCACGCAATACTGGCACTGGTTGGTGGCGCTGGTCGCCACCACGATCATCTCGCGCTCGGCCTTGGAGAGGCCGGAGTCCTTTTCCATCAGCGCGTCGTGATAGGCAAAGAACGCACGAAACTCGTCGGGGCGATAGGCCAAAGTGAGGAACACGTTCGGCACGAAGCCGGACTTCTCCTGCACCGCCAGGATGCGGGTGCGGATATCCTCGGGGAGCTTGTCGAGAGCGGGTGTCGGGAAGCGCTTTGCGGTCGGCGGCGTCATGAGATGGTTCCGGCATGCCGCAGGCTGCGGCGTCAGGCGAAACCATAGTGGATGACGGGTCCGGCGCAAGGCGCATCGGCGCCTTGCGCGATCCCGCTAGCGCAGCGGCTTCTTCAGCAGTGAGAAGCGATCCGGATCGAGGCCCAGCGATGGCTGCAGCATTGGCGCCTCGGCCGGCGCCATCGTGCGCGGCGGCGCGGGCGAGTTGAGGTTGGAGGTGAGGCTGGAGTTGAGGCCGGGGTCGTTCGGCGCGGTATCGCGATGCGAGGTGGCGCCGCGCCAGCGTTCCAGCACGGCGCTGACGAAATGCAAATCATGCCCGGCGGTGACCGATGGCACGGTTGCTATGGTGGCCTCGCCGCGCGGCAGCTGGTGCGGTGGCACCTCCTTGAAGCGCAGCCGGGTCGGCAACGCCACGCCTTCGCCGAACGCCAGCACTTCGCGGGTGCCGAGCGAGGGCACGAACGACAGCAAATTGGCGGCCGCGTCCGAGACCGCGGAGCGCAGCAGCGCCTGGTCGCGGTCGTTTGCAAGGCGCATCGTGAACAGCGTGTTGCACTGGGAGATGATGGTCGCGTCTAGCTCGGCCGGACGCTGGGTGATCAGGCCGAGATAGACGCCATATTTGCGGCCTTCCTTGGCGATGCGCGACACCGCCTTGCGGGTCGGCCCGAAGCCGATATTGCGGTCGGCGGAGGCGTAGCGGTGCGCTTCCTCGCAGACGAACAGCATCGGCGAGACGCCGTCGCTCCACAGCCCGAAATCGAACGCCATGCGGCACAACACCGACACCACGGAATCGACGACCTCGGCGGGGAAGCCCGCGAGCTGCATGATGGTCATCGGCTTGCCGTTGGCGGGCAGGCGGAACAGATGGCTGATCACTTCGGCCATGGTGTCGCCGCCGACGTTGGCATTGTCGAACATGAAGGCGTAGCGCGGATCGTTGCGCACTGCGTCGATGCGCGAGATCAGCTTGTGATAGATGATGCGCGAGGAGCGGTTCTCCAGCTTGCCCATGCGCTCGTCGATCAGCGAGATCAGGTCGACGAGGCGATACGGCACCGGCGTATCGACGGTGTAGCCGACCTGCTTGGGGTCGACGCGCTTCAGCCCGAGACCGACCCGGTCGGAGTTCTGGTACTGGGTGTAAAGGCCCTTCGCCATCGGAATCACTTCGGCGAGGATGTCGAGCTCTTCGGGCACGCCGGGGCGGCCGCCGAACAGCACGTCGACGATCTCCTCGAAGTTGAACAGCCAGAACGGCAGCTTGAGGTTTCGCGGGTTGAGCACCTGGGCGCGCTCGCCGAAGCAGCGGCCGTATTCATTGTGCACGTCGAGCAGGAAGATGCGCAGGTTCGGCCGCGATTTCAGGATCTCGTTGAGCAGCAGCGAGACGCCGGTGGACTTGCCGACGCCGGTCGAGCCGAGCACCGCGAAGTGCTTGGAGAGCATTTCCTCGACGTCGACATAGGCGATGACCGAACGATCCTGCTGCAGCGTGCCGACATTGATCTGGTCCGAGCCGCTCGGCGCATAGACCGTGCGCAGCTCCTGGTTCGTGATCAGGTCGGTGCTGTCGCCGATGGTCGGATAATGGGTGACGCCGCGCTGGAATTTCGGGCGGTCGCCGCCAAGGATTTCGCCGAGCAGGTCGACGGAAGCGGTCGCCATGTACTGGTCGGACGGCGGCAGGTGCTCGCACGACACTTCGGTGATCATGGCGACGATGATCGAGCTCGCGCAGCGGATGCTGACGAACCGGCCGACAGTTGCGCGCATTTCTGAAAGTTGCATCTGTCCGCCGGCCAAGAGCCCAACCCGGGCCTGCGAGCCGCGCACAGAGATCACACGTCCGAAGGATGTCACAGTTCTCGCCTGGCTCGTTCTCGAAATCTAAATGTCCGGATCAATATGCCAGCCCGGGGCTGGAAAAACCGTTAAGTCGCCGGGGTTGCGTATCGGCTAAATCTACACGTTCGCGGTGACGATTTGTTTCTGTCGTGTCGTGAGATCGCGCCCTGTCGCGCGCCCCGGCGGCGAAATCGTCGCTTTCCGGCACAGCCGCGATTGTTTCGCGGTTTTGCCGTTAACGCCGCATTCACCATCTCCGAGGAGTGAGCGGCGGCTCGGTAGGTTTACGGAGACTGCGGCGCGATTTGCCGCGCGCCGTGTCATGGTATCGTGTAACCGATTGCTAACTGCGACTTGTAACGTCCTTTCCATTTGTGCCGCGTAACGATGCCGCGCTCGGGGAGAGATCAGCGTGCGCATCGAACACCGCAATGCAAAATCAGGAAATGCCGACGACGGCTCGACCAAGGGGCTGGCGTTCTGTGCCGGCATGCTCGTGGGCAGCCTGCTCGGAAGCGCGACCGCGCAGTGGAGCGAGCGCGAAGGCCTCTTGATGGCGGCATTTGCGATCATGGCCGTGATCGTCTTCCTGTTGCTGAAGCGGCACCAGATCTCGGACGACCGGCTCGCCGCCGAACGGCGCAATCTCACGACCGCCGTGAACAACATTCCGCAGGGGCTCGTGCTGTACGATGCGTCGGCGCGCATCATCATCTGCAACCGCCCCTATATCGAGATGTTCGGGCTCTCGCCCGATATCGCGAAGCCGGGCTGCACCATGCAGCGGCTGATCGCGCACCGTCAGGAGACCGGCTCGTTCGATGGCGACGTCGAGGATTTCTGCGATGCCATCATCGGCAACGTGAAGCTTGGCCGGGCCACGCGTCAGCTCACGCGCGCGCCGGGCGGGCGCGCGATCGAGATCGTCAACAAGCCGCTGCCCGGAGGCGGCTGGGTCGCGACCATCGAGGATGTCACGGAGCGCACGCGCACCGAGAACAGGATCGCCTACATGGCGCATTATGATGCGCTGACCGATCTGCCGAACCGTGTGCTGTTCCGCGAGCGCCTGGAGCGGGCGCTGAAAGCGCTCCGGCCCGACGAGCAGCTCGCGGTCATGTACATCGACGTCGACGAATTCAAGAGCGTCAACGACGCGCTCGGCCATCAGATCGGCGACGAACTGCTCAGGGCGATCGCCGATCGCCTGCGCTCCTGTCTCGCGGAGGGCGATGTCGCAGCGCGGCTCGGCGGCGACGAGTTTGCCGTGATCCAGACCGCCATCCGCGACCAGACCCAGACGATGCAGCTGCTGGCCGCGATCTATCAGGCGATCCGCCAGCCGGTCGACTGCAGCGGGCATCTGATCACCACCGACGCAAGCATCGGCATCGCGGTCGCGCCCGCCGATGGCCTCGACCTCGATCAATTGCTGCGCAACGCCGACCTCGCGCTCTATGGCGCGAAGAGCGACGGCCGCCGCACCTACCGGTTCTTCGAGACCGGCATGGATGCGCGCGCCAAGGCGCGGCGCAGTCTTGAGCTCGAGCTACGCCAGGCGATCGCCGACGGCAGCTTCGAACTGCATTATCAGCCGCTGCTTCATCTCGAGGACAGCCGGGTCAGCTGCTGCGAGGCGCTGCTGCGCTGGCGTCATCCCGAACGCGGCATGATCTCGCCGGCGGATTTCATCCCGGTCGCCGAGGATACCGGTCTGATCAACGACATTGGCCGCTGGGTGCTCAACACCGCGTGCCGGGAAGCGGTGAACTGGCCGGAACATATCCACGTCGCGGTCAACGTGTCTCCGATCCAGTTCAAGAGCCAGACGCTGGCGCTGAACGTCGCCGCCGCGCTGGCGGCGTCCGGGCTCGCGCCCTCGCGGCTCGAACTCGAAATCACCGAGGCCGTGCTGATCCGCGACGACGAGGCCGCGCTCGATATCCTGCATCAGCTGCGCGAGCTCGGCGTCCGCATCGCGCTCGACGATTTCGGCACCGGTTATTCGTCGCTGAGCTACCTGCAGCGCTTCCCCTTCGACAAGATCAAGATCGATCGGGCGTTCATCAAGGATCTCGCCGGGGCCGGCGCGTCGTCCACGATCGTCCAGGCCGTCGTGAACATTGCCACCGCCAGCGACATGACCACGACCGCGGAGGGCGTCGAGACCGAGCAGCAGCGCAACATGCTGCGCATCCTCGGCTGCACCGAGATGCAGGGCTATCTGTTCAGCCGGCCGGTGCCGGCCGCTGACGTCCGCAAGCTGCTGTCGTCGCATCGCGAGAAGGCCGTTTCGGTCGCCTGACCGCCGGCCTCGATCGCTTTCACTCTGTGATTCCGGCCGCAGACTGCAGCGCGGGCGCCGGCCATCTCGTCGATACGCACGCTGAATAATTTGTTGACGAGACCTAATCCTTTGTACACTAGTACAAATCGACGCGCCGCCGCCCGCCCGAGCGAAAAGACGTCGATCCGGCCGTCGCGGAAGGAGACCGCCCCATGCAGCCGGAACCGATCTTCGATCTCGCTCATCTCGGGCACATGGAGCTGCTGACGCCGAAGCCGGACGAGAGCCTGAAATTCTTCGTCGACGTGATGGGCATGACGGTCAGCGGCCGCAACGGCGAGTCGGTCTATCTGCGCGGGTGGGACGATTATGAGCGCTATTCGCTGAAGCTCACCGCGTCGAACAATTCGGGGATGGAGCACATGGCGCTGCGGACCCGCAGTCCGCAGGCGCTGGAGCGCCGCGTCGCCGCGCTGAAAGGCTCGGGCTTCGATATCGGCTGGATCGATGGCGACATGGGGCAGGGACCGGCATTCCGCTGCCGCGATCCCGACGGCCACGTCATCGAGCTCTATTACGAGACCGAGTGGTACGAGGCGCCGGCCGAGCTGAAGCCCGCGTTGAAGAACCAGGCGCAGCGCTTTCCGGCGCGTGGCGTCAATGTCCGCCGGCTCGACCATCTCAATTGTCTTGCGGTCGACATCAAGGCCAATCGCCTGTTCTTCGAGAACTACCTGGGCTGCCGCACCACCGAGCAGATCGTGCTCAACGACGGCACCGAAGCGGCGATGTGGATGGCGATGTCGAACAAGAGCTACGACTTCGCCTACACGCGCGACCATTACGGCAAGATGAGACGCTTCCACCATGTCACCTACGCGCTCGACAGCCGCGAGGAGATCCTGCGCGCCGCCGACATCTTCCTCGAGCACGGCGTGCATATCGAGACCGGGCCGCACAAGCACGCGATCCAGCAGACCTTCTTCCTCTATGTCTATGAACCCGGCGGCAACCGCGTCGAGGTTGCCAACGCCGGAGCGCGCCTGATCCTCGCGCCGGACTGGAAGCCGATCGTGTGGACCGAGGAGGAGCGCAAGAAGGGGCAGGCGTGGGGGTTGAAGACGATCGAGTCGTTCCACACCCACGGCACGCCGCCGGTCGCGAGCTGAGCCGACGATCTCGGTATCGGGGTGCGGTCTCGGCAATTTGAAGCCAAGGCTGCCTCGGACGGCGTTGCACGCAGAGCGTGCCACACCATGTTCCGGCGGCCCCGGGGGCGACACCGCATGAGGTGATGCAATGGCATCGCAACCAGATTTTTCCAGCGAAACATTCAATCGAGATCCTGCCGCCGGCATCGCCGCGCTGCGTGCCCGTGGGCAGGTCGTCGAGGTCAAGTTTCCGATCGTCGGTCGGGTCTGGCTGACGACCACCTACGACACGGCTTCCGCAGTGCTGAAGGACAGCACGACCTTCACGCTCCGCAAGGAAAACGGCGAGGTCGCCGGCTTGCGCTGGTGGATGCCGAAGTCGATCGCGATCGTCGCCAACAACATGCTGACGATGGACGAGCCCGATCATACGCGGCTGCGCAGTATTGTGGACGAAGCCTTCCGACGCCGTGCCGTGCTCGAGATGGAGCCCCACATCCGCAGCATCGCCGATCGTCTGGCAGATGAATTGTTCGCAGCCGGAAGCCCGGCCGACCTGATCCAGCGCTTGCGCGTGTCCTGCCGGTATCGGTGATCTGCGAACTGCTCGGCCTGCCGCCCGCCGACCGGCCAAAATTCATCGCCTGGGCCAATGCGATGACGCAGCTCAGGGGACCGATCAGCTTCCTGCGCATGATGGGTTCGCTGTCGAAGATGCGGAAATACCTCGCGCAGCAATTGCAGCTCGTCCGGGAGCGGGGCGGCGACGGGTTGATGGCGGAACTGGTGCAGGTTGAGAAGGAAGGCGGTCGCATCACACCGGACGAAATGGTTTCGATGGTGTTCCTGCTGCTCGGCGCGGGCTCGGAGACCACGACCCATCTGATCGGCGGATCGGTCTTCGAATTGCTCAAGGATCCCGCGCGACGGGACTGGCTCGCGGCGGACTGGAGTCGCGTCGGCCTCGCGGTCGAGGAATTGCTTCGCTTCGTATCGGCGGTGCAGTTCACCAAGCCACGCTATGTCAGGCGCGACGTCGAGCTGGGTGGTGTCCATCTCAAGAAGGGCGAGCGTGTGATGGCTATGATCGCAGCCGCCAATGTCGATTCCTGCGCGCACGTCCATCCTGATCGAATGGACCTTGAGCGCAAGCCGAACCGGCATGTTTCGTTCGGGACCGGAATCCATTTCTGCCTCGGCCATCAGCTTGCGCGAATCGAGACGACTTGTGCACTGCAGGCGCTGTTCACGCGCTGGCCGCGCCTGCAGCTTGCGGTCCGACCGGAGCAGGTCCGCTGGCGTGGACGTCCCGGCATCCGCTCGATCGACAAATTGCCGGTCGTCGCTGGTAGTTGATGCAGCACTGCGCATTGCAGCCTTGCCTCGCCTCGGCCGTTTGGTGCTAGGCTGCACCTCGTAACGTCAGAGGAAAACGTCGATGAGCGAACACACGACGGACAAGCGCGTGCGAGAGGCGTCTCGCAGGCAATTCCTTCAGGCGGGTGCAGCACTGGCCGGTGGCTCCGCGATGGCGGCAGTTGCCGGTTCTACCGCGCTCGCCGATCAGGGGAATAATCTTCCGCCCAATGTGCCGGAATGGATGAAAGCGCCCGGCGATCCAATGGGAAGCCAGCCCTATGGCACGCCGTCGGTTCACGAGAAGGGCGTCGTCAAGAACATCTCGAAGACATTGCCGCAATATATCTCCGCCTCGGGCCGCACGCCGTTGCAGGAGCTCGACGGCATCATCACGCCGAACGGTCTGTTCTACGAACGCCACCATGGCGGCGTGCCGACGATCGATCCGGCCGAGCACCGGCTGATGCTGCACGGCATGGTCGATCGCCCGCTGCTGTTCACGATGGAGGACATCCGCCGCTTTCCGTCGCAGTCGCGCATCCACTTCATCGAATGCTCCGGCAATCCGGTCTACACCAAGCCCTACGGCAAGACGGCCTCCGACCTCGTTGGCCTCGTGAGCTGCGCGGAATGGACCGGCGTGCCGCTTAAGACGGTGCTCGACGAAGCCGGCCTGCAGGCCGGCGCCAAATGGATCGTGGCGGAAGGCGCCGACGCCGCCGCATTGACGCGCTCGATCCCGATCGAGAAATGCCTCGACGATGCCATGCTGGTCTACAGCCAGAACGGCGAGCGGCTGCGTCCGCAGCAGGGCTATCCGTTGCGGCTGTTGCTGCCTGGCTTCGAGGGCAACATGAATGTGAAGTGGCTGCGCCGGCTCAAGGTGGTCGCCGAGCCGGCCTATTCGCGCGAGGAGACCTCGAAATACACCGACCCGATGCCGGACGGCACGTCGCGCGAATTCACCTTCTATATGGAAGCCAAATCGATCATCACGCGGCCGTCCGGCGGCCAGAAGCTGACCACGCAAGGCTTTCACGAGATCACCGGGCTTGCCTGGAGCGGGCACGGCAAGATCAAAAGCGTGGAGGTCTCACTCGACGAGGGCAAGAGTTGGCAGCAGGCGGAACTCCAGGAGCCGGTGCTGACGCGCGCGCTCACGCGCTTCCGGCTGCCCTGGCACTGGGACGGCAGCCCCGCCGTGATCCAGAGCCGCGCCATCGACGAGACCGGCTACGTGCAGCCGACGCTGGCCGAATTGGTAGCGGTGCGTGGTCTCAACTCCTTCTACCACAACAACGCGATCTGGCCCTGGCGCATCGCTGCAAATGGCGAGGTGAGCAATGGCCAGGCGTAATGTAAAGGTCGCCGCTTGGGTGAGCGCGATCGCGATGTTCGGCATCGCCGCGCATGCCGAGGAGCGCTACGGCATAGGCCGGGCGGCGACGCCGGCGGAGATCGCCGGCTGGAACATCGATATCGGCCGCGACGGCGCGGCGTTGCCGCCGGGCAGCGGCAGCGTCGAGCGCGGCCGCATCGTGTTCAGCGAGCAATGCGCGGCCTGCCATGGCGACAGCGGGCAGGGCGGCGTTGGCGATCGCCTGGTCGGGGGGCAGGGCACGCTGGCGAGCCCCAAGCCGATCCGCACCGTCGGTAGCTATTGGCCCTATGCCTCGACCTTGTTCGACTACATCCGCCGCGCGATGCCGCAGAGCGCGCCGCAGTCGCTGAGCAATGAGGACGTCTACGCGGTGTCCGCCTACATCCTCAGCCTCAACGGCGTCGTCCCCACCAACGCCGTGCTCGACGCGAAATCGCTCGCCGCCGTCAAGATGCCGAACCGCGACGGGTTCGTCTCCGACCCGCGGCCTGACGTGCATAATCGCTGAAGGGCGGGCGGACGTCCCTCGCGAACCGCGGTTGGCGTGCCACGCAGACGGCTGCCTCGCGGCATTGTGACTTGCTGGTCCCTGTGTCCGGACGGTGGTCGTCACCACATCGATTGCGGGCACAGGGACGGCGCTGCTGCCCCTGAACAGTCTATTGGACTATTTTCAATCGATGCATCGGAGAGATCCTATGGCCGGACTCAAGGCCGTTGCAGCCGCTGTGCTGCTGGTGGGAATGACGTTCACGCCGGTCTTGGCTCAGATGTCGGAGCCGGCACTTTTCGACGCGCAGAATCCGGGGCGTAGCGCGATCAATGGCGGCGCCCTGACGCCGTGGGGCGAGGCCCAGCTGGCCGCGCAACAGGGCGGCAACCCGGCCAACGCCTATGGGGCGATACTGGCGGCACCGTCCTCCTCCTGCGCTCGCTACCATTCGTTCGATCCTGCGTCCGGCACCTTCCTTGGCCGCGACGGCCGCCGCCATCCCTGCCAATAAGGCCCCGCACCGCTTGGCCGTAGTTCTTGGCCGTAGTTCTTGGTGGTGGATAAGCGCGCCGGCTGTCGCCCGGCGCCCGAACGACTGCGCGCTAGGCGCGTTATAGTCCGACGATCGTGTCGGGTCCCCCGGACCCGAGCGGCGGAGGGCACCTGACGTGACCGACACCTTGGCCGGTTTCTGGGACCGAAAGTCGACCTCGGACCTGTTGCGCGAGGCGGCGCGCGCGGACGGCGATGCCGAGACGCCGATCTTCAAGCGTTCGCTGTCGGCGTTGCAACTGGTCACGCTCGGCATCGGCGGCATCATCGGCGCCGGCATCTTCGTGCTGACGGGCCACGCGGCCGCCGCCAATGCCGGTCCCGCGGTCACGCTCTCCTTCATGCTTGGCGCCGTCGCCTGCGCGTTCGCCGGCCTGTGCTATGCCGAGATGTCGTCGACCGTGCCGATCTGCGGCAGCGCGTACACCTATGCTTACGCGACGCTCGGCGAACTGATCGCCTGGATCATCGGCTGGGACCTGATCCTCGAATACGCGGTCGGTGCGATCGCGGTCTCGGTCGGATGGTCCGGCTATTTCGTCAGCTTCATGCGCGATTTCGGCATCAACCTGCCGCAGCAATTCACCTCGGCGCCGCTCGCCTATGACGTCAACAGCGGTGCGTGGTCGGCGACCGGCGCCGTCATCAACATCCCGGCGATGGCGATCATCGCCTTCGTCACCGCGCTGCTGGTGGTCGGCATTCGCGAGTCCGCGCGCTTCACCGGCTTCGTCGTGGTGGTGAAGCTCGTCGTCATCGCATTGTTTCTCGCAACCGCGGCTTCGTCGGTCTCGCTGGCGAACTGGGTGACGGCGGGCAATCCGGACGGCGCGCTGATCCCGCCGAATGCCGGCCCGGGCGCATTCGGCTGGTCCGGCGTGATCCGCGGCGCGGCGGTGGTGTTCTTCGCCTATATCGGCTTCGACGCGGTATCGACTGCGGCGCAGGAAGCGAAGACGCCGGAGCGCGACATGCCGATCGGCATTCTCGGCTCGCTCGTGATCTGCGCCACGCTCTATGTCGCGGTCGGCTTCGTGCTGACCGGCATCGTGCCATACGACAAGCTCAGCGTGCCCGATCCGATCGCGGTCGGCATCGATGTGATCGGCATCGGCTGGCTCGGTCCGTTCATCAAGCTCGGCATCCTGTTCGGGTTGACATCGGTGATCCTCATCATGCTGCTGGCGCAGCCGCGGATCTTTCGCGCCATGGCGCATGACGGGCTGCTGCCGGGCTTTGCGGCCAAGATCCATCCGCGCTTCCGGACCCCGTATGTCTCGACCATCTTCTCCGGCACCGTCGCCGCTGTTCTCGGCGGGCTGCTGCCGATCGGGCTGGTCGGCGAACTCGTCTCGATCGGCACGCTGTTCGCATTCACCGTGGTCTCGATCGGCACGCTGGTGCTGCGGCTGCGCGATCCGGAATTGCCACGCCCATTCAGGGCGCCGGCGATCTGGCTGGTGGCCCCGGCTGCCGCTGGGACGTCGCTGTTCCTGATGTTCGGCCTGCCGCTCGACACCTGGATCAGGCTCGCAGTGTGGCTCGTGATCGGGCTGGTGATCTATGCCGCCTACGGCAGGCGCCACAGCCGGCTGCGGGCGAGGGGTGGGGGCAGCGCAGGCCTATAGTGCGCGCGCGTGCGGCCTGCTAGATTTACGCGTTGAGATAGCACCGCAAGCCGTGACAGTCGGCACAGTTCCCGGGAGGCTTCCATGCAAAATCTAACGACGCGAGGGCGATGCGTGATCGCGGCCATTGTCGCGATCGGCCTCACAGCTTCAGTCCCTGGCCGCGCCGCGTCGGTTGCGCCGGTCGCCGCCGAGAACGGAATGGTCGTATCGGCGCAGCATCTCGCGACGCAGGTCGGCATCGAGGTACTGAAGCGGGGCGGCAATGCGGTCGACGCCGCGGTCGCGGTCGGTTACGCGCTTGCGGTGGTTTATCCGGCCGCCGGCAATCTCGGCGGCGGCGGCTTCATGACCATCCAGCTCGCCGACGGCCGCAAGACCTTCCTGGATTTCCGCGAGACCGCGCCGAAGGGCGCCACCGCTAACATGTATCTCGACAAGGACGGCAACGTCGTCAACGGCCTGTCGACCAAGGGGCATCTCGCCGTCGGCGTGCCGGGCTCGGTGTCCGGCATGGAATATGCGCGCGAGAAATACGGCACCATGAAGCGCGCGGACGTGATCGCGCCGGCGCTGCAACTCGCCGAGGACGGTTTTGTGCTGGACCAGGGCGACGTCAGCATGCTGGAGACCACGACCAAGGATTTTCAGGACGACCCGCCTTCGGCCGCGATCTTTCTCAACAATGGAAAGCCGTTCCAGGTCGGCGAGCGGCTGACGCAGCACGAACTCGCCGAAACGCTGCGCGAGATCAGCAAGCGCGGCACAGACGGCTTCTACAAGGGCTGGGTCGGGGCTGCGATCGTGGCCGCGAGCCAGGCCGGCAAGGGCCTGCTGACGCAGGAGGATCTCGACAACTACAAAGTCCGCGAGCTCGCGCCGGTCGAATGCGACTATCGCGGCTATCACGTGGTCTCCGCGCCGCCGCCAAGCTCGGGCGGCGTGGTGATCTGCGAGATCCTGAACATCCTGGAGGGCTACCAGCTCAAGGAACTCGGCTACCATTCCGCGCAGGCGGTGCACTACCAGATCGAGGCGATGCGCCACGCCTATGTCGATCGCAACAGCTATCTCGGCGACCCCGACTTCGTGAAGAATCCGCTCGCGCGTCTGCTCGACAAGGACTACGCGGCGAAGATCCGCGCCGTGATCGACCCGGCCAGGGCCGGCGTCTCCAAGGAGATCAAGCCCGGCGTTCCGCCGCATGAGGGCAGCAACACCACGCATTATTCGATCGCCGACAAGGACGGCAACGCGGTGTCGGTCACCTATACGCTGAACGACTGGTTCGGCGCCAAGGTGACCGCGGCCAAGACCGGCGTGCTGCTGAACGACGAGATGGACGACTTCACCGCCAAGGTCGGCGTGCCGAACCTCTATGGCCTGGTGCAGGGGGAGGCCAATGCGATCGCCCCGGGCAAGCGTCCGCTGTCCTCGATGAGCCCGACCATCGTTTCCAAGGACGGCAAGCCGGTCATGGTGGTGGGCACGCCGGGTGGCAGCCGCATCATTACGGCCGTGCTGCTGACGATGATCAACGCCATCGACTATGGCATGAACGCGCAGGAAGCCGTGGACATGCCGCGCTTCCACCAGCAGTGGCTTCCCGAAGCCACCAATGTTGAGGATTTTGCGCTGTCGCCGGACACGCGGAAGATCCTGGAAGGCTTCGGCCACAAATTCGGCCCGCCGCAGCCGGCCAACCATCTCGCGGTCATCATCGTCGGCGCGCCGTCGCTCGGCGGCAAGCCGGTCGGCAGCAACCGCTTCTATGGCGCGAACGATCCGCGCCGCAATTCGGGGCTCGCTGCCGGCTATTGATTGTCGCTGTGCGATTGTGTGGTGGCGGCTGGGCAGGGCCGCCGCGCGCGATATCGATCGCGCGTCAGGCGACCGCCGTCGACCTGCCGTCGCCGTCCTGGCCGCCGATAAGCAGCAAGCGCCGGCGGATCGCGTCCTCGACCAGCGCCAGCGATTGCCGGGCTTCGCGCGCTTCGGCTTCGGCGGCCCGGGCGCGAAATTCGGCGGCATCGAGCTGCTCCTGCTGGGACTCGATGCGCCGTCGGGCCTCCTCGAGCGCCCGGGAGGCGTCCCTTAGCTTGCGCTCGGTGGCGGCGATGATTTCGAGCTGCGCCTGTTCGGCGGCCTCGGCGCGCGCTTCGCCGGCGCGGGCCCGGTCCTCGATGCTGCGGAACAAATCCGCCGCCTGATAGACGAGGTCCAGGGCTTCCGTGCCCACAGCCGATGTGGGGGGTCTTGGAAATCCAAGGACATTCGGGTCGGCCACAAAAGGCCCCCTAAATCCGCGCAGTGCCATGTAATTCAGCCCGTCGCGAGTCAGCGTATGCCAACAACTTGCAGTAGTTATAGTTAGCGGATCGTTAATGTGACGCAGTCACGGATCCTGTCCACCGGTTTCTGATGACGCAGCACCCGAAACGGCAGCCGGGTAGTGCAGGCGTGCGTTCGGCCCGCGCTTTTCTTTCGTAACTTGTCCCTCGCGCAAGCGCCTCGATTGAGGCCCGGAGCAGGAGACGGCGGAGCGCGCGCGAATCGAGGCGCGGTGCGCCGGAGATCGATGCAGCGCCCGCAGAGCACCGCAAGGCGGGGGAGCTGCTGATTTGGCCGAGAGCGCGAGTCGGGGCTCTATGGCATAAGTTTGACGCCTGGCTCGCTTTAATTCTCCAGCGTCGAATTGCAGGTCGTTGGGGCGACCGATATACCGGGCAACCTATGTGGCACGCAGCGCGCTCAGAACGAGCGACGCACTCGCCACGGAAAATCTGGTCGATGAAATTTCTGTTGCGGTTCTTCGGGTTCCTGTTCACTGCAGGAACCATCCTGTTCCTGGCTGGTCTGGCCGCGGTCGCAGGGCTGTTCTGGCATTTTTCCAAGGACCTGCCCGACTATTCGCAGCTGCAGAACTACGAGCCGCCGGTGATGACCCGCGTGCACGCGGCCGATGGCTCGCTGCTCGGTGAGTTTGCCAAGGAGCGCCGGCTTTATCTGCCGATCCAGGCGGTGCCGAAGCTCGTGATCAACGCGTTCCTCGCCGCCGAGGACAAGAATTTCTATGAGCACGGCGGCATCGACTATACCGGCATGGCACGTGCCGGCGTCTCCTATGTCCAGAACTTCGGTTCCAACCGCCGTCCGCAGGGCGCCTCCACGATCACCCAGCAGGTCGCCAAGAACTTCCTTCTGACCAACGAGGTCTCGTTCGGCCGCAAGATCAAGGAAGCCCTGCTGGCGATGCGAATCGAGCGGGCCTATTCCAAGGACAAGATCCTCGAGCTGTATCTCAACGAGATCTATCTCGGGCTCGGCGCCTATGGCATCGCGGCGGCCTCGCTGGTCTATTTCGACAAGTCGGTGAACGAGCTCACGGTCGCCGAAGCGGCCTATCTGGCGGCGCTGCCGAAAATGCCGGCCAGCCTGCATCCGGTGCGCAACCGCGCGCGCGCCATCGAGCGGCGCAACTACGTGATCGACCGCCTGCAGGAGAACGGCTGGATCACCACCGCCGACGCCGACAAGGCGCGCAAGGACCCGCTCGTCGTCACCAGCCGTTCCAATGGCGCGCACACCTTCGCCGGCGAATATTTCTCGGAAGAGGTCCGCCGCGACATCTTCGAGCGCTACGGCGAGAAGAAGCTCTATGAGGGCGGCCTGTCGGTGCGCACCACGCTCGATCCCAAGGTCCAGGTGATGGCGCGCAAGGCCATGGTGGCGGGGCTCGTGAACTATGACGAGCAGCAGGGCTATCGCGGCGCGATCCAGAAGCTCGATCTGACCAGCGACTGGGGCGTGCCGCTCGCCGAGATCAAGTCGCTCTCGGACATCTCGCCGTGGCGGATGGCCGTGGTGCTGGAGAGCAACGACCAGTCGGCGCGGATCGGCTTCCAGCCGGGCCGTGAGCTCGGCGGCGCCGTCAGCAAGCAGCGCGAGACCGGCATCGTCACGATGGACGGCGTGCGCTGGGCCAAGAGCAAGGGCAAGACGCCGACCTCGGTGGCGCAGGTGCTGCAGCCCGGCGACGTGATCTACGCCGACCCGCTGTTCAAGGACGGTCGCGCCGTCGAAGGCCAGTACCGGCTGCGCCAGATCCCCGAACTGTCGGGCGCGATGGTGGCGATGGACCCGCACACCGGGCGCGTGCTCGCGATGGTCGGCGGCTTCTCGTTCGACCAGAGCCAGTTCAACCGCGCGACCCAAGCCTATCGGCAGCCCGGCTCGACCTTCAAGCCGATCGTTTATTCGACGGCGCTCGACAATGGCTACACCGGATCGACCGTGATGATCGACGCGCCGATCGAGATCGACCAGGGGCAGGGTAATGTCTGGCGGCCGGAGAACTTCTCCACCGGCAAGTATCAGGGCCAGGTGACGCTACGCAACGCGCTCCGGCTGTCGCTCAACACCGTGACGGTGCGGCTGGCGCAGGAAATCGGCATGCCTGTCATCGGCGAATACGCCAAGCGCTTCGGCGTCTATGACGAGCTGCCGAACTATCTCGCCTATGCGCTCGGCGCCGGCGAGACCACGGTGATGCGGATGGCCACGGCCTATTCGATGATCGCCAATGGCGGCGTCCGCGTGAAGCCGACCCTGATCGACCGTATCCAGGACCGCTACGGCCACACCATCTTCAGGCACGACCAGCGCGAATGCCGCGGCTGCGACGCGCCGGAGGGCTGGAAGAGCCAGGCGGAGCCGCAGCTCGTCGACCGCCGCGAGCGGGTGCTCGACGCGATGTCCGCCTACCAGATCACCTCGCTGATGGAGGGCGTGATTCAGGCCGGCACTGGCACCGCGCTGAAGGAGGTCGGCAAGCCGATCGCCGGCAAGACCGGCACCTCCAACGAGGCCAAGGACCTCTGGTTCGTTGGCTTCTCGCCGGACCTCGTGGTCGGACTCTATGTCGGCTACGACAAGCCGCGCTCGCTCGGCCGCAACGCGCAGGCCGGCCACACGGCAGCGCCGATCGCGCGCGACTTCATGAAGCTCGCGCTGGCCGACAAGCCCGCCACCCCGTTCAAGCAGCCGGTCGGCATCAGGCTGGTGCTGGTCGATTCCAAGACCGGCCTGCGCGCCTCGTCCGGTCAGAACCGGGGCGTGGTGCTCGAAGCCTTCAAGCCGGGCCAGGCGCCGCCGTTCTATGATCCGACGATGGTCGCCGGTACCGATGTGATCGACGGGACCCAGCAGCCGATCTCACCCGACGCGGGCCGCGCGGTGATGCAGTCCAGCCCGAGCGGGCTGTATTGAGGGCGATTTTCACGCCCATTCCCCGCCAACAATGCTTGCCAAGCGTGGGACCAAGCAGGTAGAAGGTCGCACTCGCGCGGGCGCTGATTTGGCAAGCGAAGGCGCTGCACCGAGATGTCCAGTCATCCAGCTAAGCTGTTGATACCACGGACAATTCTTGGGGAATGGTGTAACGGTAGCACAACAGACTCTGACTCTGTTTGTCTTGGTTCGAATCCAGGTTCCCCAGCCAATCTGCCTTAATGGCGCGAGCAACCCTCAAAATCCCGACGCGACTGCGCGGCACAGCCTGCTCCTGATGGAGGACCGGTCGTCACCCAGCGTGCCCTCACGGCATCGAGGGTGGATTAGCCCGGCGTAATCCACCATGGTCGCGCGCGCGGCTCCGGCCGCTCGGATGTTGCGACAGAGGTTAAGGTGATGGACGAAATTCTCTATGCCCGCGAAGCGTCGATCGGCATCGACGAGTTCATCGAGGTGCTGCGCCAGTCGAGCCTCGGCGAGCGGCGTCCGCTCGCGGATACCGACCGGATGGAGCGCATGATCGCCAATGCAAATCTGATCGTGACGGCGCGGCAGGAGCACACGCTGATCGGCGTCTCGCGCGCGCTGACGGATTTCGCCTATTGCTGCTACCTGGCCGATCTTGCGGTCGATCGTCGGCACCAGGGGCACGGCATCGGCAAGCGGCTGATCGCGGAAACGCGGCGCCACGCCGGACCTGAATCGATGTGCCTGTTGCTGTCGGCGCCCGACTCGATCGGGTTCTACAAGTCGATCGGCATGCCGCAGCCGGACAACGCGTTCCTCTACAAGCGGGAGCGATAGCGCGGGCGGCTGCCTGCGCTGACCTACTTGATCTTGTCGTACACCGTCGCGAAGTCGGCGAGCGGCATCGGGATAGAGATGGTTTCCTTGGCGAGATTCTGGAACGACACCTTGAGCTGCTTGCCCGATTTCAGCTGGCTCAGGACGTCGGCCGCGATCGGCGCATTGATGTAGCAGCCACGCGCCTCGCAGGTCTGGATCGGCACGTCGACGGCCTTGCCGTCGTCGACCTGCAGCTTGGCGCCGATGGGCAGGTTCAGCCCGAGCGGAAGCTGGATCAGCGCGACCGGCGTGCGGGTGTCGCCGGGAACGCGGATGTTGACCAGCACGATGAGCTGGCCGGTCTTGGTGAGCACCGCGGTCTGCTCCATCACGCATTCGAGCGGGGCGTCGCGGCTTGCGCTGGTACAGCGCGCGACCCAGCCGGTGTTGTTGGGGGCTGCGGCGTCGCCTTGCGGAGCTGCGGGAGCGGCGGCCGGAGCCGGCGCGGCGGCATTCTTGGCCTTGGGCGTCTGGGCGTGGCCAAGGCCGGCCATGCCGAACGCGGTCAACAGGACGACAAGCGACTTTGCGACAATCTGCACGGTACCTGCTCCGAAACGAACATCTTTCGGATGTGCCGGTATGAAGGCAAAGTCAAGTCACTCGGCGGCCTGCTTGACCGATCCGTCCTCGCCGTCGTCGGCGTCGTGATCGGCGCGCGGCGAGCGGCCCCAATTCGCGAACGCGTTGGAGAGCTTGTCGAGATAGAGATAGACGACGGGCGTCGTGAACAGCGTCAGCGCCTGGCTGACGATCAGGCCGCCGACCATGGCATAGCCGAGCGGCTGGCGGATTTCCGAGCCGGTGCCGGTGCCGAGCATCAGCGGCACGCCGCCGAGCAATGCCGCCATCGTCGTCATCATGATCGGGCGGAAGCGGAGCAGGGCGGCCTGACGGATCGCAGCCTCCGGCTCCATATGCTGGTCGCGTTCGGCGGCGATCGCGAAGTCGACCATCATGATGCCGTTCTTCTTCACGATGCCGATCAGCAGGATGATGCCGATCAGCGCGATCAGCGAGAAGTCGAAACCGGCCGCCATCAGGATCGCCAGCGCGCCGACGCCGGCCGAAGGCAGCGTCGACAGAATGGTGATCGGGTGGATGTAGCTTTCGTAGAGAATGCCGAGGATCAGGTAGACGACGACGAGCGCGGCCAGGATCAACAGCGGCACGGTCGACAGTGATTGCTGGAACGCCTGCGCCGTGCCCTGGAAGCTCGAGCTCAGGGTCGCCGGCGCGCCGAGGTCGACCATCGCCTTCTGCACCGCTTCCGTCGCTTGGCCGAGTGCGACACCCTGCGCCAGGTTGAAGGAGATGGTGATCGCCGGGAACTGGCCCTGGTGGCTGATCGACAGCGGCCGCACCGGCACGCTGGTCCACTTCGCAATGGTCGAGATCGGCACCTGCTCGCCGGTCAGCGGCGACTTGATGTAGATGTTGTTCAGCGTGTCGATCGCGCCCTGCAGTTCGGGCAGCACCTCGAGGATCACGTGGTAGCTGTTGAGCTGGGTGAAGTACTGCGTCACCTGGCGCTGGCCGAACGCGTCATAGAGCGTGTCGTCGATCAGCTGCGGCTGGATGCCGTAGCGCGAGGCGGTGTCGCGGTTGATCTTCAGCTCGACCGTGGTGCCGTTGGTCTGCTGGTCGGTGGCGACGTCGCGCAGCTGCGGCAGCGTCTGCATCTTGCTGAGGATTTTCGGCGCCCACTGGTTCAGTTCGCTGAGATCGGCATCCTGCAGCGTGAACTCGAACTGGGTGCGGGTCGGGCGGCCGCCGAGGCGGACGTCCTGCGCCGCCTGCATGAACAGCCGGGCTCCCTCGATCTTCTCCAGCTTCGGCCGCAGCCGGGCGATCACCTGCTGCGCGTTGGCGTCGCGATCCCTGAGCGGCTTGAGCGTGATGTACATTGCGCCGTTGTTGCCGGCACGGCCGCTGCCGCCGATCGCCATCGCCACCGTCGCGACGGCCGGATCAGTCATCACGATCTTGCCGAGCTCTTCCTGTCTCCGCTTCATCTCGGCGAAGGAGATGTCCTGGTTGGCTTCCGACGTCGCCGTGATCAGGCCGACGTCCTGCTGCGGGAAGAAGCCCTTCGGAATGACGACGAACAGGTAGACCGACAGCGCCAGCGTCCCGAAGAAGATCATCAGCGTCGTGAACTTCCAGCGCAGCGCGAGGTCGAGCCCGCTCTGATAGCCGCGCAGCATCGCATCGAAGCCGCGCTCGCTGAGCTGGTAGAAGCGGCCGTGCCGCTCCTCATTATGGGCGCGCAGGAACCGCGAGGCCATCATCGGGGTCAGCGTCAGCGACACGAACATCGAGACGAAGATCGTCATCGCCAGCACGACAGCGAATTCGCGGAACAGGCGGCCGATGATGCCGCCCATCAGCAAGAGAGGGATCAGCACCGCGACCAGCGAGATGCTGATCGAAACGATGGTGAAGCCGATTTCCTGCGAGCCCTTGAAGGCGGCCGCCATCGGCTTCTCGCCCTCTTCGATGTAGCGGCTGATGTTCTCCAGCATCACGATGGCGTCGTCGACCACGAAGCCGACCGCGATCGTCAGCGCCATCAGCGACAGATTGTCGAGCGTGTAGCCGAACACCCACATCAGCGCGCAGGCGCCGAGCAGCGCCAGCGGCACCGTGACGGTCGGGATCACGGTGGCCCAGAAACTGCGCAGGAAGACGAAGATCACCATCACGACCAGGAAGATGGTCAGGAGCAGGGTGAACTGGACGTCCTCCACCGCGGCGCGGATCGTGGTGGTGCGGTCCGAGATGACATCGATCTTGATCGCCGGCGGGATCGCCGCGACCAGCCGGGGCAGCGCTGCCTTGATCTTGTCGACGGTGTCGATGACGTTGGCGCCGGGCTGCTTGAAAACGACGAGGAACACGCCGCGCTTGCCGTTGGCCCAGGCGGCCTGCTTGGCGTCTTCCGGCCCGGTGACGGCCTGGCCGATGTCGCGGATGCGCAGCGGCCCGCCATTGCGGTAGGCGATGATGACGTCGTTCCACGGATCGGCCGTGAGCAACTGGTCGTTGGCATAGATGGTGTAGGCGCGGGTGGCGCCGTCGATATTGCCCTTCGGGCTGTCGACGGTGGCGATGTTGATCGCGGCGCGGACGTCTTCCAGCGACAGGCCTTTGGCGACCAGCTTGGCCGGGTCGATCTGGACGCGAACCGACGGCTTCTGCTGACCGCCGATGATGACCTGCGCGACGCCGGAAATCTGGCTGATCTGCTGGGCAAGTTGCGCATCGACGCTGTCGCTGACCGTGGTCAGCGGCAGCGTGTCCGACGTCGCCGACAGCAGCATGATCGGCGAGTCGGCCGGGTTGACCTTGCGGTAGGTCGGCGGCGAGGGGAGGGTCTTCGGCAGCTGGCCACTGGCGGCGTTGATGGCGGCCTGCACGTCGTTGGCGGCGCCGTCGATGGAGCGGTTGAGATCGAACTGGATGGTGACCGCCGCGGTGCCCAGATAGCTCGTCGAGGTCATCTGGGCGATGCCCGGGATCTGCGCGAACTGGCGTTCAAGCGGCTGGGCGACCGAAGTCGCCATCGTCTCCGGGCTTCCGCCCGGCAGCGTCGCGGTGATCTGGATGGTCGGGAAGTCGACCTGCGGCAGCGGCGCCACCGGCAACAGCGGATAGGCGACGAGACCTATGAACAGGATGCCCGCCATCAGCAGCGAGGTGCCGATGGGGAAGCGAATGAATGGTGCGGAAATTCCGGCGCTCATTCCTGCGTGACCTTCGACTGGGATTGATCCGAGCTCGCCACCGCCGTCGTCACCAGGGTCCCCGGCGAGACCTTGTACTGGCCCGCGGTGATCACCTGCTGTCCCGGCGACAGGCCTTCCTCGATCACCGACTTGCCGTCGATCGACTGGCTGACCTTTATCTTGCGAAGCTCGGCCTTGTTCTCCTGATTGACTGAATACGCGTAGAGGCCTTCGGTGCCATGCTGCACCGCGTCATCCGGGACGACGGTGGCATCCTTCAAGGTCCTGACCAAGAGCCGGGTCGAGACCGACTGGCCCGGCCACAGCGCATGGTCCTTGTTATCAAACACCGCCTTCAGCCGGACAGTCCCGCTTGACGTGTCGACCTGGTTGTTGATCAGCGCCAGGGTTCCGGTGGACAGCACCCGCTTGCCGTCGGTGGTCAGAGCAATGGTCTTGGGCGGTGCCACGGCCAGCGCCGCCTTGATGTCGGGCAGCTGGTCTTCCGGTGCAGTGAAGATCACCGTGATCGGCTCGATCTGCGTGATCGTCACGATGCCGGTCTGGGCCGAGGCGTTGACGATGTTGCCGATATCGACCAGTCGCAGGCCGACGATGCCGTCGATCGGCGACTTCACGGTGGTGTAGTCGACCTGGGTCTGGGCGTTGAAGATGGCGGCCTCGTCGGCGGCGATCTGGGCCGTGAGCTGGGCCACGGTGGAGCGCTGGGTGTCGAGCTGCTGGCGCGTCGCGAACTCGCCGAGCTTGGTGTAGCGCTGCAGGTCGAGATTGGCGTTGGCGATATTGGCCTCGTCCTGGGCCTTCTTGGCCTTGGCCTGGTCGAGCGTCGCCTGATAGGGCCGCGGATCGATCTCGACCACTGTGTCGCCGGCCTTGACGAATTGGCCTTCCTTGAAGGCGATCCTGGTGATCTGGCCGTCGACCCGGGTGCGGACCTGGACGGTGTTGAAGGCCTGCACGGTGCCGAGCCCGGTGAGATAGACCGGGAAGTCAGCCTTCTCGACCGGCGAGATCTTGACCGGAACGGCCGGGCGCTGGGCAGCCCGCTTCTGCGCAGCCGCGATCGCCTGCTGGTTGTCGGTGTATTTCTGCCAGCCGAAATAACCGGCCGCGCCGACCGCTGCGATCACTAAAACCCAACCGATGGTGCGTGACTTTGACATGCGGACTCTTGGGCTCGACGTAACAATAAAGGGTGATCGAAACGGTTCACAGAGCTTGCGGATATAATATGCGTGCACTTAATGTGTAAACACACCAAGGCTTGAGAATCCTAAACATTTGGAAAGGTTTAGGTCAGAAACGATCAGAAACATTCCGTCTGGGAAATGCACCGAGGACCCCTATGTCGCTCGATCTCAAACGCCAGTTCATTGCGCAACTCGTGGAGAGTTCCAGGCTGCTGCGCAATTATATCGATCATCGCGCCAAGGCGCGAGGCACCACGCGTGCACAATGGATTGTGCTGTTCCGCCTGCGCGAGCAGGAGGGACTGTCCCAGGTCGATCTCGCCGACGTGCTCGAACTGCAGCCGATCTCGCTGGTGCGGCTGCTTGATCGCCTGGTCGAGCATGGCCTGCTCGAACGCCGGCCTGACCCGAGGGATCGCCGCGCCAATCGCCTGTTCCTGACCAGGACCGGGCGCCGCCTCGTCGATGATCTCGACAGTCTGCGCGATGCCATCGCCGGCGACGTGCTGCGCGACGTATCCGACAAGCATGTCGAAAGCGGCCTCAACACGCTTCGCGAGGTCAAGGATCGCATCAAGGCGCTCGGCGAGGAGGCGGAGCACATCGCCGCGAAATAGCGCGCATCTCGTCGCGCGCAGATCTGCTTTCTTGTCCGTTCACCTGCTGCAGCTTGCGCGACGTGGTTGAAACGCCGCGCGATGTCGTTCATATCGCGCAGCGACGATGCGAGAGGATGAGGGCAGCGATGGATGAGTTGAACGGGCGCATGATGGCATGCCAGATCCTGGTCATCGGACTGATCGCGCGCGTCGCCAACGAGCAGCGCGACCCGCTGCGCTTCCTCACGGATTTCCGCGACGAGATCAAAGCTGTCGTCAACGGCGTCAATATCACGGGCCTGGAGAACAGCGACAGCGTGCGGCAGGTCGCGCAGCGGACCATCGACGAACTGTTTTCGCTGATGAAGCCACCGAGCGCCGAGTGATCGGGACGACGTATAGATCAGCGCCTTGCAAGGCGGTGGCCGGCGACGCTTGGTGTCACTTTAGAACAGTTATTAGAACGCTTAAAAACTAGAGTTTAGAACGATTTGAAAGCGCAGATTAGAATCGCTTTGAATTGGGGCGATTCAAGCCAACTGTTGCGCTGATCGCATTGATAAAAAAACTCACGCTCGATAACCGATGAAGACAGTTCGTCGCAGCTTCATTTCGCGAACGAACTGGATTTATCTGGGGCACGCAAAAAATGAGCAATGTGAAGGCGCCGAGATCGCTGCGCTTCGATGCAGCGAACGGTTCGGCTGATGATACGGGGTATTCCGCGACGAAGGTCTCCGCGGTCGCTGGTCTGATCGCGGTGGCGTCGTTTTCGGGGGCGGAAGCGCAGCAATCCAACCTCCCGCCGGTGAATGTCGATGCGCCGGTCGCCCGACCCAAGCCCGTCACGTCAAAGCCGACCTCGGATCAGGTCCGCGCCCGCAATGCGCTGCGCCGTGCCGCGCGCCGCAACAATCAGCAGGCGCAGCAGGCACCGGTGCCGTTTCCCAACGCCGGCGGTCTTGCCGCCGACCGTGACCCCTATGCGGATCCGGCCGCGCCGTACAAGGGCGACCGCTTGCAGGCATCCGGCAAGTTTCCCGAGCCGATCCTGAACACGCCGAGGTCGGTCACCGTGCTGACCAAGGACGTGCTCGAAGACAAGAATGCGACCTCGCTGAAATCGGCTATCCTGTCGACGGCGGGTGTCACACTCGGTACGGGCGAGGGCGGCAACGCTTTCGGCGACCGCTTCTTCATCCGCGGCTTCGACGCACGCAACGATATCTTCATCGACGGTGTCCGCGACGCCGGCGTCAGCGTCCGCGAGAACTTCTTCACCGAGCAGGTCGAGATCCTGCGCGGCCCGGGCTCGTCCTTCGCGGGCCGCGGCACCACCGGCGGCGCGATCAACATCGTCACCAAGCAGGCGACGACGGAGAAGAGCTTCTACAACATGGACACCACGTTCGGCACCGATCGCACCAAGCGAGTGGTGCTCGATGTCAACCAGGTGATCAGCCCGACGCTGGCGATCCGCGCCGGCGGTCTGTTCCAGGATGCCGGCGTCGCCGGCCGCAGCTACGTCACCGACAATCGCGATGGCGGCTTCGTCGCGGTGAACTGGAAGCCGGTCGATGCGGTCAAGATCACCGGCAACTACATCCACACCGAACTCACCGGCATTCCGGATTTTGGCGTGCCGTATTATCGGCCGAGCACCGCGAGCACGGCCGGCGGCCCGTTCCCGGACTTCGGCGTCAACCGCAACAATTTCTACGGCTTCGTCAATCGCGACTTCTTCAGGACCGGGCAGGACATCGGCACGATCAACGCCGAGGTCCAGATTACGCCGGACCTGACGATCAGCAACAAGATCCGGGAATCGCGTTCGACCCAGAACTACATCGGCACGCTGCCTGAATCGCCGACGCTGGCCGCTGGTGCGCCGTTCAGCGCGTACACGCTGACTGCGAATCCGCAGAGCCGATACCAGGTCACCGACGTGTTCGCCAACCAGACCGAGGCGACCTACAAGTCGGTCGACGGGCTCGGCTTCAAGCACACGACGACGGCCGGCATCGAATACGACAACGAGCGGTCTTCGATCGACGGCTACACCGGCCTGAGCTCCGAAATCACCACCGGCACATCGTCGTTCACGGGCAGCGGTTCGCTCTCCGGCGTCAGCGTCTTCAACCCGCAATTCACAAATCAGCCGTTCGGGATACCGTCGCTCCTGGGAAGACCGACCAAGATCGGTATCGACACCGTCAGCGGATACGTGATGGATTCCGCCAACTACAACGACTTCGTCATCCTCAATGGCGGCGTCCGTTACGACGACTACAAGATCAACACGTCCGCATTCGCGACCAATGGTACCCTCGGCCAGCAGTCGGCCGAGTTCGGGATGCCGAACTTCAACCTCGGCCTCACCCTGAAGCCGCTCCCGAACGGCAGCGTCTATGCAGCCTACGCGACCTCGTCCAACCCTGTCGGCGCCGAGTTCGACGGCACCAGCACCGCCTATGGCGGCATCAATCCCAACCTTCCCGGCGGCAACACCCAGATCTTCGGGCCGGAAAAGAACAAGGCCATCGAGGTCGGCACCAAGTGGGAGCTGTTTGATCGCCACTTGCTGGTGACGGCGGCGCTGTTCCAGACCGAGAAGGAAAACGCGCGCGAAGCGCAGAATGTCAACAACGCAACCGCGGCTTCAGCGCTTGGATGCACCTATCCAGCCGGAACGACCGGCAACATCTCCTGTATCACGGCGGGCGCCGCCTACCGTATCCGCGGTATCGATCTCGGCGTCGGCGGCAAGATCACCGACAAATGGAGCGTGTTCGGCGGACTGGTGCTGATGCAGTCGGTCGTGACGAAGTCGCTGGCGCCGCCGGCCAACACGATCCTGTACTCCAGCAACGTCGGATTGCCGCTCGCCAACGTCGCGCCTCAGTCGTTCAGCTTGCTGACGAAGTACCAACTCACCGACATGTGGGAGCTCGGCGGGCAGGCGGTGTACCGTTCGAAGGTGTATGGCGGCACGCTGCTCGCGGCGAACCAGGGCACCTCGATCCCGAGCTACTGGCGCTTCGACGCCTTCGCCGAGGCGAAGATCGACAAGAACTGGACCATGAAACTGTTCGTCAACAACATCTTCGACAAGCGCTACTACGACGCGCTGTACCAGAGCGCTGCACCGTTCGTGCTCGAAGCACCCGGACGCGCCGCGTATCTGGTTGTTTCTGCGCGTTACTGACGGAGGCTTCGCGGCGGAAGATGCTGGTCTGTGTTCCCAACGTATTGAGCAAGGCTGATGTGGCGGACTTCCGCCGCATCATGGATGCCAGCGGATGGGAGGACGGCCGCTCGACCGCCGGTGCCGCTTCCGCGCTGGTCAAGCGCAACGAGCAGTTGCCGCCCGACAGCGAGGTCGCGCGGCAGCTTGGCAACCGGATCCTGAGCGCGCTGTCGGCAAGCCCGCGCTTCATCTCGGCGGCGATCCCGCTTAGAATCTTTCCACCCTTGTTCAACCGCTATGCCGCAAGCGACGGGCACCATTTCGGCCTGCATGTCGACAATGCGGTGCGCGGCGACAAGCTGACGGGCCTGCGGATCCGCACCGACCTCTCGGTCACGCTGTTTTTATCGGAGCCGGAGGACTACGATGGCGGCGAGCTTGTGATCGAGGACCTCTACGGATCCCATGAAATCAAGCTGCCGGCGGGCGATCTGGTAGTTTATCCTGCTTCCAGCTTGCATCTGGTCACGCCGGTGACCCGGGGCACCCGGGTTGCGTCTTTTTTCTGGCTGCAGAGCATGGTACGGGATGCACACACGCGCAGCCTGATCTTTGATCTCGATACGGCGATCCAGGCTCTGGTGGAGCGGCTGGGGCGCGATGACCCTGAAACGGTCAAATTGACCGGCATCTATCACAACCTGATCCGTCACTGGGCTGAAGTGTAACTGATGATGACATTCAAGTTCCCCGCTGCATCCGTCGTGATCGCCTCGCTGGCGATGCTGATGCTGGCCGCGCCGTCTTCGGCGCAGCAGCAAACGGCGCCTGCCGCGAAACCAGCGCCCGTGACCCAGTCTCAGTTGCCCGTGGCCCAAGCGCCCGCGGCCCAACTGGCGCCCGCGGCCCAACAAGCGCCTGCGGCCCAGCAGGCGCCGGCGGCCCCATCCCCAGTGGCTGCCCAGGCTGCGCCGGTGGCCCCAGCGGCACCGCAGGCCCAGGCCGCCCCGGTACCTGCCGCGCAGGCCTCAGTACCGACCGCGATCGATGCGTCGTCGGTCGCGCCCGCAGGTGGCGATGGCAAGTCGCTGAAGTCGACCGGCACCGGGCTGCGCGAATTGTCGCCGTGGAATATGTTCCTGAACGCCGACATCATCGTGAAGGCGGTGATGCTTGGCCTTGCCTTCGCGTCGCTCGTCACCTGGACGGTGTTCATCGCCAAGATGGTCGAGCTGACCGTGGCGCAGAGCAAGCTGCGCGGTGCGCTGGCCAAGATTGCTGAATCGCGCTCGCTGGCGGAAGCGCAGTTCGCGCTCGGCGCCAAGGGCAGCGTGCTATCGTCGTTCATTGCGGCTGCGATGCGCGAGGGACGTCTGTCGGCGGGGATCTCCAGCGACAGCGGCATCAAGGAGCGCGCCGCGTCGAGCTTTGCCGAGATCGTGCGCGCCGAAGCCCGCAAGATCCGCATCGGCATGGGCCTGCTCGCGACCATCGGCGCGACGTCGCCCTTCGTCGGTCTGTTCGGCACCGTCTGGGGCATCATGAACAGCTTCATCGGCATCTCGAAGTCGCAGACCACGAATCTTGCCGTGGTGGCGCCGGGCATCGCGGAAGCGCTGCTGGCAACCGCGATCGGCCTCGTCGCGGCGATCCCCGCCGTCATCATCTACAACCATTTCTCGCGCGTCACGAAGGTCTACCTCGAGCTCGTCAACCGCGCCTCGGGCGCGGCCGGACGTCTGTTGTCGCGCGATCTCGATCGCACCCATGGCAGCGTTCCGCTCGGCACGCATGCGCGCGCCGCGGCGGCGGAGTAGGCGATGGCAGTCTCGATCTCCGAGAACGATGGCGACGACGATTTCGCGGAATCCCACGAGATCAACGTCACGCCGTTCATCGACGTGATGCTGGTGCTGCTGATCATCTTCATGGTGGCGGCGCCGCTCTCGACCGTCGACCTGCCGATCGATCTGCCGACTTCCAGCGCGACGCCGCAGAAGAAGCCGGACAAGCCGACCTATGTCAGCATCAAGCCGGACCTGACGCTTGCGATCGGGGAGAATTCGGTGAAGCGCGTCGACCTGGTCAATGCGCTGGATGCGGTGCCCGAGATGAGCAGGGACAAGTATGTGTTCGTGCGTGCCGACCGTGTCGTGCCCTACGGCGAATTGATGGGCGTGATGGAGTTGCTGCGCGCCGGCGGCTACACGCGGGTCAAGCTCGTCACGCTCGAGGGCGTTCCGGGAGCGCCCGCGGCACCGCAGGCCGAGCCGGCCAAACCCTGACGGCGAACAACGATGTCCACCAACCCCGATCTCGATCTGCGGGCGTCCAAGCGGCTCTGGGTGATCGCCGCGGTGACGGCGGTCGGGCTGCATCTGGGCGGCGCGGCGCTGGCGCTGACCAATTTGCGCGGCGACGACGGCGACGAAGGCCTTGGCGCTGCCGGCGCGGAATATGCCGTCGAGCTTGCCTCCCCGGATGTGCCTGAGGAAGCCGCACCGCCCGGAGCGCCGGCCGACGAGCAGCAGGCCGTGCAGGAGATGACCCAGCAGAAGGCGGAGGTCAAGGATACCGACCTGCCGCAGGCCCAGCCGATGGAGGCCGACGACCCCGATCGCATCGTCACCGAGGACAACAGCAAGAAGCAGAAGGAGGAGGAGGCCAAGGTCGCCAAGGTCGAGACCAACGCGCAGGAGGCTCAGCAGGCTTCGGAGGCGGCGGCGCCGACCAAGCTGGAAGACGCTTCGCGCCAGTCGGAGACCACGAAGGCCCCCAATCCCGGGATCGGCAAGGACAAGCTCGCGCTGACCGCCAAGTGGGGCAAGAAGATCAGCGCCTATCTCGACCTGCACAAGAAATTCCCGGAGAACAAGATCAAGGATGCCAAGGTCAAGGTGGCCCTTGTGCTCAACCGCGTCGGCAAGGTGCTGTCGGTCGCTGTGATGGAATCGTCGGGTGACGCCGCCTATGACGACGCGGCGGTCTCGATGGTGCACCGTTCCGATCCGGTGCCGGCGCCCCCGGCCGACCTGACCGACGATCAGTTCTCCTTCAGCCTCGACGTCAAGTTCAACAAGCCGAAGAAGTAAGCGGAAAGACTCGCGACATAATCGCAAGTCTTCGTCATTCCGGGGCGCGACGAAGTCGCGAGCCCGGAATCCATTTCACCGTTGAATACGCTGCCCAGTCGCGTAGGGCGGGTTAGCTTTTCTTCACCAATGGGCAGACGCTCTTCTCGAGCGGCAAAAAGGCTTCATCGGCGGGGATGGTGGCGACCAGCTTGTAATAGTCCCACGGATACTTTGACTCCGACGGCTTCTTCACCTCGAACAGATAGGCGGGGTGGATCTTGCGGCCGTCGATGCGGATCGAACCCTTGCCGAACAGCGGATCGTCGGTCGGCAATTCCTTCATCTTGGCGACCACGGCGCGGCCGTCGTGCGGATTGCCGCCGAGCGCCTCCAGCGCCTTGAAATAATGGATCAGCGACGAATAGACCCCGGCCTGCACCATGGTCGGTGGGTTCTTCTTGAAGCGCTCCATGAAGCGCTTGGTGAAGGCGCGGGTCTGGTCGTTCAGGTCCCAGTAGAACGTTTCGGTGAAGTTCAGGCCTTGCGCGACGTTGAGGCCGAGCGCGTTGACGTCGGTCAGGAACATCAGCATGCCGGCCAGCTTCTGGCCGCCGGCGACGATGCCGAACTCGGCCGCCTGCTTGATCGCATTGGTGGTGTCGCCGCCGGCATTGGCCAGTCCGACGATCTTGGCCTTCGAGCTCTGCGCCTGCAGCAGGAAGGACGAGAAGTCGGCGTTGTTGAGCGGATGCTTGACGCTGCCGAGCACCTTGCCGCCATTCGCGGTGACGACCGCCGCGGTGTCTCGCTCGAGCGCCTGGCCGAACGCGTAGTCCGCGGTGAGGAAGAACCAGGTGTCGCCGCCGGACTTCACCAACGCCTTGCCGGTGCCGTTGGCCAGCATGTAGGTGTCGTAGACCCAGTGCACCGTGTTCGGCGAGCACTGCGCGCCGGTCAGGTCCGATGATGCCGAGCCGGAGTTCAGGTTGACGACGTTCTTCTCCTTGGCGAGGTTAGCAATCGCAAGCCCGACGCCCGAGCTTGCGAGGTCGACGAACACGTCGACCTTCTCGACGTCGATCCACTGCTTGCCGATGTTGACGCCGACGTCGGGCTTGTTCTGGTGATCGGCAGCGATCACATCGATCTTCCAGCCCTTGGCGAGCAACCCGGAATCCTCGATCGCCATCTGCGCCGCCACCGTCGAGCCGGGTCCGCCGATATCCTGATAGAGACCGGACTGATCGCCGAGGCTGCCGACCCGGACAACCTTGTCCATGGTCTGCGCCGACGCGCTGCCTGCGAATACCAGGCTCGTGGTCATGACCAGGGCTGCAATGGAACGCTTCATCTTCCCTCCAGTATGATTTTGTTTTTTGAGTTCCGCATTATGCCCGGCATCGGGCGCATCGCCTAGGGCACTGGCGCGATCGGCCGCACGCGTTATTCCACGCTGCGGCGATATGAGGGGCCGGTGACGCGCGACGGGATGCCGCGGCGTCCGCGCGTCGATCATCAAAACGGGGGAGGGTTGAAGCGCGGACTGCGCTATTTGAAGTAGTAGCGGATCGCGACGTAGACCACGACAAGACAGGCGAAGATCAGCGCCACCGGCATCGGGCGCTTGGCGTTCGCGTCGGAGGCGTTCGCCTTCTTCGCAGGCAGGCGGCGGAACGTGGTGACGTTGCCGGTGTCGGCAACCGGTTCGCGCGAGCGCGCCGGAACTTCCGGCGCTTTGCCGGCGCCGCCCATCTCCGCATAGTAGGTGCGATACATCTGTTGGATGGTTGCCTCGCCGGCATCGGCTTCGCTCATCTGGTCCACAAGCTTCTTGTAGATGGCGAGGAAATTCTGCGCCTCAGGCGGCAATGCGGAGGCGCCGTTCAGCTTGGCCATCATCTTCCAGGTTGCAAGGTCAGCCCGCGCGCGGGTGTCGGCGCGTCGTGCAATCAGCATATCGGCAGCTTTGATCACCATGGCCTCGAAGCGTTCCCGTTCCCGCGCATGACCCGGACAAATGGACGCCGGTTTTCCGATCAGGTCATGCCTAAAGCAAGGCTATGTGTTTCCGGTAATGAGGAGAAGGGCATTGATCACATAGCCGGTCAGAGTTCGCAGTATCGTTGAAATAACATCAAGATTTAGGCCGATCTGCCGGCCGACCACCGGCAGCAGGATCAACAGCCCGATCAGGATCAGCATGCCGTAGGGCTCGAGCCTGGAGAGCGGGATCGCCAGCGGCCGCGGCAACAGTCCGACCGCGACCCGGCCGCCGTCCAGCGGCGGAATCGGCATCATGTTGAAGATCGCGAGCACGATATTGATCAGGAAGGCGTTTTTCAGGTTGTCCGCGGTCCATTTTGCGGCATCGGCCGGCACCAAGGGCAGTGCGTGGAATGCCAGCGCCGCCGCGGTCGCCAGGATGATGTTGGTCACCGGGCCGGCCAGCGCCACCCACACCATGTCGAGCTTGGGATGGTTGAGCTTGCGGAAGTTCACCGGAACCGGCTTGGCGTAGCCGAACAGGAACGGCGAATGCGCGAACAGCAGCATGGCCGGCAGGATCAGCGTGCCGAACGGGTCGATGTGCTTCAGCGGGTTGAAGCTGACGCGGCCAAGCTGCCAGGCGGTGTCGTCGCCGAGCCGGTGCGCGACGAAGCCGTGTGCGGCTTCGTGGAAGGTGATGGCGATGAGGACCGGCAGCACCCAGACGGAGACGTCGTAGAGGGAAATATTCAAATGCGTGCCGCCTCGGGTTCGCTTGGACCGGACCGTCAGGCTAGCACGGATTCGCCAGGAACCTGGCTGGCAGGCGTTGCCGCAGGTCAGCGCGGGTCCGGAGCGACGGCCGGCTCAGCCACGTGCGCCTGTTGCGGCTGGGTGGTGGCGATCCAGATGCCGGCGAAGACGGTGACGATGCCGGCCATCAGATTCCAGCTCAGCGGTTCGCCGAGCAGGACGGCGCCGACCAGCGAGGCCGCGATCGGATTGACGGTGACGGATATTGCGACCCGGGTCGGCGTCGTCCGCTCCAGCGCGAAGGCCCAGAGATAGAAGGTGAGCGCTGCGCCGAAGGCGCCGAGATAGATCGCGCCGAACCATTGCGGTGCGCCGAAATCGGCAACCGGCGCAAAGCTGCCGCGCACGAGCGAGGCCGTTATGAGGACCGCGGCTCCGGCCGCCATGGCGAATGTGGTGAAGGGGATCGGGCCGGAACGGCGGATGAAGGGTTTCGACCAGATGCTGTAGAGCGCCATGCACAGCGCGGCGGCGACCATCAACAGGTCGCCGCGCCAGGCGCCCATGGGCGCCGTGGCGAGGCCGGAGAGCAGCGCCAGCGAGACGCCCAGGATCGTGACCAGCACGCCTGTGGTCTTGCGTGCGGTCAGCGGCTCGGCACCGAGTGCCGCGCCGACCAGCATCGTCAGCAGCGGCAGCGTCGAGAGCGCGAGCGCGCCGCGCGCGGCGGTGGTTGATATCAGCGAAGCGTTGAACAGGATCGGAAACGCCGCAAAGAACAACAGGCCAAGGCCGGCCACGCCGGGCCAGTCACGCCGCGGCGGCCAGCTCCGACGCTGCAACAGCGCCAGCGGCAGCAACAGCAAGACGCCGATGCCGAAGCGGAATGAGCCGATGGCCAACGGATCGATGGCGCCGACCAGATACCGCGTCGCCCCGATCGAGGTGCCGCCGAGCGCACTCGACAGCACCGCCGCCAACACCCCAGAGATCTCGCCCATGCCGTTCGCCCCCGGTTTCGCTTGCGCAATCTAGGGAAGGGGCGATAATCAGGAAATCGAATAGATTTGATCAATCAAATCACGGATCGTTATGAGTATTCCTGTCCTGGATCCGGACCTGCTGCAGGCCTTTGTCGCGGTGGCGGACCATCGCTCCTTCACCCGCGCCGCTTCGGCGCTGAACCGGACTCAATCGGCCGTCAGCATGCAGGTGAAGCGGCTGGAGGAGCGGTTGCAGGCCGAGCTGTTCCACCGCAGCACGACCAATGTCGACCTAAGCGCGGCCGGCGAAGGGCTGCTGGGTTACGCCCGCCGCATTCTGAACCTCAACGCGGAGGCGGTCGGCCGGGTGCGCGAGCGCGGCACGGACGGGCGGGTGCGCTTGGGCGTGATGGACGACTACGGCACGTTGATCGTCCCGCCGTTGCTCAAGGACTTCATCGCCAACTATCCGCTGATCCATGTCGAGATGGAGACCGGGCTGACCTCGTCGATGACCGACCGGCTCGGCGAAGCCTATGACCTCGTGATCGCGATGCACCCCGAGGGGCGCGGCGAGGGCGAGCTGCTGCGCAGTGAGCAGGCGGTGTGGGCAACGAGCGCCGCGCATCGCGTCGAACAGCTCGATCCGCTGCCGGTCGCGCTCTACCCGCAGGGCTGCCTGTTCCGGAGCTGGGCGATGCAGGCGCTGGACGAAGCCAACCGCCCGTGGCGGCTCGCCTTTGTCAGCCACAGCCTGTCAGCGGTCGAGGCGATCGCGGCGCAAGGCCTTGCCGTGACCGTCGTCAAGTCGGGCACCTTTCCGCCGAGCTTGCGCCGCCTGACCGCGCGCGACGGCATGCCGCGACTGCCGCGCGCCGAGATCCGCCTGCATCGTGCGCCAAATCTTTCGCGCGCAGCGTCACTGCTCGCCGATCATCTCGTCACGGCGCTTCGGCAGCCGGCCAGGCGTGGAGCCGCCTAGTACGTCGCGCGTCCGCCGGAGATGTCGAACACTGCGCCGGTCGAGAAGGCGCAATCTTCCGACGCCAGCCACGCCACCATCGAGGCGAGCTCCTCGACCAGCACGAAGCGGGCTTTCGGAATCTTCGACAGCATGAAGTCGATGTGCGCTTGCGTCATCTGGTCGAAGATCGCGGTCTTCGCCGCGGCCGGCGTCACCGCATTGACCAGGATGTCATGCTGGGCGAGCTCCTTGCCGAGCGATTTCGTCAGCGCGATCAGCCCGGCCTTCGACGACGAATAATGCGCGGCGTTCGGATTGCCTTCCTTGCCGGCGATCGAGGCGATGTTGACGATGCGGCCGTATTTCTGGCCGATCATGGTCGGCACGATCGCCTTGCAGCAGATGAAGGGACCCTCGAGATTGATGCGCATCACCCTGCGCCAGTCGTCGAGATCGGTTTCCCACACCGGCTTGTTGGCCCCGGTGATACCGGCGTTGTTGACGAGGATGTCGATCTTGCCGAACGCCCGCAGCGTCTGATCGCGCGCGGCGTCGACCGCGGCGGGGTCGGTGACGTCGGTCTTGATCGCGATGACGTTCTCGCCGATCGCCCGCGCGGTCTTCTCGGCCAGCGGCTGGTCGAAATCCCAGATCGCGACCTTGGCGCCCGATCCGACAAAGCGCTCGGTGATGGCGCGGCCAAAGCCTTGCGCGCCGCCGGTGACGACGGCGCAGCGGCCGTTGAGATCGATCCTGTTCATGCAAAATGCCTTTGATCGCGTGGAGTCAGAGCATGAAGCCGCCGTCGACGACCATGTCGACGCCGGTGGTGAATGCCGCTTCGTCGCTCGCAAGATAGACCGCCATGGCCGCGATTTCCTCTGCGGTGCCGAGCCGGCCCATCTTCTGGCGGGCGACGAATTTCTCGCGTCCATCCGGGCCGGCGGCGGCCGCGCGATCGAGCATCGAGGGCGTCTCCACCGTGCCCGGGCAGATCGCGTTGCAGCGAATGCCCTGGGTGATGAAGTCGAGCGCAACCGCGCGCGTCAGCAGCGAAACTGCCGCCTTCGACGCGCTGTAGACATAGCGATTGGCCGGCGGCCGCAGCGCCGCGCAAGACGAGATATTGACGATGCTGCCGCCTCCGCCCGCCAGCATCCCAGGCAGAAACGCCTTGATGGTCCGGTGCATGGATTTGACGTTGAGGTCGAACGAGAAGTCGAAATCCTCGTCCGAGCACTCCAGAATGGTGCCGTGATGCACGAAGCCTGCCGCATTGAGCAGGATGTCGATCTTGCCGACGCGCTTGGCGAAGCTGTTGACCTCAGCGCTGCTGCGGACGTCGAGCCGCGCGGTCTCGGCGACGCCTTCCTTGCCCAGCGTGGCGATGCCGCTCTCATTGATGTCGGTCGCGATCACGGTGGCGCCTTCACGCGCGAATGCGATGGCGCATGCACGTCCGATGCCTGCCGCGGCGGCGGTGACAATTGCGCGCTTTCCCTTCAGTCGATCTGACATGCGTTTCTTCCTTCAGCTCTCGTATCTTTTTGCTGTCATGCGCGGGCTTGACCCGCGCATCCATCTTGCGAAGAGCGATGGATTGCCGGGTCAAGCCCGGCAATGACGGTTTTGGGGTCAGTGATTATCCCGCGCCACGCCGACCTTGCCGGCGATGTCGTGGTAGCGGGTCGCGAGCTCGAGGCAGGCGCCGGTCGCGTGCTGGCCGACGGTCTGGCGGTAGAGCTCCTGCCACGGCGTCTGGTTGGCCGGGTGCGGGAAGCCGCCCTTGGCCTTCAGCTCGGCGCGGCGGGTGCGCAACTCATCCTCCGAGATCAGGATGTTGGCGCTGCCCTTGTTGAGGTCGATGCGCACCTTGTCGCCGGTCCTCAGGATCGCGAGCCCGCCATCGGCGGCGGCCTCCGGCGAGGCGTTGAGGATCGACGGCGAGCCCGAGGTGCCGGACTGCCTTCCGTCGCCGATGCAGGGCAGGGACAGGATGCCGCGTTTGATCAGCGCCGCCGGCGGCTGCATGTTCACCACCTCGGCGCCGCCGGGATAGCCGATCGGGCCGGTGCCGCGGACGAACAGCACGCAGTGCTCGTCGATCTCGAGCGCGGGGTCCTCGATCCGGGCGTGATAGTCCTCCGGCCCCTCGAACACGATGGCGCGGCCCTCGAAGGCGTTGAGGTCCTTCGGGTTGGACAGATAGCGGTCTCGGAACTCCTTCGAGATCACGCTGGTCTTCATGATCGCGGAATCGAACAGATTGCCGCGCAGCACGAGGAAGCCGGCGTCCTTCACCAGCGGCTTGTCGTAGCCCCAGATCACGTCGCCATCCGGCTTCGGTGCTTCCTTGCAATTCTCGCCCATGGTGCGGCCGTTGACGGTCAGCGCCCCTTCATGGATGCGCTTGTGCTTGATCAGCTCGCGCACCACCGAGGGCACGCCGCCGGCGCGGTGATATTCCTCGCCGAGATAGAATCCGGCCGGCTGCATGTTCACCAGGAGCGGCACGTCATGGCCGTATTTCTGCCAGTCGTCGATCGACAGCTCGACGCCGACATGGCGCGCCAGCGCATTGATGTGGATCGGCGCATTGGTCGAGCCGCCGATCGCGGAGTTGACCACGATGCAGTTCTCGAACGCCTCGCGGGTCAGGAAGTCCGACGGCTTCAGATCCTCCCAGACCATGTCGACGATGCGTTTTCCGGTCTCGTAGGCGATCTGGCCGCGCTCGCGATAGGGCGCCGGGATCGCCGCGCAGCCCGGCAGCGAGAAGCCGAGCGCTTCGGCCAGGGAGTTCATCGTGGAGGCGGTGCCCATGGTGTTGCAGTGGCCGACCGAGGGCGCCGAGGAGGCGACGATCTCGATGAACTGCTCATAGTCGATCTCGCCCGCGGCGAGCCGCTCGCGGGCCTTCCAAACCACGGTGCCGGAGCCGGTGCGCTGGCCCTCGTGCCAGCCGTTCAGCATCGGTCCACCCGACAGCACGATCGCCGGCAGGTTGACGGTCGCCGCCGCCATCATGCAGGCCGGCGTGGTTTTGTCGCAGCCGGTGGTCAGCACCACGCCATCGAGCGGATAGCCGAACAGGATCTCGACCAGGCCGAGATAGGCGAGGTTGCGGTCGAGCGCCGCGGTCGGGCGCTTGCCGGTCTCCTGGATCGGATGGGTCGGAAACTCCATCGCGATGCCGCCGGCGGCGCGGATGCCCTCGCGGACGCGGTGCGCAAGCTCGAGATGATGCCGGTTGCAGGGCGACAGGTCGTTGCCGGTCTGGGCGATGCCGATGATCGGCTTGCCTGACTGCAATTCCTCGCGGGTCAGGCCGTAATTGAGGTAGCGCTCGAGATAGAGCGCGGTCATGCCCGGATTGTGCGGATTGTCGAACCATTCCTGGGAGCGGAGCCGGCGGCCCTTACCCTGCTTGGTCTCGCCTGCGGCGCTATGCCCGTTGGTGGGGGGTTTTGTCATTGGTTTCTCCCGCAATGCAAACACTTGATGGGCCCATTCAAGGGCTCTGGTTCAACGTTGTTCTACCTTGCGCAAATCGTGGCGCATTACAAACCTCGACGATCACGCACAGGTGTTTCACTGGATGGATTGGACCTTAGTTGAAGGCTCTTGGTTGCGCTACCATTTTGTCATTTTTGCTTCCCTTGTGACGGTCTGTTGGCGGGTGGATGTCAGGTGCGTCGCGCCGAGCTTTGTCGTTCCATGACACTGAAGCCGAGATCGACGACCGGCTCGGCGGGGCGGCGTCCTTCCAGCGTCTCGATCACCATCATGGCAGCGCTTCTGCCCATTTCGTAGCGATTGGTGCGCACGCTGCTCAGCGTCGGCTCGCTCGACGCCATGAATTCGAGGTCGTTGAAGCCGACGATGGCCATCTGCTCCGGCACCGCCACGTGACGGCGCTTGCATTCGAACAGCGCCCCCAGCGCAAGGTCGTCATTGACGCAGAACACCGCGTCGATATCGGGCGCCTTGGCGAGCAGGTCGGCAAATAACGTGCCGCCCAACGTCACCGAGGTTGGAATCGCCGTGGTGACGATCAGCTGTGGATCGAACAGCCCAGCCTCGGTCATCGCGGCGCGATAGCCGTCGAGCCGGCGCTGCACCCGTGGATCCATCCGCGCGCCGAGGAAGCCGATCCGCCGGTAGCCCTGCGCGAGAAGATGGGCGATCGCAGCTTTTGCCGCGTCAAAATGCGAGAATCCGATCATCATATCGATCGGAGAGGGGCCGACCTCCATGATTTGCACGATCGGGCAGTCGACCGTTTCCATGATGCTGCGGGAATCGGGGGTCTGGTTGATGCCGGTGATGATGAGACCGGCCGGCTTCTGTGCCAGAAAAAGACGCAACAGGCGCTCTTCCTGCAGAATGCTATAGCGGGTGTTGGCGAGCTGGATGCTGTAGCGGCTGCCGTCGAGTGCCTCATAGATGCCGCGCAGCACGTCGGAGAACACATTGTTGGTCAGCGACGGGATCAGGACACCGATCACCTCGGTGCGCTGCGATGCGAGCGCGCGTGCCGCGAGATTGGGCACATAACCGAGTTCTTTTGCCGCACTCTCAACCCGGGCGCGCTTGCCGAGCGAGAGGGCTTCCGGATTCCTGAAGAAGCGTGAGGCCGTAATCGGGCTGACACCGGCGAGTTTCGCGACTTCCGCGAGCCGGATCTTGCCTGGCATGATGCGCTTTCGGGCCATTTGCCGCTCATATCACGACGTTCGTCGCAGACAAACTGATATTGACAGCGCTACCAAGCGATTGCTAATCGAACGATTGCCAAAACCGGATAAACTGCGGACAATAAGTTCAGTCCAACAGAGCCGCGCACCCAGCGCGGCCGGAACAAAACAGAGCGGTGGCGGCACTCGCCGTACGTCGTCGGGAACTTGAGGGAGGGAAGTGGATGTCGTCGGTCCAGATTCGCGACGTGCGGAAATCGTTCGGCAATTTTGAAGTCCTGCACGGCGTGTCGATCCCGATCGAGGACGGCGAGTTCGTCGTTCTGGTCGGCCCTTCCGGCTGCGGCAAGTCGACCCTGCTGCGCATGCTGGCGGGGCTTGAGAACATCACCTCGGGCACGATCTCGATCGGCGACCGCGTCGTCAACAATGTCCAGCCCAAAGAGCGCGACATTGCGATGGTGTTCCAGAACTACGCGCTCTATCCGCACATGACGGTCGCCGACAACATGGGCTTCTCGCTGAAGCTGCGCGGCGCCAAGCCCGAGGAAATCTCGAGCGGCGTCAGGCGCGCAGCCGAGATCCTCGCCCTGACGCCGCTGCTCGAGCGCTATCCCCGCCAACTCTCCGGCGGCCAGCGCCAGCGCGTCGCAATGGGCCGCGCCATCGTGCGCGATCCCCAGGTGTTCCTGTTCGACGAACCGCTGTCGAACCTCGACGCCAAGCTGCGCGTCGCGATGCGCACCGAGATCAAGGAGCTGCATCAGCGGCTGAAGACCACGACCGTCTACGTCACCCACGACCAGATCGAGGCCATGACCATGGCCGACAAGATCGTGGTGATGCATGACGGCATCGTCGAGCAGATGGGCTCGCCGCTCGAGCTCTACGACAAGCCGGAGAACCAGTTCGTGGCCGGCTTCATCGGCTCGCCCGCGATGAATTTCCTCAAGGGCAAGGTCAAGGTGAACGGCGCGGCCTATTTCGAGGGGCCGAACGGCGTCAAGCTGCCGCTGAAATCGGCGCCGGCCAATTCCGACGGCCAGCCCGCGGTCTACGGCGTGCGGCCCGAGCATTTCACCATCGCCGATGACGGCGCCGAGGCCGAGATCGTGGTGGTCGAGCCGACCGGCTCGGAGACCCAGGTGTTCGCCAAGCTCGGCGGCGAGCAGGTCGTCGCCGTGTTCCGCGAGCGCCATCAGTTCAATCCCGGCGACAAGGTTCGGCTCAAGCCGGATCCGGCGCTGGTTCATCTGTTCGACGATTCGACGGGGAAACGACTGAATAGCTGACGGACCGATTGATCTGAATGGCCGACCAACAGGCCAGATCAAAAACAAGAAAAACACAAATCATTTGGGAGGAAGAACGATGCACGATTTGACTCGCCGCTCGCTACTTCAGGGCGGCACCGCGCTGGCTGCAACCGGCATGCTCACCGGGCCGGCGCTGTTTGACTTCGCCAAGGCCTGGGCGCAGAGCGCGCCCTGGAAGGCGGAGCCCGGCGCCAAGCTCACCGTGATGCGCTGGAAGCGCTTCGTGCCCGCGGAAGATGATGCGTTCAACGCCATGGTCGCGGCGTTCAAGACGGCGACCGGCACCGAGATGAACGTGTTCAGCGAGTCCTTCGAGGACGTGCAGCCGAAGGCGTCGGTTGCCGCCAACACCGGCTCCGGTCTCGACCTCGCCTGGGGCCTGCACACCCTGCCGCAGCTGTTCCCGACCAAAGTGCTGAAGATGAACGACGTTGCCGACTATCTCGGCAAGAAATACGGCGGCTGGACCGACGCTGCCGCGAAAACCTGCAAGCAAGGCGATGACTGGCTCGGCATTCCCGTCGCAACCATCGGCGGTTACCTGACCTATCGCAAATCGGCGGTGGAGAAGGCGGGCTTTAAGCAGGTGCCGTCGGACTTCCCGGCCTATCTCGAACTGTGCAAGGCGCTGAAGGCAAACAACACGCCGGCCGGCTTTGCGCTTGGCCACGCCACCGGCGACGCCAACGCGTGGGTACACAACATCCTCTGGGGCCACAACGGCTGGACCGTCGACAAGGACGACAAGGTCATCATCAACTCGCCGGAGACGATGAAGGCGCTGGAATATGCCAAGGCGTTGTCGGACACCTTCATTCCGGGTGTCGCATCCTGGAACGACTCCTCCAACAACAAGGCGTTCCTGTCCGGCGAGCTGTACCTAACCTCGAACGGCATCTCGATCTACGTCGCGGCCAAGGACGATCCGAGCAAGAAGGAGCTCGCCGAGGACATCGACCACGCGCTGTGGCCGGTCGGCCCGCTCGGCAAGCCGACCGAGCTGCAGCTTGCGGTTCCGATCCTCGCCTTCAACTTCTGCAAATATCCGAACGCGGCGAAGGCCTTTGTCGCCTTCATGCTGGAGAAGGAGAATTTCGAGAAGTGGCTGTCGGGCGCGCGGGGCTATCTCACCCAGACGCTCAATGCCTACGACACAGCTCCGGTGTGGACCGCCGATCCGAAGAATGCCGTGTTCGGCCAGGCCTCCAAGCGCGCTCTGCCGGCCTCCGGCATCGGCACGCCCGGCGAGAAGGCGGCGACCGCGATCGCCGACTTCATCGTGGTCGACATGTTCGCGAACTACTGCACCGGCGCCAAGGACGGCAAGACCGCGATGGCGGAAGCCGAGCGGCAGTTGAAGCGCATCTATCGCTGATGTGATGCCCGCGGGCGGCGGACAGCCGCCGCTCGCGCCATCGCTGGAATGCCATCATTGGAAGTTTGCGTAGCCATGCTCAATGCTTTGAGCAATCGGGACATCGCCTATGGCTGACATTGCCCTCGCGCCGCGACGTGCGAAGACGGAAATCCGCGAAGCGACCACGTGGGATCAGCTCCGCCACAACAAGAACTGGCTCGGCTTCTGGTTCATGTTGCCGGCGCTGGCCTTTCTGATCTTCTTCCTGGCCTATCCGCTGGGGCTCGGAATCTGGCTGTCGTTTACCGACACGCGGATCGGCCGAGTCGGTCATTTCATCGGCACCGAGAACTATGAGTGGCTGTGGGACGATTCCATCTTCTGGCTGTCGGTGTTCAACACGCTGCTCTACACCTTCGTCGCGAGCGCCATTAAGTTCGCGGTCGGGCTCTATCTGGCGCTGCTGCTCAATGAGCGGATGCCGTTCAAGGCGCTGCTGCGCGCTGCCGTCTTGATTCCCTTCATCGTGCCGACGGTGCTGTCGGCGCTGGCGTTCTGGTGGATATTCGATTCCCAGTTCTCGATCATCTCCTGGTCGCTGAAGCATCTCGGCGTGATCACCCAGAACATCAATTTCCTCGGCGACACCACCTGGGCCCGCATCTGCGTGATCTTCGCCAATATCTGGCGCGGCGTGCCGTTCGTCGCGATCACGCTGCTGGCCGGCCTGCAGACCGTGCAGCCCTCGCTCTACGAGGCCGCGACGCTCGACGGCGCGTCGCGCTGGCAGATGTTCCGCTTCATCACCTATCCCTTGCTGACGCCGATCATCGCGGTCGTGATGACGTTCTCGGTGCTGTTCACCTTCACCGATTTCCAGCTGATCTGGGCGATGACCCGCGGTGGCCCGGTCAACGCCACCCATCTGATGGCGACGCTGTCCTACCAGCGCGCGATCATCGCGGGGCAATTGGGCGAGGGCGCTGCGATCTCCAGCGCGATGATCCCGTTCCTGCTTGCCGCGATCATGGTGTCATGGTTCGGCTTGCAGCGCAGGAAGTGGCAGCAGGGAGAAAGCAATGATTGATCTCTCCGCTCGCTGGTTTTGTTTTGCGCTGACGGGGCAGGCCCCGCGCGCGCTCTCGCGTCCCGGGCGCAGCGCGGCATGCAATGACGCGCTGCTGAACCGGGACCCACGGGTCCACTCCACCAAGACAATGGGTCCCGCATCTGCGGTGCACCGCTGCGCGATGCACCGCGCGCGGGACAAGAGAGGGCGTCATGACTGATCTTCCCGCCCAAAAGGTCGATCTCAAGTCCATCCTGTCGACGTCGGCCCGCGTCGACAACAGCGAGGGCATGAGCTACCTGCAGTCGGTGCCGCGGCGGATCGTGACGCTCTACATCCCGCTCTCGATCATCGTCATCATCCTGCTGTTCCCGTTCTACTGGATGGGGCTGACCGCCATCAAGCCGGACGACCAGCTGCTTGACCTGGACAAGTACAATCCGTTCTGGACCTGGAATCCGACCTTCAAGCACGTCCACAAGCTGCTGTTCGAGAGCTACTATCCGCACTGGCTCTGGAACACGATGTATGTGGCGATCGGCGCCACCGTGCTGTCGATCGTCGCGAGCGTGCTCGCGGCCTATGCGATCGTGCGGCTGCGCTACAAGGGCGCCAACCTCGTCGGCGGCCTGATCTTCCTGGCCTATCTGGTGCCGCCGTCGATCCTGTTCATTCCACTCGCGACCGTCGTGTTCCAGTACGGCCTGTTCGACTCGCCGATGGCGCTGATCCTCACCTATCCGACGATCCTGATCCCGTTCTCGACCTGGCTGTTGATGGGCTATTTCAAGACCATCCCGTTCGAGCTCGAGGAATGCGCGCTGATCGACGGCGCCAGCCGCTGGCAGATCCTGATCAAGATCGTGCTGCCGCTCGCGATCCCCGGCCTGATCTCGGCCTTCATCTTCTGCTTTACGCTGTGCTGGAACGAGTTCATCTACGCGCTGACGTTCCTGCAATCGACCCCGAACAAGACGGTACCGGTCGCCATCGTCAACGAATTCGTTGACGGCGACATCTATCGCTGGGGTTCCCTGATGGCAGGGGCGCTATGCGGCTCGCTGCCGCTGGTTATTCTTTACGCCTTCTTCGTTGAGCATTATGTCTCGGCGATGACGGGCGCCGTGAAGGAATGAGCGCGCAAGGCCCGCATCTGAATTCGAAGAACAAGCCAAGAAGACAAGACAAGAAAAGGAGAGCAGGGTCGTGCACATTCTGATTCTGGGCGCCGCCGGCATGGTCGGCCGCAAGCTGACCGAGCGTCTGCTGCGCGAGGGACGCCTCGGCAAGCAGGACATCACCAGGATGACCCTGCAGGACGTGGTCGCGCCGGCCAAGCCCGCGAATGCCGCGATCCCGGTCAATGTCGTCGCCTCCGATTTCGCCGACGCCGGCGCTGCGGCGCCGCTGATCGCCGAGCGGCCCGACGTGATTTTCCACCTCGCCGCGATCGTCTCCGGCGAGGCGGAGGCCGAGTTCGACAAGGGCTACCGGATCAATCTCGACGGCACCCGCTATCTGATCGACGCGATCCGCGCGGTCGGTGGTGGCTACAAGCCGCGGCTGGTGTTCACGTCCTCGATCGCGGTGTTCGGCGCACCGTTCCCCGAGAAGATCGGCGACGAGTTCTTCCACACGCCGCTGACGAGCTACGGCACGCAGAAGTCGATCTGCGAACTCTTGATCAACGACTACACCCGCAAGGGCTTGCTCGACGGGATCTCGATCCGTCTGCCGACAATTTGCGTGCGTCCAGGCAAGCCGAACAAGGCGGCGTCCGGCTTCTTCTCCAACATCATCCGCGAGCCGCTTGCGGGCGAGGAGGCGGTCCTGCCGGTCTCCGAGGACGTCCGGCACTGGCACGCCTCGCCGAAGTCTGCGGTCGGCTTCCTGGTCCATGCCGGCACCATGGACCTCAATGCGATCGGGCCGCGGCGCAATCTCAGCATGCCCGGGATGTCCGTGACGGTCGGCGAGCAGATCGCGTCGCTCGAGCGTGTCGCCGGCAAGAACGTCACCGCGCGCATCAAGCGGGTGCCCGATCCGACCATCATCGGCATCGTCTCCGGCTGGCCGCGCGATTTCGTCACCGACCGCGCGCTGAAGCTCGGCTTCACCACCGCCGAGGAGACGTTCGACGACATCATCCGTATCCACATCGAGGACGAGCTCGGCGGCAAGTTTGCCGCCTGAGCGACGTCCGGGCGAGCGCGGCTCTCGAGATGACCAGGGTTGCCAGCATCGGCGAATGCATGATCGAGCTGCGTCAGGCCCCGGGCGGCCAGATCGGCGGTCTGTATTCGCGCTTCTACGGCGGTGACACGCTCAACACCGCCGTCTATCTGTCGCGGCTCGGCGTCCACATCGATTACATTACGGCGCTCGGCGATGACGCGCTGAGCGATGAGATGATCGCCGGCTGGGCGAGCGAAGGCATCGGCACCAAGCATGTCGCGCGATTGGCGGGCAAGCTGCCGGGGCTCTATCTGATCCAGACCGACGACAAGGGCGAGCGGCGCTTCGTCCACTGGCGCGACAGCGCCGCCGCACGCGAGCTGATGGACCTCCCCGAAACGGACGACCTGCTGAACTCGCTCGCGACCTATGACGTCGTCTATCTCTCGGCGATCACGCTCTCGATCCTGCGCGACGACGGCCGGGAGCGGTTGATGGCGGCGCTCAAGCGTGCGCGGCTGCTGGGGACGCGCTTTGCGTTCGACACCAACTTCCGCGCCCGTGGCTGGCCGGATCTGAACGTCGCGCGAAAAGTCTTCAGCAGCGCGTTCGAGACCGCCGATATCGTGCTCGCCTCGACGGAAGATCTGGCGCCGCTTTATCCCGGCGAGAGCAACACGGCGCTACTGGCGGGCATCTCCAGCCCGGAGGTCGTGCTGAAGCTCGCCGAACCTGCCTGCATCGTGCGCTCTGCCGGCGGCACGCGCGAGGTGAGGGCGGAGCCGCTGCCAAAGCCGGTGGTCGATACCACTGCGGCCGGCGACAGTTTTGCCGCGGCCTACCTCGCCGCGCGGCTCGGCGGCGCCGAGCCCGAGGAGGCAGCGCGCGCCGGCCATCGGCTGGCCGGCGTCGTGGTGTGCTATCCCGGTGCGATCATTCCCCGCTACGCCATGCCGCCGAAGAAGGCGCCTCGTCCCCCACCATCCCGCAAGGCCTCGCAATGACAACGACTTCAAAGCAGGACCGGATCGCCGAACTGATCCGCCAGGCCACCGTGATCCCGGTGCTGACCATCGAGCGGCTCGCGGATGCGGTGCCGCTCGCCAAGGCGCTGGTCGCCGGCGGCGTGCGGACACTCGAGGTGACGCTGCGCACGCCGGTCGCGGTTGACGCGGCCAGGGCCATCATCGCCGAGGTGCCTGACGCGATCGTCGGGATCGGCACGATCCTCAATGGCGACGATCTGGCGCGCGCCGAGGCGCTCGGCGCCAAATTCGGCATCAGCCCCGGCGCGACGCCCGAGCTGCTGAAGGCGGCTGCCGCCAGCCGGCTGCCCTTCGCACCGGGGATCGCGACCGCGTCCGAGCTGATGCAGGCGCTGACGCAAGGCTTCGACGTCGTCAAATTCTTCCCCGCCGAGCAGGCCGGCGGTATCAAGGCACTGCGGGCTCTGGCTGGTCCGTTCCCGCATGTGAGGGTCTGTCCGACCGGCGGTATTGGCGAGGCCAATGCGGCGACCTGGCTCGCCGAGCCCAATGTGCTGGCCGTCGGCGGCTCCTGGCTGTGCCCGGCCTCCGATATCCGCGCCGGCAATTGGGTAGGCATAACCGCCATGTGCGCGCAGGCGATGAAAACGCTGAAAGCCGCCTGAAGATACGCTACATAACTCCCTGAACAGGAACAGGGAGATACGGCCATGACAGCAGCCAGCATCGTGGGTTGGGCGCATACGCCATTCGGAAAGTTCGACGCCGAGACCGTCGAGAGCCTCGTCGTCAAGGTCGCCAACGAGGCGCTCGCCGATGCCGGCATTGCTGCGTCCGACGTCGACGAGATCATGCTCGGCCATTTCAACGCCGGCTTCTCGCCGCAGGATTTCACGGCTTCGCTGGTGCTGCAGGCCAATCCGGCGCTGCGCTTCAAGCCGACCACCCGCGTCGAGAACGCCTGCGCCACCGGATCGGCCGCCGTCCATCAGGGCATTCGCGCCATCGAAGCGGGCGCTGCGAAGATCGTGCTGGTGGTCGGCGTTGAGCAGATGACGCGGACGCCGGGCCCGGAGATCGGCAAGAACCTCCTGAAGGCGTCGTATCTGCCGGAGGACGGCGACACCGTCGGCGGCTTCGCCGGCGTGTTCGGCAAGATCGCGCAGGCCTATTTCCAGAAGTATGGCGACCAGTCGGACGCGCTGGCGATGATCGCCGCCAAGAACCACAAGAATGGCGTCGCCAATCCCTATGCGCAGATGCGCAAGGATTTCGGCTTCGAGTTTTGCCGCGCCGAGAGCGACAAGAACCCGTTCGTCGCGGGTCCCCTGAAGCGCACCGATTGCTCGCTGGTGTCGGATGGCGCCGCCGCGCTGGTGCTGACCGATGCCGAGACCGCCAAGACCATGGGTAAGGCGGTGAACATCCGCGCCACTGCGCATGCGCAGGATTTCCTGCCGATGTCCAAACGCGACATCCTGCAGTTCGAAGGCTGCACCACCGCCTGGCAGCGCGCGCTGCAGAAGGCCGGGCTGCAGCTGTCCGATCTCTCCTTCGTCGAAACCCATGACTGCTTCACGGTTGCCGAGCTGATCGAATATGAAGCGATGGGCCTGACGCCGAAGGGCCAGGGCGCGCGCGCGATCATGGAGGGCTGGACCCAGAAGGACGGCAAGCTGCCGGTCAATCCGTCCGGCGGCCTCAAGGCCAAGGGTCATCCGATCGGCGCCACCGGCGTCTCGATGCACGTGATGAGCGCAATGCAGCTCACGGGACAAGCGCCCGAGGGCATGCAGCTCAAGAACCCGCAGATCGGCGGCATCTTCAACATGGGCGGCGCCGCGGTCGCCAATTACGTCTCGATCCTCGAGCCGGCGAAGTAGCTTGAACGTTGCCGAATGGCTGGCGGCGACGGCGCGGGCGCGTCCCGCCGCGCCGGCGCTGCTGACCGGATTCGACCTCGACGCCGACTATGCAACCTTTGCCCGCCGCGCCGCCTCGATCGGGGCGGCGCTGGCGCGCGATCACGGGATTGCCGCCGGCGACCGCGTCGCACTGTTTGCGACGAATTGCACGCAATATCTCGAATGCCTCTACGGCATCTGGTGGATCGGCGCCGCCGCGATCCCGATCAACGCAAAACTGCATGGCCGCGAGGCGGCGTGGATCTGTGGCAATGGCGGCGCGAAGCTCGCCTTCGTCTCCGACGACACGATCGATGCGTTGAGCGAGGCGAAGTCCGATTGCCCCGCCGGCATGACCATGCTGTCGGTCGACAACGCTGCCTACAAGGCGATGCGAAGCGGCGAGGGCGCGCCCGCGCCGCTACCGCGCGAAGTCAACGACCTCGCCTGGCTGTTCTACACCTCCGGCACGACAGGCCGTCCCAAGGGCGTGATGCTGAGCCACGGCAATCTGGTCGCGATGTCGCTGTGCTACCTCGCCGACGTCGATGCGGCGACGCCGAACGACGCCTCGCTCTACGCCGCGCCGATCTCGCACGGCGCCGGCCTCTACAATTTTCCGCATGTCCGCATGGGCGGCCGTCACGTCGTTCCGCAATCCGGGGGCTTCGATCCGGATGAGGTGCTCAACCTCGGCCGCCAGCTCGATAACGTCGTGATGTTCGCCGCACCCACCATGGTGCGCCGCCTCGTCGATGCCGCCAGGAAGCGCGGCGAGAATGGCGAGCGGCTGCGCACCATCATCTATGGCGGCGGGCCGATGTATACCGCCGACATCCTGGACGCGATGGCGACGATGGGCCAGCGCTTCGTGCAGATCTATGGCCAAGGCGAGTCGCCGATGACCATCACGGCGCTGTCGCGCGACTGGCACCGGCAGAGCGATCACCCGCGCTATCTCGAACGGCTGGCCTCGGTCGGCACGGCGCAGAGCGTCGTCACCGTGCGCATCACGGACAAGGGCGGCCAGCCGCTGCCGGCGGGCGAGACCGGCGAGATCGAGGTCAAGGGCGCAACCGTGATGCTCGGCTACTGGAACAACCCGAAGGCCAATGCCGAGACCCTGAAGGACGGCTGGCTGCGCACCGGCGACGTCGGCCGGCTCGATGCGGACGGCTTCCTGACGCTGTCAGACCGCTCCAAGGACGTGATCATCTCCGGCGGCACCAACATCTATCCGCGCGAGGTCGAGGAAGCCCTGCTGACCCATCCCGATGTCCGCGAGGTCTCGGCGATCGGCGTGCCGGATGCCGAATGGGGCGAGATCGTCGTCGCCTGCGTCGTGCTGGAGGACGGCGTCGCGGCCGACGACGGCAAGCTCGACGCGCATTGCCTGGCTTCGATCGCCCGCTTCAAGCGGCCGAAGCGCTACGTCTATCTCGATGCCCTGCCGAAGAATAATTATGGCAAGGTGCTGAAGACCTCGCTGCGGGAGATGATGGCCAAAGGGATAGGCCAAGGGATAGGCTAAGGGATAGGCCGCTGCCTCCCGCCGCGCTAAGCTGCCTGTGCCTGTCACCGGGAGAACGGACCATGGGAATCGAGACGTCTCTGTCACTGTCGGAAGTGAACAATCGCATCGCAATCCTCCGGGACAACATCAGGCAGCTGATCGAGCAGGCCGCAGGCGCTGCGGGCGCCGAAGTCGAGGAGCGCATCGCCGACCGCCTCGAGCAGCAGAATGCGGAACTGGAAAAGCTCCTGAAAGCGCGCGAGGCGATGACGGGGCAGTAACATTAGGGGCGGTGGACACGCTACGGTTTTCCCGCCGTTCCGCCGCGCGGAAACCGTTCGGCCGCCGCCGCGCATACGCCCATACGCCTGGCGCCGGTTGATCTCGGCAAAGACCTCCCGTTACTAGCTCCGTAACCAGAACATCCGGGAGCGAACAGGACGATGGGACCACTGCAGGGTATCAAGGTCGTCGACATGACGACCGTGCTGATGGGACCCTATGCCACGCAGATGCTTGGCGACTACGGCGCCGACGTTATCAAGGTGGAATCGCCTGACGGCGACGTGACGCGGCAGATCGGTCCGACGCGGCACCCCGGCATGGGGCCGGTGTTCCTCAATACCAACCGCAGCAAGCGCTCGGTCTGCCTTGACCTGAAGAAGCCGGCGGGGCGCGAGGCCGTGCTGCGGCTGATCGCGAAGGCTGACGTGCTGGTGTACAATGTGCGCCCGCAGGCGATGGCGCGGCTGCAGCTCGGCTACGACGTCGTCGCCAAGGTCAATCCGCGCCTGATCTATGCCGGCGTGTTCGGCTTCGGCCAGGAGGGACCGTATGCCGCCAAGCCCGCCTATGACGATCTGATCCAGGGCGCGACCGCGCTGCCGGCGCTGATGGCGCAGACCTCGGACGGCGTGCCGCGCTACGTGCCGAACGCGCTGGTCGATCGCATCGTCGGCCTCACCGCGGTCGGTGCGATCTGCGCGAGCCTCGTGCATCGCGACCGGACCGGGCAGGGCCAGCGCGTCGACATTCCAATGTTCGAGACCATGGCCGGCTTCGTGATGGGCGACCACATGGGCGGCCTGACCTACGATCCGCCGCTCGACAAGGGCGGCTATGCCCGCCATCTGTCGCCGGACCGGCGGCCGTACAAGACGCTCGACGGCTATATCTGCGTGATCGTCTACAACGACAAGCAGTGGGAGAACTTCTTCAAGGCGACCGGGCGTGACGATCTGCGCAGCGATCCGAAGTTCGCGACCTTCGCCGGCCGCGCCAGCAATATCGATGTCGTGTACGCCGAGCTCGCGCGCATCCTGCTGACCAAAGCGACTGCCGAGTGGAACGAGATCCTCGAAAAGGCCGACGTGCCTGTGATGCCGATGCACGATCTCGAGAGCCTGCTGCAGGACCCGCATATGGTTGCCACCGGCGTCTTCCCCGTGATTGATCATCCAACCGAAGGCCGCATTCGGAGCATGACGCCGTCGGCACGCTGGTCGGAGACCAAGGTCGAGCCGAGCCGGCTGGCACCGCGGCTGGGCGAGCACAGTGCGGAGATTTTGCGGGAGGCGGGTTACTCCACCGATGAGATCGCGGCGATGGTGCGCGACGGCGTTGCCAAAGCGGTGAAGGCATAGGAGCACGACAGATGGATTTCGCACTCTCCGCCAACCAGGAATCGATCCGCGATGCCGTCGCAAAGATCTGCACTAGCTTCGACGAGGCCTACTGGCTGAAGAAGGACAAGGAAGGCGGCTATCCCTCTGACTTTCACCGCGCGCTGGCCGATGCCGGCTGGCTCGGCATCTGCATCCCCGAGGAATATGGCGGCTCCGGCCTCGGCATCACCGACGCTGCCATCATGATGCGGACGATCTCCGAATCCGGTGCCGGCATGTCCGGCGCGTCAGCCGTGCACATGAACGTGTTCGGGCTCAACCCGGTGGTAGTGTTCGGCACCAGGGAGCAGTGCCAGCGCATGCTGCCGCCGATCGTCGACGGCCGCGACAAGTCCTGCTTTGCGGTCACCGAGCCGAATACCGGCCTCAACACCACGCAGCTCAAGACCCGCGCGGTGCGCCAGGGCGACAAATATATCGTGAACGGCCAGAAGGTGTGGATCTCGACCGCGCAGGTCGCCAACAAGATCCTGCTGCTCGCGCGCACCACGCCGCTGGAGGAGGTGCGCAGCCCGACCCACGGCTTGAGCCTGTTCTACACTGATTTCGACCGCAAGCGTGTCACCGTGCACGAGATCGAGAAGATGGGCCGCAAGCCGGTCGACTCCAACGAGCTGTTCTTCGAGAATTTCGAGATCCCCCTCGAGGACCGCATCGGCGAGGAGGGGCGCGGCTTCGAATACATCCTGCACGGCATGAACCCGGAGCGCATCCTGATCGCGGCCGAAGCCGTCGGGCTCGGCCAGATCGCGCTGAAGCGGGCGTCGGAATATGCCAAGGGCCGCATCGTGTTCAACCGCCCGATCGGCATGAACCAGGGGATCCAGCATCCGCTGGCGAAGTGCTGGATGGAGCTGGAGGCCGCCTGGCTGATGGTGCTGCGCGCCGGCTGGCAGTACGACCAGAACCTGCCCTGCGGCCCCGCCGCGAACGCGGCAAAATATCTCGCGGCGGAAGCCGGCTTCCACGCCTGCGAGCAAGCGGTGATGACCCATGGCGGCTTCGGCTACGCCAAGGAATATCACGTCGAGCGTTACTTGCGGGAATCCCTGATCCCGCGCATCGCGCCGATCAGCCCGCAGTTGATCCTCAGCTTCATCGGCGAGAAGGTGCTCGGCCTTCCGAAGTCGTATTGATGTTAACCCGTCATTCCGGGGCGATGCGAAGCATCGAACCCGGAATCTCGAGATTCCCCGATGCGCAATCGCGCATCTGCGGTCTGGTCCTTCGGACCATCCCGGAATGACAGCGGATCGAGGTGAACAGATGAGCTTCGTCACCGGCGTCGGCCTCACACCCTACGGCAAGCATGAGGGCTCATCCTCGCTCGACTTGATGAGCAAGGCGGCCGAGCTTGCGATATCGGATGCCGGGCTGAAGCGCTCCGAGATCGACGGCATCCTCTGCGGCTATTCCACGGTCTCGCCGCACATCATGCTGGCGACCGTGTTTGCCGAGCATTTCGGCATCCGCCCGTCCTACGCCCACGCCGTGCAGGTCGGTGGCGCCACCGGGCTTGCGATGACCATGCTGGCGCATCACCTGGTCGACGCCGGCGTTGCAAAACACGTGCTGGTGGTCGGCGGCGAGAACCGGCTGACCGGGCAGAGCCGTGACGCCTCGATCCAGGCGCTGGCCCAGGTCGGGCACCCCGATTACGAGGTGACACTGGGGCCGACGATCCCAGCCTATTACGGCCTGGTCGCAACGCGTTACATGCATGAATACGGCCTCACGCAAGAAGACCTCGCCGAGTTCGCCGTGCTGATGCGCAAGCACGCGCTGATGCATCCCGGCGCGCAATTCCACGAGCCGATCACGGTTGCCGACGTGATGGCCTCGAAGCCGGTGGCGATGCCGCTGAAACTGCTCGACTGCTGTCCGGTGTCCGACGGCGGTGCGGCCTGCGTGATCAGCCGCGAGCCGACCGGTGAGCGGCGGGTCCGTGTCCGCGGCTGCGCCCAGGCACACACCCATCAGCACGTCACGGCCGCGCCGGCGCTGAGCGAGCTTGGCGCGGAGATTTCGATCGCGAAGGCGAAAGCGGCGTCGGGCGTCGCGATCTCGGACGTCCGCTATGCGGCGGTCTACGACAGCTTCACGATCACGCTCGCGATGCTGCTCGAGGACCTCGGCTTCGCCGGGCGTGGCGAGGCGGCGGCGCGGGTGCGCGCCGGCTGTTTCAATCAAGATGGCGAGATGCCGCTCAACACCCATGGCGGGCTGCTCAGCTACGGCCATTGCGGCGTCGGCGGCGCAATGGCGCATCTGGTCGAAACCCATCTGCAGATGACCGGCCGCGCAGAAAACCGTCAGGTGCGCGACGCCTCGGTCGCGCTGCTGCACGGCGACGGCGGCGTGCTGTCGTCGCATGTCAGCATGTTCCTGGAGCGCGTGCGATGAGCGGACCGATCGCGGACTGGACCAAAGGCGCGGAAGCCATCGTCTATCAGAGCTGCAACGCCTGCGGCGCGCGGCAATATTTCCGCCGCAGCTTCTGCGCGGCGTGCGGCGCGTCCGATCTCGCCGAGCATCGCGCGAGCGGGGCAGGGACGGTGTATGCGGCCTCGCTGGTCTGCCGTGCCGCGACACCGGCGACGCGGGCGCATGTGCCTTACAACATCCTGCTTGTTGATGCCGACGAGGGCTTTCGCATGATGGCCCATGGCGACCACGACCTCGCCATCGGCGACAAGGTTTCCGCGCGTTTCACGCAATTTGCGGGACGGCTGGTTCCATATTTCGCGAAGACGAAATGAGGGGCTGAACGATCCGATCAGAACGCAAGACCAGGCTGAATTGGTTCGCTCGCGCCCCTCATAGTTGCGGATATTAGTGCCAGTAAAAGACAAAGCTGGCGATGACGAGCATTGCCGTCACCGCCAGCATTTGCGCAAGCGCTTCCGAGGCCGCCCTCTTGGTGGCTTCCTTCATGCGTTTCCCCTAGACTTGGGCGTGACTCATCGTTGCGCTGAAAGCGCGCTAGACGGCCAGATTTTTGTACTCGGAACACCCCGCGTCGAGCATCCGCTTTTGATGAGTCCCCACTCAGCGAATATCGACTGTGACAAGGTTGTCTCGGAATGCGGCGGCAATTTGACTCGCGCGTGTTGCTCCTGCGACGGCCGCCCGTACAGAGCGTTTTCGAGCGAAGTGGATACCGGTTCGCGTGAAGAAAACGCGTCAAAACAAGGATCTAGAGCCCCGTTCCGATTTCATCGGAACGGAAAAGGCTCTAGTGTTTCGGAACCCGACAGAAACGACGGCAAGATCAAGGTTAGGAAATGGCCCGTATCGATTACTCCGATCCCGCGAAGGCAAACCCGCGCACCCGCGAGATCCTCGACAAGAACCGCAACGCCAACATCTTCCGCATGATGGCGCATTCGCCGAGCTACTTCGAACAATACTGCCGGCTCGGCGGTGCGATCCGCCACAAGGGCGAGCTCGATCCGATCGTGCGCGAGCTTGCGATCACGCGCACCGGCATTCTCTGCGAGGCGCCTTACGAGATCGTCGCGCACAAGCGCATCGGCAAGAATGTCGGCGTCACCGACGAGCAGAACGCGGCGCTGGACAACTGGCAGTCCGCGACCTGCTTCACCGAGGTGCAGCGCGCGGCGCTTACCTTCACCGACGAGGTCGTCAAGCTGAAGAAACCGACCGACGCGACCTTCAAGGCGATCGCGGCGATGCTGACGCCGGCCGCGCTGATCGAGCTGCAGCTCTCGGTCGGCTTCTACATCATGACGTCGAAGTTTCTCGAAACGTTCGAGATCGACATGCAGCCGGTGACGGAAGTGGTGAGCTGAGGCGCCGCGCGCGAAGACCGGAGCGCATGCACCCTCCGACGTCATGGCCGGGCTTGACCCGCCCATCCACGTCTTTCTTCACGGTCAGCAGCAAGACGTGGATGCCCGGGTCAAGCCCGGGCATGACGGAGTTGTACGAGTCCTCTCGCTGCGTGATTGGAATCTACCCCGACGTCAGCAGATCGACCTTCGCATTCGCCAGGATCAGCCGCTCGGCGAGAATCTGCGCGAGGTTGCGCATGATCCGCTCGCCGGCGCGCGGATGTTGCCCGCGGAAGCGCTCGAAATCCTTGATCGTCACTTCGTAGGTCGTCGCCGACATGTCGGCGACCACGTCCGCGATCCGCTTCGGCTCCAGCAGTCCCATCTCGCCGAACGCCATGCCTGCGGTCAGCGTCGCAAGGCGGATGCCGTCGGGCAGGGTGACGTGGACCACGCCGCTGCGCAGGAAGAACAGTGAGGTCGCCTCGCTGCCCGCGGCGATGATCTGCTCATTCGGCTGGTAGGTCCTGACCGTGCAGAGCGGGATAAGATCGGCAATCTCCTGCTCACTTAGTCCGGCCAGCAGCGGCTGCTCGGCAAGCTCCGTCGTCTCGAGGAAGTCGATCGAGCCGCCATAGCGGTAGACGATCTGGTCCTCCGCCCACTCGATCGCGGTGTCGAGCAGATAGAAATCCCTGATATTGCCGAGCCGGTTGGTCCATTCGCTGATCGTGGTCCATTCGCGCGAGGTCCGCTTGATGCCTGAGAGGATCACGGTGACGCCGAGCTCGGCCAGTTCCTGAAAGGCTTCCGCGACCAGCCGGGCGCCGGCGCGGGTCGTCGCGGTGACGCGGCGCAGATCGAAGATCACGAACTCCGGCCGCGGGCTGCCGGCGAGGCGGCGCGAGACATAGTCGACATTGGAGAGCGACAGCGTGCCGACCAGCTCGATCACGCGCACCTCCTGGAAGTGCTTCGCCAGGATCTCCTGCTCCTGCGGTCGGCGCACCCGCCGTGACGGGTTCTTGCCGATATTGTAGTCGGCGATGATGCTGTGGCGGGCGTCGTCGCTGCGGTTCAGCATGTGCAGGTCGTAATGCGACGACAGTGCCTCGCATACCTTGATGCCGCGCACGCTGTTGCCGTGCTTGTCGAGCTTTGGTGAATAGCTGCCGAGCCCAAGCCGCGCCGGCAGCGCCGCCAAAATGCCGCCGCCGACGCCGCTCTTGGCGGGGATGCCGACCCGGTAGATCCATTCGCCGGCGAAGTCGTACATGCCGGACGACGTCATCACCGAGAGCGTACGCGCGATCGCATAGGGCGTGACCACCTGCTCGCCGGTCACGGGATTGATGCCGCGGTTGGCGAGCGTTGCGGCCATCACCGCGGTGTCGCGCGCGGTGACCAGGATGGCACATTGCCGGAAATAGACGTCGAGCACCGCCGGGACGTTCTCGGTGATCACGCTGTTGGTGCGCAAGAGATAGCCGATCGCCCGGTTGCGGTCGCCGGTGGCGCTCTCGGAGGCGTAGACCGCTTCGTCGACGCCGAGCTCGCGGCCGGCGAAGCGGCCGAGCGCCTGGCGGATGAAGTCGAACGCACCGTCGCCCTTGTCGGCGTGGAGCAGGCCGGAGCAGGCGATCGCGCCGGCATTGACCATCGCATTGAACGGATGGTTGTCGGCGTTGAGCCGGATCGAATTGAAGGGGTCGCCCGACGGCTCGACGCCGATCACGCTCTCCACCCGCTCGGCGCCCAGCGTGTCCAGCGCCAGTGCGAACACGAACGGTTTTGACATCGACTGGATGGTGAAGGGCACCCTGGTATCGCCGACCTCGTAGACATGGCCGTCGAGCGTCGCGAGGCTGATGCCAAAATGGGCAGGGTCGGCCTTGCCGAGCTCGGGGATGTAATCGGCGACCGCGCCGGCGGCCTCCGGAAGGAAGTCTGCGTAACACGTGTGCAGAAACCGCAGCAGCGGCGGCTTCGAGCTGGACCAGCTGACGGTGCTGGCGGTGACAGGCGGAGGCGATTGTTTCATCGCCTCCTGTTGTGCAACGCAATCAGGGCGCGCGCAACTGGTTCGCAACCAGCGGCTGGCGGCGCACCAGCACCAGCGCGATCAGGATGGTCGGGGCGAGGATCGCAAGCCCCAGCAGCGTCACCTGCAGCTGCGACAGCGGGTTGATGCCGCCGCCCGGCGTCGCGATCACAAAGCCGCCGATCACCAGCAGCACCCGCAGCGGCCATTCCACGATGCCGGCCCTGCGCAGGTCGCCGACATAGGCCTGGTAGCCCTGAATGCCGCCGCAGATGAAGACGATGCCCAAACAGGCAAGGCCGGTCAGCCCGAGCGCCTCGAGATAGGGATTGCTGCCCTGGAGCAGCAGGGCCGGGTTCAGCACGAAGAAGAACGGGATGAAATAGATGATGCTGCCGACCCACATCGATTCCCATCCGGTCTTCATCGCCGGCGCGCCGGCGATGCCGGCAGCCGCGAAGGAGGCGATCGCGACCGGGGGCGTGATCGAGGACAGCATGCCCCAGTAGAAGATGAACATGTGCACGGCCATCTTGTTCAGCCCGAGCTTCTCCAGCGCGGGGGCGACAAGAATAGCGAGGAAGATGTAGCAGGACGTCGTCGTCAGCCCGAGCCCAAGGATCAGGCTGGTGATCGCGCACATGATCAGCAGCAGGAAGGCATCCCCGGCGGCGATGCTGAGCAGATCGTTGGCGAGGCTCGAGATCACGCCGGTCAGCGAAAACGCGCCGATCAGGAGGCCGCAGCCGGCGAGGATCGCGATCAACTCGACGAAGGTCTTGCCGTTCAGCTCGAGGAATTGCAGCCAGCGGGCGCCGCCCCAGTTCTTGCCAGGGAAGAACTCGTTGAGTGCTACAAGCAGGCACATTCCCCACAGCACGGCGTTGAGCACGTCGAACCAGAGCATCAGCGCCGTCACCGCGACCGACAGGGCGAGAACCGCCGTGTTGCCAGCCTTCCACGGCGCCGGGCCCGACCATTGGTGCAGGATCACGAGCAGGGCGGAGGCATAGAACGGCGCGTGGCTTTCGCGCTTGAAGTAGAGCAACATCACCACCAGCACGACGATGACGAACAGATAATACCAGCCCTCCATAAAGGCATCGCGGAACCGCGGCAGCTCGGCGCGCGGAATGCCTTCCAGTTTGTGGCGGGCGGCGTAGGCATCGACTTGCGCGAACAGGCCGACATAATAGAGCATTGAGGGGATGGTCGCGGCGAGTGCGACGTCGGCGTAGCTCGTGTTCATGAACTGCGCCATTACGAACGCCGTGGCGCCGAGCACCGGGGGTGCCAGCACCGCGCCGGTCGAGGCGCAGGCCTCGATGGCGCCGGCATAGGACGGCGTGAAACCGGTCTTCTTCATCGCAGGGATCGTCATGGTGCCCGCGGTGAGCACGTTGGAGACGATGCTGCCACCGACGGTGCCGAGCACTCCCGAGGCGAACACGCAGACCTTGGCGGCGCCGCCGCGGAAGGTGCCGCACATCGCGAACGCGATATTGATGAAGAACTTTCCGGCACCCGTCATCATCAGCGCGGTGCCGAACACCAGGAAGCCGATCACCGTGTCGGCAAAGGCCTGGATCGGGATGCCGAGCAGGCTCTCGCCGGAGAGCATGTGATAGGCAGTGGTTTGCTGCAGCGTCGACTGCGTGCCGCGGAATGGGCCGAGCCAGCTGGCGTCGGCAAACAACGGATAGAGCGTGAACGGCAACACGCTCAGCAGCAGGCTCCAGCCACCGGTGCGGCGCAACGCCTCCATCAGCACGAACCACATGATCAGTCCGGCTACGATGACATTGGTCGGCGCGCCATCGAACTCCCATCCGGCCTGCGCCGCCTTGCGGATGTTGGCCATCAGCCAGATCGCCGAGCCGAATGTCAGCGCGAACAGCAGCAGGTCGTACCAGGGAATCCGGTCAAGCGGCGCTTGCTCGCTTCCCGGGAAGATCAGGAAGGTGAACGGCAGCATCAGCGCGATCAGGACATAGAAATATTCGGTGTTGAGCTGGGTGTAATCGATGAAGAAGCGCAGCGAGAATTGCTGATTGACGCACAGCAGGATGGTCGCAGCAGTGGCCACCAGCAGGGCCCAGCGCCAGGCGCCGCGCAAGGTGCGGACGCGCGTGACCTCGGATTCCTGCAGGTCGGCCGCCGCGGAGAGATGCGGATCGTCGAACTCGACCTTCTTCGCCATCGCGGCCGCGCCGTCGGACATCGCGCTCCCTCTCGGTGATCTTGTTATCGCGGCAGCCTAACCGCCTTTAGTCGAAGCCATTAGGCATATTGGCTTTCGTAAGCGCCGTGGCGCGCGCCTTCATCCAGCCGTCGAGGAAGGCTTTTTCATCGGAGGGTGGATTGGACTTGCCGTAATCCGTCCAGGCCGCGCCCAGCACCTCCTGGCGCTTGTAAAGTGCGTTGTTGTGCGCGTCCTGCTCGTCGCTCCAGTAGCCTGCTTCCTTGAGCGCCTTCACCGCGCCGGGATGCACCGGGACGACCCAGTTCTTGGTCTGACGGTCGGCGCTGAGGCCGCCGGCGCCGGGCGCCGAATCCTTGTAGGCGTCGTAGTTGACGATCATCGCCTTGGTGATCGCATAGATCTGGTCGGCCGGTTGCGCGGCGTAGGCGACGAAGATCGGGTAGGGGTAGTTGCCGAGCTGGATCGGCTTGTCCGGCGAGATGCCGGCGCCGCAGGTTGCGGTTTGCGGGAAGAGGAACGAGCCGACCTTCTTCACCCGCGCCCAACCTTCCTTGTCGCTGGCGGGCAGCGGCGGCCACATCAATCCGCGCGGCGAGGTCTCGGCCTCCTTGGCAGGGCCGGTGATCGTGGTGCCGAAGGCGGCGTCGGTGTCGTTGTTGATGAGGCCCTTCCACATCGCGCCATAGCTTGCGAACTCGACGACCTTGACGTCGCTTTGGGTGAGGCCGCCGAAGGCGAGCATCGCCAGCGAGTTCTGGTTCAGCGCCGGCGAGCCGACCACGAAGCCGACCCGCTTGCCGCGCAGATCCTTCATTTCCTTGACGCCGGCATCGGCCGCCACGCCAAGCGCTCCGCAATTGCAGTCGACCGACGACAGCATGAGCTGCAACGGCTGCGGGCCCCATTCCTTGGCGCCGAACTCGAACACGCCTTCCTGCGCGAAATAGGTCCCCGATCCCATCGCCGAGGAGACCGCGCGCTTGGCGCGCAAGGGTGCGAGACGCGCGACGTCGTTGCCGGCCGGCAGCACGCGGACGTCGGTGCCGTATTTGTCCTTCATCATCTTGCCGACGCCGACCGCGATGTTGAAGCCGGCGGTGCCGGTGTCATAGGCGGTCACCGCCATGGTCGGCGGCAGCTTGATGTCCTCGGCCGAGGCGGGCAGGGCAGCGACGAGTGACAGGCCGGCAAGCGCGGCAGGCGCGAGCGCCATCAGCCGATGGATCATAATCCCTCCCTTTGTTTCGCTGTGCGAAACTTTTCCGGGCGGGATGATTGCATCGCGATCCGGCGATGGCAACGCCGCCCTGGCCGCAGGCCGCCGATTTCGGCCGCTGCATCACCGGACAGATTGTCGCGGCTGGCCGGAGGTTGCGAGATCTCAGGTCTCGACGATCGCGACCGCCTGGCCTTCGGCGATGACGTCGTCGATCTTGACCAGAATCGACTTGATTTTGCCTGCTGCCGTCGATGTGACCGGTATTTCCATCTTCATCGCCTCGACGAACGCAATCTCGTCGCCATCGCCGATGCTGGTGCCGGCCTCGACAGGAAGCGCGCAAACGCGCCCGGCAACTTCGGTCACGATCTTGATCTCAGGCATTCCACTCTCCGATACCGTCTTGCGGAAATTTCATCCGGCGAACGGCTTTTTGTTGTGGCGGCAGATTGCCTGAGGTAGCTTCATCTGCAAGTGGAATTTTATTCCGCAGGACGGAATGGAGCCAAAACAAATGGGACGGCGCTCGGAACGACTTAGCAGGCAGGGAATGCTCGCCAGCGAGACAGGCGATGGCGATGTCATCCAGGTGGTGTCGCGCGCCTTTGATGTGTTGCGGTGCTTCGAAGGGCACGAAGCCCGGCTCGGCAATCTCGAAATCTCGAACCGCTGCGGCCTGCCGCGTTCGACGGTGTCGCGGTTGACGCACACGCTGACGCGGATGGGACAGCTCGTCTATCTGCCGCGCGATCAGAAGTATCGGATCGGTCCGAGTGCGGTCGCGATGAGCACCACGATGATGAAGGGGCTGCAGCTGCGCAATCTGATCCGGCTGCGCCTGCAGGATGTCGCCGATCAATTGCCGGGCACGGTGGGCTTCGTGATCCCCGACCGCTTTCAAATGGTCTATCTGGAGTTTGCCCGCGCGGCGAACGCGCTCGGCCTGCATGAGGCGACCGGCAGCCGCATCTCGATGGCGACCACCGCCGCCGGCCACGCCTACACGGCCGCGCTCGATCCCGCGATCGGCGACGCGCTGATATCAGAGATGGAAGGCGAGTTGCCTGAGAGCGCCAAGATGCTGACGCCGCGGATCGAGGCCAACCGCCGTCACCTGCAGGAGCACGGCTACGTCGTCGCCTGCGGCCTTTGGAGCCCGCATATCAACGGCGTCGCGGTGCCGCTGTGGTCGCCGCAATATCAGACCTATGTGGTCACCACGATCGGCCTGCTCTCGGCGATGTACGACGAAGAGCGGCTGCACCGCGAGGTCGCGCCGCAGATGGTCGAACTCGCCGCCGCGCTCGGCAGCCTGCTCGAAGGCGCCGACGGCGATATCTTCAGCAATCGGATCGAACGCAAGTCGCTATCGGTGGCCGCCCATAACAACAAAATGATCAAGACGGAGGCAATGAATGAACTGGAAGCCGGAACTCGACGACCTCGCCCGGCGCGAAGCGTTCGCGCGGGAGATGGGAGGCGTTGACAAGGTCAAGCGGCAGCGCGACCAGGGCCGGCTCACCGTCCGCGAGCGCATCGACAAGCTCGTCGACCAGAACAGCTTCCACGAGGTCGGTGCCATCTCCGGCATCGCCGAATATGACGAGAGCAACGAACTCAAGCATCTGACGCCGGCGAACTGCGTGTTCGGCCGCGCCAGGGTCGACGGCCGCACCGTGGTGGTGGTCGGCGACGATTTCACCGTGCGCGGCGGCTCGGCCGATGCATCGATCTCCGCCAAGCCGTTGATGGCGGAGGAGATGGCGCATGATTTCCGCCTGCCGATCGTTCGCGTGATCGAAGGCTCCGGCGGCGGCGGCTCGGTGAAGACGATCGAGACCAAGGGCGCCGCCAATCTGCCAGGCGGCGTCGGTGGCACGCGCTGGTACTGGTACACGACCGCCAATCTGGCGCGCGTGCCGGTGGTCGGCCTCGGCCTCGGTTCGGTCGCCGGCTTAGGTGCGGCGCGGCTGGCGGCCACGCATTATTCGGTCATGACCAAGAGCTCCGCGATGTTCGTCGCCGGCCCGCCGGTGGTGAAACGCTTGGGCCAGGATCTGACCAAGCAGGAACTCGGCGGCGCCGACATCCAGACCCGCGCCGGCGCGATCGATCAGGCGGTCGAGACCGAGGAGGAGGCGTTCGACTACGCGCGGCGCTTCCTGTCCTATTTGCCGTCGTCGGTCTACGATTTGCCGCCGACCATTCCCTGCACCGACGATCCGGAACGCGCCGAGGAGCAGCTGTTGAAGGCGGTGCCGCGCAACCGCAGGCAGGTCTACAAGATGCGGCCGATCATCGAGGCCGTCGTCGACAAGGGCTCGTTCTTCGAGGTCGCCGCCAATTTCGGCCGGCCTGTGATCACCGGGCTGGCGCGCATCGAGGGCCGGGCGGTGCTGCTGCTCGCCAGCGATCCGTTCCACTATGGCGGCTCGTGGACCGCGGACGCCTGCCAGAAGGTGGTGCGCTGGGTCGACTTCGCCGAAACCTTCCATCTGCCGGTGGTCTATCTGATGGACTGCCCGGGCTTCATGATCGGGCTTGAGGCGGAGAAGTCGGCGACCATCCGGCACGGCGTGCGGGCGATGGCGGCGGTCAACCAGAGCACGGTGCCGTGGTGCACCATCATCATCCGCAACGCTTTCGGCGTTGCCGGCGTGGTGCATCAGCCGGCCAACCGCTTCTCGATGCGCTATGCCTGGCCGTCGGCTTATTGGGGCTCGCTGCCGCTCGAGGGCGGCATCGAGGCCGCCTATCGGGCCGAGATCGACGCGGCCAGCGATCCCGCCGCCAAGCTGCGCGAGATCGAGGATCGCCTCAACAAGCTGCGCTCGCCGTTCCGCTCGGCCGAGAAGTTTTGGGTCGAGGAGGTGATCGATCCGCGCAAGACGCGCTCGCTGCTCTGCGAATTCGCGCGTCTCGCCGAACCGATCCGAACCCCGGGCCCGCCGGGCAACATGTCGACGCGGCCGTAAGCTTTTCACGCCGTCATTCCGGGGCGATGCGAAGCATCGAACCCGGAATCCCGAGATTCCGGGTCTGGTCCTTCGGACCATCCCGGAATGACGATGCGTGCTACTCGCTCTCCCGATGCACGTCGTGGATCACGATGCCCATGCCGTTCTCGGGCATCTTGATCCATTCGCGATGCTTTAGCGAACGCTTGGTGTCCTCGTGTCCACTCACCCAGTGCTCGCGCATCGAGGTGCCGGAGAATTCGTGGTCCTTGGCGTCGCCCTCATAGGCCTTCTGCTGATAGATCAGCTGCAGCAGCGTGATCCCGGGCAGCCGGCTGTTCGCCTCCTTGAGCTGGCGCTCTTCGTCCGAGAGCTGATCGTCGGGGATTTTTCCCAACGCGTTGTGCAGGGCGGTGCGCAGATTGTAGGTCTTGCGATAGACGTCGGTGTTGTAGCGGGTGCGCGACGAATACATGATGTCCTTGTGGCGGGCCATCACGTCCTGGATGTCGCGTGGCAGCATGCCGCGCGCCGAGAACAGGTCGACCTGGAACACCAGCGAGTTGGCGTTGTCTTCCTGGTCGAGCAGATGCTGCAGGGGCGTGTTGGAGACGATGCCACCGTCCCAGAAATGATCGGTGCCGACCTTCACCATCGGCAGTGCCGGCGGCAACGCGCCGCTCGCCATGATGTGCTCGGGGATGATCTCGTCATGGGCATTGTCGAAATAGATGAAGTTGCCGGAGAGCACGTTCACCGCGCCGACCGCGAAGCGCATCTTCTTGGAGTTGATGCGGTCGAAATCGACCAGCTCGAGCAGCGATTCACGCAACGGCGTGGTGTCGTAATAGCTGGTGGCGGTGCGCGCGCCGGCCGGGCTGAACCACGGATTGGCTTGATGCGGGGTGAAGAAGCCGGGTTGCCCGAGCGTCGTCGTCAGCCATGAACTGGTGAAATTGCGGGCCTTGCGGAAGATGTCGCCGTCTGGCGTGTAGTGCCAGATCTTGCGGCTGGTGATGCGATCCCAGAATGTGTGCAGCCGCTCCAGCCGCTTCGAAGGCGGATTGCCGGCGATGATCGCCGAGTTGATCGCGCCGATCGAGACGCCGCAGACCCAGTCGGGTTCGATATTGGATTCGTGCAGCGCCTGATAGACGCCGGCCTGATAGGCGCCGAGCGCGCCGCCGCCTTGCAGGACAAGAGCCACGCGATCGCAGCCTTCGGGGCGCCAGCCGGGCGTCGCGTGCTCGATATCGTCAAAATGAGGGGTTCGCGCGTCCATCTCATGGCACTCCAAAAATTCGCGGCGAGAATTCAGGGCGCCGATGACGCCGTGATGACAAACACCGCGTCGGCCCATGGCGCATCCGCCATGCCTGCCTGCATGGTTAGCATTGGCCACCACCGTGAGACGCGGGTCATGCGGCTGACGGAAATCCCTCATCTCGCTGTCAATCTCGGCCGTTAGCTTCCGCGCAAGCTTTTCAAACAGGGGGTTATTGCGATGCGCAGGGAAGATCTGCTCAAGCTTCCGTCCATGCCGGCCGCCGGTCCGAGCTATCCCGCCGGTCCCTACCGCTTCATCGATCGCGAATTCCTTGTCATCACCTATGAGACCGATCCGGAGCTGATCCGTGCCGGCCTGCCTGAGCCGCTGGAGCCGATCGAGCAGGCGATCGTGCATTACGAATGGATCAAGATGCCCGACAGCTCCGGCTTCGGCAGCTACACCGAGTCCGGTCTTGTGATCCCCGCACGCTTGCATGGCGAAGAGGTCAATTTCGTCTGCCAAATGTATCTCGACGATGATCCGCCGATCGCGGCCGGCCGCGAGATCTGGGGCTTTCCGAAGAAGTACGCCCACCCGAAGCTCGAGATCGTCAAGGACACGCTGACCGGTACGCTGGAATATGCCGGCCAGCTCGTTGCGATGGGCACGATGGGCTACAAACACGAGAGCATGGCGGGCAATGGCGACATCACGCGCGCCACGCTGTCGAAGACGCAGATCAATCTGAAGATGATCCCCGGCGTCGACGGCCATCTCGAAATCTGCCAGCTGGTCGCGATCAACCTGACCGACATCGTCGTCAAGGGATCGTGGATCGGGCCGGGCCGGCTGCATCTGGTGCCGCATGTCAACGCGCCGGTCGCGGATTTTCCGGTCAAGCGCGTCGTCGGCGCGCATCATTTCCTCGCCGATCTGACGCTGCCGTTCGGGCGCGTTGTGCACGACTACAACAAGGAAGCCGCCGAGGCGGCGACGCCGACCGGCCTTGCGGCCGAGTAGGGCTGTCGCTGACACAAAACTGTAACGGGCGCGTCCTCCAATATGAAGGACGCGCCCGCCCGGTTTTGCACGTGGGCGGGGTTTTGAACATTTCGCGCGGTTGCCTTGAAGATTCCCTTGGAGAGCGGCCATGCTGGCAGATCCACCTCCTGCTCCTGTCGGCTCGCTGCTGACACGTGAGGCCGTCCCCGGCCTGGTCTGGGCGTTTCGCCTGCACCACGACGGCCGTGCCGAGGCGCTTCCGATCGACAAGCCGATCGAGCCGAGCCATGACGGAAGGTTGTGGCTGCACTTCAACCTGAGCGATGTCCGCACCCGGGCGTGGCTCGCCAACATGCATATCCCGCAGCTCGCGCGGGACCTGCTGCTGTCGAGCGACGAATTCCAGCAGATCCACACCATCGACAATTGCGTCTATGGCGTGTTCTCCGATCTGGTGCGCAGCATCGATGCTCCGACCGAGGAGACCGACTTCCTTCGGTTTGCGATGACCGAGCGTCTCCTGATCAGCGGACGCCACCAGGCGCTCTGCGCGGTCGACGCGACGCGCCGCGTGCTCGAAAGCGGCTATCGCGTCGAGAGCGTCGCGGCGCTGCTGGAAAAGATCATCCACGAGGTCGCCGACACCATGGACCGCATGGCCGACAAGATCGGCACCGAGATCGATGCGATCGAGGACCGGGTGGTCGCCGGCGAAACCAATTCCGAGATGCGCAGCGCGCTCGGGCGGATGCGCCGGACCTGCGTGCGGCTGCATCGCCAGCTCTCCGGTTTGCGTGTGCTGTTTCACCGTCTCGAGCTGAAGAACATGGACAATCTCAGCCCGGCGCTGCGGCTGCAGGCCGGCAAGCTGGCACAGCGGCTCGACGGCCTCGACCATGACATCGTCGAACTGCGCGCGCGCAGCCGCCTGCTGGAGGAGGAGCTGCGCTTCAAGCTCGAGGAGGAGAGCAACAAGCATCTGCATGCGCTCTCCGTCGTCACCATGATGCTGCTGCCGCCGACGCTCGTCACCGGCATCTTCGGCATGAACACCAAGGGATTGCCGCTGACCGACGTCGACAGCGGGTTTCTGTGGGCTGCAGGCTTGTTGGTCGGATCGTCGCTCTTGGCCTATCTGCTGATGCGGCGGCTGCGCATCGTCAAATAGCGCGATCGCACTGCGGCATCTTCCATGAGCAGAGCTCTTTCCCGCGCAACACTGGTGGCCGCGGCCCTCGCGCTCTGCGCCCCGGCGCATGCGGACGACAAGCCGGTCGCCGATCGGATCGCGGATACGCGCGCCGCGCTGGAGGAAGCCGGCTACCAGTTCAGCATGACCTATATCGGCGAGGCGTTTAGCAACACCTCGGGCGGTGTGAGCAACGGTGCGGCCTATACCGGCCGTCTCGATCTCGGCACCACGATCGACCTCGACAAGGTGATGGGCTGGACCGGCGCGACCTTCCACGCCAACATGTTCCAGATCCATGGCGACGGGCTGTCGCGGGGCTATGTCGGCAATTTGTTTCTGGTGTCCGGCGTCGAGTCGCTGCCGGCGACGCGGCTCTACGAGTTCTGGATCGAGCAGAAGCTTCTGGACGGCAGGCTCGCGGTGCGCGTCGGCCAGCAGGGCTCCGACGTCGAGTTCATCGACAGCCAGTACGACGACATCTTCATCAATTCGGCGTTGGGCTGGCCCGGCATCACCGGCGTCAATCTTCCGACCGGCGGGCCATCGCCGGCGCTTGCCGTGCCCGGGATCCGCATCAAGGCGAGCCTGACCGACCGCCTCACGGCCTATCTGGGGCTGTTCGACGGTTCGGCCGCTCCGCCGCAGGGAACCGAGGACCCGCAACTCCTCAATCCACACGGGATCCTGTTCCGCGTCAACGATCCGCCCTGGTGGATCGGCCAGCTCAAATACAAGTTCGAGATCGGCGAGAGCAAGCTGCCGGCCACGATCACCGGCGGCGGCTGGTATCACATGATGTCGTTCGCCGATCAGCGCTTCGGGGCCGACGGGCTGTCGCTCGCCGATCCCAACAGCTCCGGCGACACGCGGTGGCTGCGGCGGGACAACGGCATCTTCATGGTCTATGAGCAGTTGCTCGCGCGCGCCAAGCCGGACGCGGACAAGGGCGTCGCGTTCTTCATGCGAGCTTCGGTCAGCCCGTCGGACCGCAACCTCATCAGCACCTATGTCGACGGCGGCTTCCTGTTCACCGGCTTCAGCGACAAATATCCGGACGACCGGTTCGGCATCGCCGGGATTTACGGCAAGATTTCCGACGCCGCGCGCGCGCTCGATCGCGATACGCAGATCTTCACCGGCACGGCGTATCCGATCCGCGACTATGAGGCGATCCTCGAGATCACCTACCAGCACGTCGTGAACGCCAACTTCACGATGCAGCCGATGTCTCAATACATCGCCCATCCCGGGGGCGGCGCCGTCGACCCAAACGATCCGACGCAGACGCATCGGATCAAGGACAGCATCGTGTTCGGGATGCGCACCATCCTCTCGTACTGACCGGCGCAAGTCGCGCAGGCGAGGGCCTCAAGCCGCCGCCGGTTTCGGCTCGGCCGCGGGCTTCGGCTGCGGCCGTGCGATTGCGAGGGCGATCAGCGCGGCGAACACGCAGAGCGCGCCGGCAATGAAGAACGCCGGCAGATAGCTCTGATAGAGCGTGCGCGACAGACCGGCGCCGAACGCGGCGGTGCCGGCGCCGAGCTGGTGGCCGGCGAAGATCCAGCCGAACACCAGATTGGCGCGCTCTGCGCCGAAGCGCTGCGCGGTGAGGCGCACCGTCGGCGGCACGGTCGCGATCCAGTCGAGCCCGTAGAACATCGCAAACAGCGACAATCCGTAGAACGTGAAGTCGGAGAACGGCAGGAACAGCAGCGAGAGGCCGCGCAGGCCGTAATACCAGAACAGCAGGTAGCGGTTGTCGTAGCGGTCCGACAGCCAGCCCGAGACGATGGTGCCGAAGAAGTCGAAGATGCCCATCGCGGCGAGCAGGCTGGCGGCCTGCACCTGCGGGATGCCGTAGTCGAGGCACATCGGGATCAGGTGGACCTGGACCAGGCCGTTGGTCGATGCGCCGCAGACGAAGAAGGTCGCGAACAGGATCCAGAACACCGACGATTTCGAGGAATCGCGCAGCGTGCCGAGCGCGGCCGCCACGATCGGCGCATTGGCCGGCGGTGGCGCCGGGAGGGGCGCGGTGCCCTGATCGCCGAACGGACGCAGGCCGACATCGCTGGGACGGTCGCGCATCAACATCAGCACGGCGAAGGCGGCGACGCCGAGCACGACGCAGACCAGCGACAGCGCGATGCGCCAGCCGTAACGCTCGGTCAGCGTCGCGAGCAGCGGCAGGAAGGCGAGCTGCCCGGTCGCAACGCTCGCGGTGAGGATCCCGATCACGAGCCCGCGCCGCGCCACGAACCAGCGCGTGGCGATGGTCGCGCCGAGCACCAGCGCGGTCATGCCGGTGCCGATCCCGATCACGACGCCCCACAACAGCACCAGCTGCCAGACCTGCGTCATGGCGAGCGAGGCGAGCAACCCCGAGACCACGATCAGCTGTGCCGCCAGCGTCACGTTGCGCAGGCCGTAGCGGTTCAGCAGCGCTGCGGCGAACGGCGCCATCAGCCCGAACAGGATGAAGCGGATCGACAGCGCCGAGGAAATCTCGGCGGTGGACCAGCCGAACTCCTTCTGCAGCGGCACGATGAAGACGCCGGGCGCGCCGACGGTGCCGGCCGAGATCAGCGCGGCGAGGAAAGTGACGGCGACCATCACCCAACCGTAGTGGATGTTGCGGCGGGCGAGGGCGGAAGCAAGCCAGTTCGAGATCATTGGGCCCCAATTGAAATGCGATGAGGGTTCTGTTCGTGATGCGCAATATGGCACGACGGAGCTATGTCTAAAACGACTTAGTTCCCTCGTTTTCGGACTCGCAGGCTGCGCTCGAATTGCCGGCTGCGTAGATGCTGTGCTCCCTCTCCCGTTTGCGGGGGAGGGCCGGGGTGGGGTCCCGCCGCGAGTCATATTGTGGAGACACCCCCCAAACCCGCCGCGCTCTGGCACGCGAGTGCGCTGCCGCGCGCGTCGGCCTCCCCCGCAGGCGGGAGAGGCGAGGTGAGGCTGCGGACAAAGCGATCGGAACTAGGATCATTGCGCCTCAGTGCGTGACGCGCTCGATCGCGATCGCGGTGGCTTCGCCGCCGCCGATACACAAAGCGGCGACTCCGCGCTTCAAATTCTGCGCTTCCAGCGCGTGCAGCAGCGTCACGATCAGCCGCGCGCCGGTGGCGCCGATCGGGTGGCCGAGCGCGCAGGCGCCGCCATTGATGTTCAGCCTGTCCCTGGGAATTCCGAGATCGCGCTGCGCCGCCATCGCGACCACGGCGAAGGCTTCGTTGATCTCGAACAGGTCGACATCGCCGACGCTCCAGCCGACCTTGTCGAGCAGCTTTCTGATCGCCGGGATCGGCGCGGTGGTGAACCACTGCGGCTCCTGGCTGTGGGTGGCGTGGCCCTTGATCTCGGCCAGCACCGGTAGCCCGTCGCGGTAGGCAAGCGAGCGCTTGGCCAGGATCAGCGCCGCGGCGCCGTCGGCGTTGGCGGAGGAGGCCGCCGGCGTGATGGTGCCGTTGGCACGGAATGCGGGTTTGAGGCCGGGGATCTTCGCGGGATCGACCTTCAGCGGATGCTCGTCATTGGCGATGATGCGCGGGCCGGCCTTTTCCTGCAGCGTGATCGGCGCGATTTCGGCCTTGAAGGCGCCGCCCTCGACCGCCTTGCGGGCGCGGCTCAGCGTCTCCATTGCGAAAGCGTCCTGGTCGGCGCGGGTGAACTGATAGGCCTCCGCGGTCGCCTCGCCGAAATCGCCCATCGAGCGGCCGGTCTCGTAGGCGTCCTCGAGCCCGTCCATCATCATGTGGTCGATGATGCGGTCATGGCCGGCGCGATAGCCGCCGCGCGCCTTCTGCAAAAGATAAGGCGCGTTGCTCATGCTCTCCATGCCGCCGGACAATACGATCTCGGCCGAGCCGGCCTTGATGATGTCGTGGGCGAGCATGGTCGCCTTCATGCCGGAGCCGCAGACCTTGTTGACGGTGGTGGCGCCGGTGGCATCGGGCAGTTTTGCGCCGCGCGCCGCCTGGCGGGCAGGGGCTTGGCCCTGGCCGGCGGGCAGCACGTTGCCCATGAACACCTCGTCGATGCGTTCCGGCGCGAGCCTCGCGCGCTCGAGCGCCGCGCCGATCACATGCGAGCCGAGCTTGTGGGCCGCGAGCGGCGTCAGTTCGCCCATGAAGCGGCCTAGCGGGGTGCGGGCGGCGGAGAGGATGACGACGGGATCGGCGCTGGATGCCATGGCAGGATTTCCTTCAATGCCGGGGATTTGATTGAATTATCTTCATCATATGATGCGATGCAAAAAATGCAACTCCGCGTCCCATGACAAAATGTCGTGTTCGCATGAGTTGGAGAGGGAGCGTGAGGCCGCGTTGTCGCCTCGATTCCGCTGTCGTCCCGGCGAACCCCCAACCCGGGATGTCATCACCCGCGTATGCGGGTGATCCAGTATTCCAGAGACTGCGGTGCTTGAGCCGAAAGGCCGCGGCGTACTGGATCGCCCGGTCGAGCCGGGCGATGACAGGGGAAGATGTGGATGCAGTTCTATATTCTCGCGACATGATTTGCCCGAGCTTTGTTCTTCGTCTCGCCCTCTTGCAGAGGGCGCAGGGAAAGCCGGGTGCCGATCGCACCCATGGGCCCCGAGCAATGGGTAGAAAGCTCGGAGGTAGGACCACAGGTGTAACCGGAGCAGTCCGGCTTTCCCTGCGCGATGGTTTTACGGCTTACTTCGTGCTCTCCCCGGCGAGACTTGGCTTGTTTGTCACCGCCTTCGCAAGACGCAATTACGTCTTACAAGGGGACACCTAGGGCGTCAGGACCACACGACTTCGCCGTCCGCGTCATGCGCATTCGTCGACTGCGCGATCGGCGTCCACCGCATCCCACACCGCGTTCGTGACGACCGCGAAGCGCCCCTCGATCGGGTGAGACGAACAGTTCATACACTGAGTTGGGTATTCTGATAAATAGAAATATTTTTGCTGCGGGGGCTTGCGTCGTCGGGCAACTCAGTGATCGAGATTTCGGCACGGAACCGTTGATTTCGCCGAGTGGGAACACGTTGCCAAGAAGCCACAGCGATCGAAAGGAATGGAAATTGGTAGCGTCATTCCCGTGGCGGCGCGCGCGCTCGCGGCTTATTGGTTAGGGATCAAATCGGGCAGCGTGAATGATTTCCGGCCCGGCAGTTTGTTTCAAATGCGTGATTGATCAGAGCTGGAATTGGCATGAGCCAATTCAAGAAGCCATGGAGCTTGTCGCGAAATGAATTTTGATAATCGATCCACATCCAACTGTTCGAACCACACACATTCAGCATCAGCGAACCCCGTCGACGAAACGACTGAAAACCAGAGCGCTGAGATGCGCTTTGGTTTCAAGGCGACGGACTTGATCGTGTACCCTGCGCACGGCGTCGGCCAAATTGTAGCGATTGAGGAGCAGACAGTGGCAGGGGCTTGCCTCGAGTTCTTTGTCGTCTATTTCGCGAAGAGCAAGATGACGCTGCGCGTTCCGACGAGGAAAGCGGCAAGCGCTGGAATGCGTAAGCCCTCCGATCCCGCTGCCATCCAGCACATGCGACGAATCCTGGGTCAAGCGCCGCACAAAGCGCGGGGGAATTGGTCCCGGCTTGCTCAAGAATACGAAGGCAAGATCAATTCGGGCAATATTGTCGCCATCGCGGAAGTCATGCGGGATCTCTATCGGCCCGCGGTCAATCCCGAACAGAGCTACAGCGAACGGCAGCTTTACGCGGCGGCAGCCGATCGCCTGTCCGGAGAAGTCGCGCTCGTCAGCGGCATAACCGAAGCAGAAGCCGTCAGGGAGCTTGAAAGCCTGATGCTCGCTGAGGTCAGGCGGAGCGCATAGAGCGGTCGGCTCGGACATCGTCGGAACGTCCGCTTCCGCCTCCAGGCTGACGTTCCGGCGCCGCTGGCGCTCTAGGATGGCCGTTCGACGAAGGCGACGGCCTTGTTGCTATAGGTCCATATCGCGCCGTCGCGTTTGCTGATCCCGAGAAAGGCGGTCGGCGAACCGGCATATTTCATGTTCCGATTGCCGCCGTCGATGCCATAGGCCCATGGGTCGAGGCATAGAAACTCGGTGATCTTGCCGTCGGCTCCCGAAGTGCGGTGGCCGACGATGCCGACATAATGGGCGCCGCCGAGCGAGGCCCGCACCGGCACCTTGTTTTCAAGATTCTTGATCGTCCAATCCACCGCTTTGCCGGGATCGCGGGCCGCGCTCACTTGGTCGCGCGACGTCGGTTCGGCCATTTTCCAGCCCATATAGCGGACGAACACGATCTTGATGATCGAACCGCACCAATATTGATTGTTCACTGCCTTGAGGAAGCCGCCATTGTTCTGGTTCCATGGCAGCTTGCTCTTCTTGTAGTTTTCCATCGACTCGTCGGCGGTCGCCGCCAGGGTGGGAAGGGTGTTCAGCGGTTCGTCCACCAGCATTTCATAGACGCGATGGCGGTCGTCCAATTCGTCGCTGGGGTCTTGGTTGCTGTAGAACTTGCGATAGGCGGGCGTCTTGGCCGCCGTCGTGACGTTGTGGAGATAGTGCCAGATCAAATCGGTTGTCCACGAGGAGTCGCGGGTATGGGTGTCGGCCATCGGGAGGTTCCATATAGGGCATTCGGCTGCGGCGGCTTCGCGGCCGTTTCCCACTTGCGGTCAGACCAGCCGCGCTGAAAGGTTAGTCCCCGCTCGGTTGATGACGGTTCACTGAGGACTTCGCGAAGCCCGATCTCGTCTTGGCAGGAACATTGATCAAGCAAACCGTCTTGGAAGCACCGGCCGCATGATCGAATAGCGTCTCTTTTTGGTGCACCACCTGAGCCTGGATTTGGCCCTTGGCGGACCTGCGCGTGTCCCAGGCTGAGGTCGCGAATGACCCAAAGCAGACTTCCGCGCGGGCTCGGAGCAGACAAAGCCGTCGGCGCACGCCGACGTCGGCCGTTGACCCGCAGCCGACTTCGCGAACTCGATAGACACGCCCCGGTTCCGACGCATAGACTTGTCCCACTACTACGCTGGGTCGGAGCGCACCACGTGGCCGAGACGCGGGTCGAACGCAGACTTGCTGCCATCCTTGCAGCTGATGTCGCAGGCTACTCGCGCCTGATGGGCGCTGATGAGGTCGGCACGCTGGCCGCTTTGAAGGCGCACCGCCGCGAGGTCGTCGATCCAGCCATCGCCCAGTATCACGGCCGGATTGTCAAGACCACCGGCGACGGCATGCTCGTCGAGTTCGCCAGCGCGGTCGACGCCGTAACTTGCGCGGTTGCGGTTCAGGAAAAAATGGCGGAGCGAACGGCCGAAGAGACCGTGGCGCGTGTCCAGTTCCGGGTCGGAATAAACGTTGGCGACATTATCATCGACAGCAACGACATCTTCGGCGATGGCGTCAATGTCGCCGCGCGGGTCGAGAACGAATGCGAGCCGGGTGGCGTATACCTATCAGAGGATGCCTATCGGCAGGTACGGGGAAAGACGGCTTATTCGTTCGATGATCTCGGCGAAAGATCGCTAAAAAACATTGACCGGCGGGTGCGGCTTTATGCCGTGCGTTCAGCCATTTCGTCTGCAGTAGACACCAAGTCGCCTGCCGAGACCGGCAAGCTTCTCCCGCTGCCTGACAGACCCTCCATCGCAGTACTGCCGTTCGCCAACATGAGCGGCGACCCCGAGCAGGAGTATTTCGCTGATGGCGTTGTGGAGGACATCATCACGGCGCTGTCCCGCTTCAAGTCACTGTTCGTGATCGCGCGAAATTCCAGTTTCACCTACAAGAGCAAGGCCGTCGATATCAAGCAAGTCGGTCGCGAGCTCGGGGTGCGCTATGTACTGGAAGGCAGCGTTCGCAAGATGGGCGGGCGGGTGCGCATTACCGGCCAGCTCATTGAAGCTGCGACCGGCGCTCATCTCTGGGCGGACAAGATCGATGCTGCGCTGGAAAACGTGTTCGAACTACAAGACGATGTGACGACGCGCGTGGTCGGCGCTATCGAGCCGTCGATCACCGAGGCCGAGATCAGTCGTGCGCAGATGAAGCCGACGTCCAGCCTCGATGCCTATGATTTCTATCTAAAGGCCCTCTCGATCCACTATTCTCAACTGCGCGCCGACCTCGACGAAGCGCTCCGGCTGCTTGAACGGGCTATCGCTCTGGACCCGACCTATTCCTGGGCAAAGGCATTCGCGGTCTACATTCATACCTTACGCTTGAGCCAGGGCTGGGCATCGCCAGAGGACGTGGCGCGGGGACGTGAGTTGGCTCAGGAGGCATTGCTCGCGAGCCGCGATGAACCCAACACGATAGCACTCGCGGCTCATGGCTTCGCTTGGCTGGCACATGAGTTCGACATGCCTCTCGCTGCCATGGACCGCCCCTCTATCTAAATCCCAATTCGTTCAACGTTCTGATTCGGAGCGGTTGGCTGCGGGCCTGGGTAGCCGATACTGAACGTGCCATCGATAATTTCTCGCGTTCGATCCGATTGAGCCCGGTCGATTCTTTACTTGGATGGGCTTACGGCGGCCTCGCCTTCGCCCATATTCTCAAAGGCGAATACGCGATTGCCTTGGAGTATGCCCGCCGCACCACATATGAGATGCCGCGATGGGTCGGGAGTTGGAATGCGGTCGCCATTTCGGCAGGTCACCTTGGCAATCAGCAGGAAGCGGCTGTTGCCAAGGATCGGCTACTCGAATTGATACCTCACAATTCCATAGCGGCGACACGTTTACGCAGACCTTTCCGAGACAGATGGGTCAGCGACCTGTTCGACGAAGGTCTGCGTCTGGCAGGGCTACCCGAGGGTTAAGTTCGTCAGGCGACTGCTGTACTTCCGCTCCTGGCCCCAAAAGCAGACTTCGGCGCGGCCAACCCGCCTACGGTGCGACAGAGCGAGCTGGTAGGGTTGCAAGAGCGGGGCCAATTTGCCGGAAAGTCACCCTGCCGAGGTGGAGCCCGCGCGTCCGAGTGCATGGCGTTGATGACGGGAGTAACGAGATGATACTCAATCCTGACCATGTCACCATCGCAGTGGCCGACGCCGGCCCGGCGATCGCGTTCTTCGCGCTGCTTGGCTTCAGAAAGGCGCATGTCGCGACGATCGACGGTGGCGTGCCCGCTCAGTACATGGGCATGCCGGGCATGAAGGCGCAGCACATCACCCTCGCACTCGAGGGAGCGGATCCTCATTTCGAGATTCAGCTGCTCGCGTTCGACCCGCCGCCTGCGACCGATCCGGGTGCGCACCCGACGAATCTGCGACGACGAGGCTTCAACCACCTCGCGTTCCGCGTCGACGACATCGAGGCGGCCACCGCACACCTCGTGGCCAATGGCGTGACCATGCTGAGCGACGAGATGGATTACATCAGCCGTAAGCTGCGGCTCTTCGAGGGTCCCGAGGGCATCACCATCGAGTTGGTGCAGCGGGACGACTGAGACGCTTCCGATTAAGGGCCGTTACTCGGCGCGACGCCGAGCGGCTCGAGCGGGCGTTGACGCCCGGGCGTTTTGCCGCCATATACAACTCATGAACAAGCTTTTCTCAGCCGCTTCGACCACCACCGCGACCGCTGACGGCGGATCGCCTGCTGGTTGCGCGCGCTAGAGACAAGCGTCCTTCACCCAGAAAGGCCCCGCCGGCGACGGACGGGGCCTTTTCTGTTTGGGTGGTCACCGTCCGCGCTGTTTCCCATCACAAGGAACATAGCCATGGACGATCTCGACCACAGACATCTCGGCGTACAGCTCAAGCTCTGGCACCTCCAGGAGGATGCGCCGGGCATGGTGTTCTGGCATCCGCGCGGCACCGCGCTCTACCGGGTGCTGGAGGACTATGTCAGGCGCAAGATGCGCCGCGCCGGTTATGCCGAGGTCCGGACGCCGCAGCTGCTGCCAAAGCAGCTCTGGGACCGCAGCGGTCACTGGGACAAGTTCGGCGCGCACATGTTCCGCGTCGACGACGGCGAGGCGGCGATGGCGCTGAAGCCGATGTCGTGTCCGTGCCATGTGCAGATCTTCAACAAGGGGCTGCGCTCGTGGCGCGAGCTTCCGATCCGCTATGCCGAATTCGGCGCCTGCCATCGCAACGAGCCGTCCGGTTCGCTGCACGGCATCATGCGAACGTGCGCGTTCGAGCAGGACGACGCGCATGTGTTCTGCCGCGAGCAGGACGTCGAGAGCGAAGTCGCGTGCTTCATCGCCCTGCTTGATGAGGTCTACCGTGAGCTCGGCTTTCCCGACTACGAGGTGGCGCTGGCGACGCGGCCCGCGCTGCGCGCCGGCAACGATGCGAGCTGGGACTGGTCGGAGGCGAAGCTCGGCGATGCCGCGCGGCGCTGCGGCCTCGCGCCGCAGATCAATCCGGGCGAAGGCGCGTTCTACGGACCGAAGCTGGAATTCGCGTTGCGCGACCGTCTCGGACGATCCTGGCAGTGCGGCACGGTGCAACTCGACAGTGTGCTGCCGGAGCGCCTCGAAGCGTCCTACATCGCCTCCGACGGCAGCCGTGCGACGCCGCTGATGATCCATCACGCCATCTTCGGATCGCTCGGCCGCATGATCGCGATCCTGCTCGAGCATCACGGCGGTGCGCTGCCGTTCTGGCTGTCGCCGGACCAGGTTGCGGTGGCGCCGATCTCGCAAGAGCAGGCGGCGTATGGCGCGGACGTCAAGGCAGCGTTCGAGGATGCCGGGATCCGGGCTGTTGGCTATGACGGCGCCGACACGCTGTCGCGACGCATCGTGGCGGCGCATGACATGGCGGTGCCTGTGATGGCGATCGTCGGCGGGCGCGAGATGAGGGAGGGCCGGGTGACCTTGCGCGAGCGCGACGGCGCGCAGGCCGACATGCCGCTGGCCGAGGCGGTGTCCCGCCTGCAGGCGAGGGCACGGCCGGGTGCCGTGATGGCTGAAGCGTTGTAGCCCGCGGATGCAGGTCCCAGGCGAGCAGGCGCCAGGATGAGGGGGGCTTCGCCCGCTGGCTCACTGCGGACCTGCCGATCGGCGGCGCTGCCAGACGCTTTCACCGCTTTTTCTTGGGCGCGGCTTCGCTGCTCGCCGCTGCCTCGCGCGCCAAACGCTCCGCCTTCAGTCGCTCACGGTTCGCATGAAATGCGTTCTGGACGCGTTGGTGTTCCGATGTCGCGGTCTTGGCGTCAGCTGCCCGGAACGCCTTTTGGGCCTCGCGCTGAGCCTGGGTGGGTCTCCTCGACTCATGGGTGTAAGGCATTTCTTCCTCCTTACCGGGGCATTGCTCCCGACTTGGGCTCTCAGGGGCGTCGCTTGCCGGAGGTAAGAAGTCTACTCCCGATTCGCCCTAAAGTTCCATTTTGCGGTGCAGCGGAACGCACACAGCGTTCGAAGACGCGGTCTTGTGTGCACCTTTGGGCATACGCGGAAGGCAGAAGGGGTGCGAGCCGACAATCAATAGCGACCACCATCGCGCTTCTGTTGTGTGAGCCATTCCGACAGGGTCTTGGTTTTTGATCCTGGATCGGCCGACGCCCCTCGTCTGATACTTCCGCCGGAGCGCGCTGACCGAAGCCCGGTTGATTGAGTTTCCGTGATCGCCTCCGCGGAAGCGGTCGATCTCACCGCAGCTTCCTTTTCGAGGCGCAGCTTCTTCAATCGCGCCATCTTGTCCCGCTCGGCCTCAGTTTCAGCTGTGTCCGACAGCAGCGCCTTGTGGTGAGCGGTCTCTGCTGAACCCAAGACTCCGATAATCGTCGTCTCGCCAAGCGCCTTGCAGGCCTCGAGCCGATGCAATCCCTCGAGCAAAACGAGCCGGCCTTCGTCAGGCCGAACGAGAATGGGAATCTGTTGTCCTAATTCCAGAATACTCGCCGCGATTTCCTGAACGAGCTCAGGCCTCAGCGTTTTCCTCTTCTTGATGGGAACGTAAATCTGGTCGATTGGAAGACTTTCCGGGTCGGGCACAGTCATACTCCCTCCTCAGGGTCCGTCCACAATACGGTTTAGGGACGAAGCGCTATGCCGCCAAGGGATTTCTAAGGCATTTCTCATCCTATGGGGCGGTGCACCTGTCGCGGCCCGGGAGCGCGTCCGCATTCGATGCCACAAGGCTGGCGTGCCTCAGTCCGAACGCCACGCGCCGAGCAGGAATCGCCGCTTCGGTGTGGCGCCTGCCTGATTGTGCAGATCGGGCAGATCGACGGCGTAACGCTTCATCAGGAGCCGGATTGCGACCCCAAGGATCACAAAGGGCGTCAGATAGATCGCGAAAACTTCGAAGGCTTTCATGTGGTCCTCCGCAGCTTTGAAGCGGGCATGCTACCCCAAAGCCGGCACGGCGGCACCTAAAACTGTACCTGTGACGCTGGGTCCCCGTTAACCGAATTCCCGAACGCCGATCAATTCAAGGTTGCGGCATGGAGGGTCCATTTACCGACCGGATGCTAGGCATCGCCGATTGTGCAATGGAAAGTCATATCGCAATGTCCGTCATCGCTGTCGAACAGTCGCCCGCGCGCATTCCGCTCTCCGTCAAGATCGGCTTCAGCGCCTTCATGGCCGTCCTGGTGCCGGTGTACACATATTCCTACGGGCCGACGAATTTCCTGTATTTTTGCGACGTCTGCCTGATCCTCACTTTGATCGGGGTCTGGACCGAAAGCGCGCTCCTGATTTCGATGTGCGCCGTCGGGCTGCTGGTGCCGCAGACCGTCTGGGTGATCGACTTCCTCGCGCATGTCGCCGGCTTTTCGCTGACCGGAATGACCGATTACATGTTCGACTCGAACGTCTCGCTGTTCCTGCGCTTCCTGTCGGGCTTCCACGGCTGGCTGCCGTTCCTGCTGCTGTTCCTGGTCTGGCGTCTCGGTTACGATCAGCGCGCGCTGATCGCCTGGAGCGTGCTGGCATGGGCGCTGCTGCTGCTCTGCTACTTCGTGATGCCGCCACCGCGGCCGGACCCGGGCATGGCCCCGGTCAACATCAACTACGTCTTCGGCACCAGCGACAGGGCGCCGCAAGGCTTCGTGCCGCCGCTGGTGTGGCTCGCCGGCCTGATGATCGGCCTTCCGCTGCTCGCCTTCATTCCCACGCACTTCATGCTGCGGCGCGCCGTGCCGCGGACGTGAAGGACGTCGGCTTCCGCAGATCGAAGACCCCGCCGCTGATGCCATGGCGGCATGGCGGTGCGGCGGCGCCGGAGCACGATCCGCTGTATCGGCATCCGCGGATGCGTTAACATCCAGCGGCGCCGTCGTTGCAGAACGAGCCGGAGCGGCGTTTGCGCTGCATTCGGCGGGCGCGACCTGACCGGCATTATTCCGCAATCGATTTTTGTGGAGTTCATTTGACCAATCAGTTTGACGAGATGGCCGTCGTGGTGGACTGGCTCGACTGCTGCCGGAGCCGCGATCTCGAGGCGTTGCTCGACCATTATGCCGATGATGCCCGGCTGGAATGCGCCTGCGAGGGGAGCTCGATCAGCGGCCGTTCGGCGCTGGCGGATTACTGGCGACCGAAACTGTCCGCGGTGGCGTCGAGCGCGTTCGGGCTCGAGGAGATTTCGCCGCGAGGGAACGGGATCGTGCTTGACTATCTGAGCTTCGAGGGCAGGCGGGTTCAGATCGTGTTCGGGTTCGATGCCGAGGGGCGGATATCGCACATGCGCTGTGCCCCGTCGTCGCGGTGATGCCTTCCTCATTGCACGACAGCATGGTCGAGCGGCAACAGGCATCGCACGACGGTGAGACCTTGCTCGCGGACCAGCTCCAGCGTGCCGTCGAGCGCGCGCACGCGTTCCTGCATGCCGGTCAGGCCGCGGCCGAAAACCAGGTTCCGCGGCAGGCCAATGCCGTCGTCCGAAATCTCGATCCGGATCTGGCCGTCCTCGATCGCCGCCGCGACGCTCATCGTCCACGCCTCCGCATGGCGGAGGACGTTGGTCACCCCCTCCTGGATGACGCGGTAAGCGGTTTGCGAGAGCAGGCCGTCGAGGTCGTTCAGACGCTGATCGATCTGCGATTGCAGGCTGAGGTCGGGAGCCTGGGATTTGGCATTGCGCAGCAACGCCTGCACGCTGGCCATTAGTCCCAGCTCCGTAACGTAGAGCGGGCTCAGCCCCTCAAGCACGCGCCGGTTGGCCAGCTGCAAGGCCTCGGCCGCGCTGAGGATGCCATGCGCCGGCGAGCCCGGCTCGGGAGGGCCCTCGGCCTCGGCCAGCGCCGTGGCGTTGGCGCGGATGGCGAACAGCAGCGGGCCCATCTCGTCATGCAGCTCGCGGGCGAGCTCGCGGCGCTCGTCGTCCTGCACCGCAACGAGCTTGCGCAGCAGCTCGCGATTGTCCTGGCTGAACCGCCTCAGCGTCGCGGCGAGCTGGTTGGCTTCCGCGCAGCTGTTGCGGATCTCGGGCGGGCCGGCCAATGGAATGGCGGCGTCGTATTCGCCGTTTCGCATCCGGGTCAGGCCGGCGCCGAGCTCGGCCAGCGGGCGCAGCGCCGTGCCTGTCGTGAAATAGACGCTGAGCGCGGCGAGCAGCATCAGCGCCGAGCTGGACGCGGCGATGGCCAGGAAGCCGAACCATTTCTCCTCGATGTCGGGCGAAAGATCCGGACTGAAGACGATGTCCCCGACGTGAGCCGCCCCGATTCTGACCGGATGGGTCGAGCCGAGCTGGGGGACCTGGAGCAGGGCGGTGAACCAGGCGGGAATGTTGCCGCGATAGGGGGCGGCCGCATTGGGCTGCGGGCTGGACCCGGGCGGTACGAATGCGATGGCCTCATGGCTCCCGAGCCCGGCCGCGAACGCATCGAGGGTCTGCTGCGGATTGCGCGCAGCCGCCAGCGCGGCATTTAGCGCGTCGGCGACGAACCGGGCGGAGCGCGCCCCTTGCGCGTTCTCGTTCTCGAATTGCTCGGGCGAGGCGATCTGCAGGGCCAGGCCGCCGAGCAGCAGCGCCCCGACCACCATCGCCGCCATCGGCAGCAACAGCCGGGCGCGAAGGGAGAGGCGGTTCCAGAGTTTTGGCACATCGGGCTCCGTTCGGCGATTCTTCTCTTTCCATTCCCGCGCGAAGTTTCTATCAAGGCGGAGGGGTAGTCATGCACGAAACGGCCAAATCAGCCACGAGGGTATTGATCGTCGACGACCATCCGGTCGTGGTCTCGGGCTGCCGCTCCCTGTTCGCCTCCGACAAAACGGTCAAGATCGACGAAGCCGCCGATGCCAAGGCCGGCCATCGTGCCTTCATGCAGAAGCGGCCCGACGTCACCGTCATCGACATCAAGCTGCCCGATGTCTCCGGGTTCGAGCTGCTGCGCAGGATCCGCAAGGACGATCCGGACGCCCGCATCATCATGTTCAGCATGAACGACGACCCCGCATTCGTGGTGCGGGCCGTCGAGATGGGCGCGCAGGGCTATCTCTCGAAGAGCGACGATCCGCGCCTGTTCGTGAAGGCGGTGCGCAAGGTCGCAGCCGGCGAGCGGTTCATCTCGCCGCATCTCGCGGAGGCGATCGCCTTTGCCGGCGCCGCGATCAAGGCCAACCCCGCCTCGCAGATGTCGGCGCGGGAACTGGAGATCCTGCGGCTGCTGGGCCGCGGCGACAAGATCGTCGATGTCGCCTCCGCGCTCGGCATCTCCTACAAGACCGTCGCCAACACCACCTCGCTGCTCAAGCAGAAGCTCGGCGCCAAGAACCACTCCGACCTGGTGCGGATCGCGGTCGAGCTGGAGCTGGACTGAGCTTTGCGGAAGACGCCCAATCCTGCTTTTCGGGAAAAATATGCAGCCGGCTGGAACTGTTTGTCTCTGTCCCGGTTGATGCCGTGCGTTAAGACACAATCAACTTCCCAATAAGACTCCGGCGCGGCTCCCCGGCTGCGCCGGAGCTGATTTTTGTGTGCAGTGGTGGAGCAGGAACGAGATCAGGCGCGGCGGTCGCGCCGCGCGGGATGATACCTCAATTGACGGCTTTGCCTCAGACGCTTCAGAGACCACAGGCTCTGACAGAGCGTGAGCACTTGACCGCGCGCTAGAGCGGAACCCTGACCTGCGGCACGGCCGGCATTACAGGGCTCCTTGCCGCCCGGGACTCGACGAACAGGCTGGATGTGACGATCAGCGCGATCGAGAACAACGCCACCACCGACATGCATGCGACCTGATCGCCAGCGCCCATTTCGCTCCTCCGCGTTTGCTTCGAGCGGAGAACTTGGCAGCGATCGGTTCGTTCCTATGATCGGGAAAAACCAGCAATACTCGCTTCGCCGTTGCCGGCGCTTCCGCAACGCAGGATCGGCTGCGGCTGATTCGGACCGGGTTTGACGCGAGGCCTTGACGCGAGCGGTGCGAAGAGGGCCGCGCCCGGCATGGCCGCATGCGGCGGCCGCGATTGACAGGGGCGGCGTTGGCGCTACGCTTCCGGAACAGGGAAGTTTTCCCAAACGACTGCAATCAAGACCACGCTCATCACGACCAGACTCAAGAGCCAACCAAGAACCAAGAACAAGGGCAGGAACGCCGTGAAACGCGTCATCGCGTCTTGAGCGGAGCCACGCGGACCTCCGCGCTCGCGCCATTTCGCATCCGCAGCTATCGCTTTCAATGGCCGTCCGATCTGCTCACCTCGTGGGCGTTCGAGGTCGAGACGCTGGTGCTCGGCTGGTACATCATGGTCGAGACCGGCTCGGTCCTGCTGCTGACCGTGCTCGCCTCGCTGCAATATGTCGGCACCCTGGTCGCGCCTGTCGTCGGCATGATCGGCGACCGCATGGGGCATCGCGATCTGCTCGCCGTGATGCGCTTTGCCTATACCGTACTCGCCGGCACCATCATGACGCTGGCCCTGACGGGGCACCTGGCGCCCTTGAACGTCATGATCATCGTTGCGATCATGGGCGTGATCCGCCCGTCGGATCTCGGCGTGCGCGGTGCGCTGCTCGCCGACATCATGCCGCCGGAGCAACTGGTCGGCGCCATCAGCCTGGCGCGCACCACGCAGGATTCGGCGCGGATCGCCGGCGCGCTGACCGGGGCCGGATTGTTCGCGGCGCTCGGCATCGGCTATGTCTATGTCGGGATCGCCGGCTTCTATTTCATCGCGGCGATCCTGATGCTGTGCATGAGCCGTCCGAAATCACACGGCGTAGCTGATCTTGCGGCCGACGATCTGCCGGGTTCAAAACTGCTGCGGGACCTCAAGGAGGGCATCGTCTATGCCTGGAGCGGCCCGGGCATGCGCGCCGCGCTGTGCGTTGCATTCCTCGCCAACCTGACCGCGTTTCCGCTCACCAACGGCCTATTGCCCTTTGTCGCGCGCGACATCTTCCATACCGACCAGACCGGGCTCGGCTATCTCTCGGCGAGTTTTGCGGTCGGCTCGCTGATCGGCTCGATTACGCTCAGCATGGCCGGCGGCGTGCGCATCGCGCGGCTCCTGATCGGCGCGACCTTGGCCTGGTACGCAATGCTCTTGGTGTTCGTCGAGCTCAGGACCATGCCCGTGGCGATGGCCTGCCTGGTGCTGGCCGGCATCGCGCAGAGCATGTCGATGATCTCCGCCGCGGTGATGCTGATGCGCAATGCCAGCGCCCATTTGCGCGGCCGCGTGATGGGCGTGCGGATGATGGTGATCTACGGCCTGCCGCTTGGCCTGCTCGCCGCCGGCAGCCTGATCGACCTGATCGGCTACACCGCGACCGGCACGCTGCTCGCTGCCGCCGGCTTCATCGCGATGCTGGCGATCGCGCTGCACTGGCGCGCCGATCTCTGGCCGACCCATGCGCCGGCGAATGCAAGGTGAAGGCGAGCTTCCGTAGCCCGGATGAGCGAAGCGATATCCGGGGCGAATGGTCCCGTATGTCGCTTCGCTCATGCGGGCTACATTCAGCGAAGCGGCGCTACGCCGCCTTGTCAGCGCGGCGGATATGCACGGGCACCGACTTGTACGAAGGCGTGCCGCTTTCCTTGTCCTGGTAGTCGAGCGGCACCAGGCCGTTGGCTTCCGGGTAATAGGCGGCGACCGAGCCGCGGGCGATGTCGTAGGCGATCGCGGTGAGGGTGAGGCGGCGTGGCGCGCCCGAGGGCAGCGCGGTCTCGATCTCGACGAGGTCGCCATGCGCAAGCCCGAGTTCGGCGAGATCAGCCGCGTTGGTGAACAGCACGTCGCGCCGCCCGAACACGCCGCGATAGCGGTCGTTCAGCCCATAGATCGTGGTGTTGTACTGATCGTGGCTGCGAATCGTCGTGAGCTTGAGGACCGCGTTGTCCGACAGCACCGGATCCTCCTCGAGGCCGTCGAAGATCAGGAATTCGGCCTTGCCTGATGGCGTCGTCCATTTGCGCTCGGTCGGCGGCAGCGGCAGGCGGAAGCCGCCGGGAATCCGGATGCGCGCGTTGTAATCCTTGAAGTCGGGGAAGACGCCCTCGATGGCGTCGCGGATGCGGTCGTAATCGGCGATCAACTCGGCCCACGGCACCTTGCTTGCCGGCAAGGTCGCCATCGCGATGCCGGCGACGATGGCCGATTCCGAGCGCAGATGCGCGGAGGCCGGGGTCAGCTTGCCGCGCGAGGCGTGCACCATCGACATCGAATCCTCGACGGTCACGACCTGCGGGCCCGAAGCCTGGATGTCGCGCTCGGTGCGCCCCAGCACCGGCAGGATGATCGACTGCTTGCCGACCAGCAGATGCGAGCGGTTGAGCTTGGTGCCGAGATGCACGGCAAGCTCGAGCTTGCGCATCGCGACCGTGCAACGCTCGGGGTCGGGCAGCGCAATGGCAAAATTGCCGCCGAGACAGATCAGGACTTTCGATCGCCCGTCGTCGATCGCCTCCATCGCCGCGACCGCGTCGTGGCCCTGATGGCGCGGCGGCTTGAAGCCGAAGGTGCGCTCGATGCCCTCGAACATCGGGATGTTGGGCTTCTCGGTGATGCCGACGGTGCGGTTGCCCTGCACATTGGAGTGGCCGCGGAGCGGGCAGATGCCGGCGCCCGGCTTGCCGTAATTGCCCTTCAGCAGCAGCAGGTTTGCGATCTGCTGGACATTGTCGGTGCCGTGGCTGTGCTGGGTGATGCCCATGCCGTAGGTGACGATGGTGGCGTTGGATTTTGCGTACGCGGCGGCGACCTCGCCGAGCTGTGCGCGCGTGAAACCGGAGACAGCCTCGATCGCGTCCCACGCCGTGCCGCGCAGATCGGCCGCAAACGCCGCAAAACCGTTGGTGTGCTCGGCGATGAAGGCATGATCGAGCACGTCCTTGGCAACGTCGTCCTTCTCGATCAGCGCCTTCATGACGCCTTTCAGCACCGCGGCGTCGGCGCCGACCTTCGGCTGATAATAGGTCGACGCGATCCGCGTCGAGCTGAAGGTCGCCATCTCGATCGGGTCCTGCGGATCGGCAAAGCGCTCCAGCGCACGTTCGCGTAAGGGATTGAACACGATGATCGGCACGCCGCGGCGCGAGACCTCCCACAGCGTGCCCATCATGCGCGGATGGTTGGTGCCGGGGTTGTGGCCCATCGCGATGATCAGCTCGCAATGGTCGAAATCGTCCAGCGACACCGTGCCTTTGCCGATGCCGATCGATTGCGGCAGGCCGACGCTGGTCGCCTCGTGGCACATGTTGGAGCAGTCGGGGAAATTGTTGCTGCCGTATTCGCGCGCGAAGATCTGGAACAGGAAGGCGGCTTCGTTCGAGGCGCGGCCGGAGGTGTAGAACTCGGCCATGTCGGGATCGGGCAGGCTGCGCAGGCTCGCGCCGATCCGCGCGAAGGCATCGTCCCATGCGATCGGCTGGTAGGTGTCACTCGCGGCGTCATAGGCGAGGGGCTCGGTCAGGCGGCCCTCGTTCTCCAGATGGAAGTCGCTCCAGGTCAGCAGCTCGGTGACGGTGTGACCGGCAAAGAATTCCGGCGTGACGCGCTTGCTGGTCGCCTCCCAGGTCACGGCCTTGGCGCCGTTCTCGCAGAACTGGAAGGTGGAGGTGTGCTCCTTGTCCGGCCAAGCGCAGCCCGGGCAATCGAAGCCATCAGGCTTGTTCGTCCGCAGCAGCGTGATCGGCGCCTCGACCAGATCCATCTGATCGCGAACCGCTGTTGCGGTGGCCTTGAGGGCGCCCCAGCCACCGGCCGGAGCATCATAGGGGCGGATACCGGGAACGTCGCGCTTTCGGACCATATGTCCTCCTGCAGCTCTAGAGTGGTGACCCCGTGCGTTTGTCCCGAAAGTGATTGTCTTGTTGGCCGCAAGCGCGGCGATCCGCGCGACCAGCGCGTTTCTATCGACATGCTCGATCCGATGCGGCTGGCTCGCGATGGAGCTTAGCCTAATAGGCTGGCGTCTGCGGTCAACAGTCTGTCAGGTTGGTCTTCTAGCCCGGATGGAGCGAAGCGTAATCCGGGGCATTTCGGTCGGCGGACAACGTGCCCCGGATTACGCTTCGCTTCATCCGGGCTACAAGGTATCTACGCTTACCGCTTCCGATCCAAAAATCCCTGCAGCAGGCGCTGCGGCTCGCCGGTCTGGAAGGATTTGCCGAACACGCCGACGCTGAGGTTCACCGACTCGGTCAGCGGCAGCTCTTCCCACTGACGCAGCAAATCCTTCTGGATGCGCAGGGCTTCGGGACCGCATTCCAGCAGCGCCTTGACGGTGTGCTCGACGGCGTCGTCGAGGCCGCCGGGTTTTGCCACGGTGTCGACCAGGCCCCAGGCCAGTGCGGTTTGGGCATCGATGTTCTCCGCGGTCATCATCAGCCAGCGGGCGCGGCCCCAGCCGATCAGGCGCGGCAATAGCGCGGCGTGGATCACCGAGGGGATGCCGACGCGCACCTCGGGCATGCCGAACATCGCGTCATGCGCCGCAATGCGGACGTCGCAGGCGGCCGCGACCTCGAGCCCGCCGCCGAGGCACCAGCCGGGCAGGCGGGCGATGACAGGCGCCGGGAATTTGCGCACGGCCTCGCAGAGGTCACGCAGGCGGCTGATGAACGCCTCCGCAGACGTCTGGTCGAGCGTCGCCATCTCCTTGATGTCGGCGCCGCCGATCATGCTCCGCTCGCTTTCGCCCGTCAGGATCACCGCGCGGATATCGCGGTCGGCGGCGAGGTGCTCAAAACCTTCGCGCACGCCGTTGGTCACGGCCGAGCTGACGATGTTCAGCTTGCCGGCGTTGCAGATCGTGAGGCGGACGACGCCTCTGGAGTCGCGGTCGATGCCGCAGTGGGGATTGAGCATGTCCATGGAAAAAGTCCCGGCGCAGGAATTGATCGCGCCATGTCCCGGACAAAGCGCGTCCCTGTCAAGGGACCGGACTGGCGGTTGCGCCGCAGGGCGCGCGTCTATAGAATTATATTCATCATACAAGTGGAGCCGTCATGACCGCCGCCGAGACCACCGACCTTCATTCGTCCGATCTGCTGCGCAACCGCGTGGTGGAGTGGCAGGCGCCCGGGCCGGTCGCAAAGGCGGCAATGCCGATGTCCGGCATCGAGGCGATGCGCGCGATCCGTGACGGCCGGTTGCCGCCGCCGCCGATGGCGAAACTGATCGGCTTCCGCATGGCCGTGGTCGAGCCCGAGCGGATCGTGATGGAACTCGAGCCGCATGAGAGCCTGGAGAACACCATCGGCCTGCTGCACGGCGCGACCGCCGCGGCGCTGCTCGACACCGCGATGGGCTGTGCGATCTCGACGGTGCTGCCGGCCGGGCAGACCTCGGTGACATTAGACCTCAAGCTGACTTATCTGCGCCCGCTCTCGGTGCGTTCCGGGACCATCTCGGCCGAGGGCAGGGTGATCAAGCTCGGCCGCCAGACCAGCTACACCGAAGGTTTCGTCCGCGACGGCAAGGGTAGTCTAGCGGTGCACGCGACCGCGACATTCTCCATGCTCGGCGGGGAACCCAAGACTCTGGGCAACAGTCGGGACCAGACACCGAATGAGACGAAATAAATGCAGCAACGCGGGCGCAAATCTGCTATTATATGATTAGAAACATTCCATGAGAGCGGCATGCGCTATTCGAAAGAGCACAAGCAGGAGACCCACGCGCGGATCGTGAAGAAGGCCGCAACGCGGCTGCGCGAGCGGGGCGCCCACGGCATCGGCGTCGCCGACCTGATGAAGGACGCCGGGCTGACCCATGGCGGCTTCTATGCGCATTTCGATTCGCGCGAGGCGCTGGTGATCGAGGCCTTCAGCTATGCGATGGACCGGGCCATCGAGCGCTGGCGCAAGGTCGCGGCGGATATACCGCCGGAGAAGCGGCTGTCGACCATCATCGACGGCTATCTGTCGGCGGCGCACCGCGACGATCCCGGCCAGGGCTGCGCGATCCCGGCGCTCGGCGCCGAGATCGCCCGCGAGAGCCCGAAGACCCGCAAGGCCTTTGCCCTCAAGCTCGACCAGATGATCGACATGATCGCCGACCAGATCCCCGACATACCGCGCAAGGCCGCGCGCAAGCAGGCCATGGCCGTTCTCGCGACCATGATGGGCACCATCGTCATGTCGCGGATCTCGGGCAGCGGCGAAATGTCCGACGAGATATTGGCCGCCGGCCGCGAGGCGGTGATGGGACGGGCGGCCGCGGTTAAGGCGCCGGCGAAGAAGAGGGTGAATTAGGCGGGGTCTCTCCCCGCCGTCGTCCCGGGCTTGACCCGGGACCCATAACCACTGATGTCAGCTGTAGAGTTCCGCTGGGGCCACGCTCCCGTCAACAACACGATCCGGTGGTTATGGGTCCCGGCGTTCGCCGGGACGACGGAGAGATACATTCCGCCAAACAGTGCGCGCTCAGCTTCTAGTGTCTCGTAGATGCAGTCGGCCACAGCGTGGATGCGGGCGAGGCCGCGGACTCACGATCAGTCCGGAAGCCCTGCTTCGCGAAGACCCTTGGCAAAAAGGGCCGCATCCTCCGCCCGGCGAAATGGTGCCAGATCTTCCAGATTGGAGATGCGCAGATCGGGATTGCGCTCGCGTGCACGCGCGATGCCCTTCTGTGCCGACTCAAGGCGTCCGGTGAGCGCATTGCAGGCCGCGCTCATGCAGATTGTCAGCAGGAAATCCGGATTGTCGCGCAATGCTTTCTCGGCCCATGACAACGCCATTTCATGACGGCCGGAGAGAAAATGAGCATACGCCACGGCTGCGTTGATGCTGTACATCGACGGATCGAGCGGGCTCAGGCGCATGGCGCGCGCGGTGTAGTCAAGTACGAGGTCGGGCTCACCTCGAAAAATCCTCACCCACGCACCAAGATTCCAGGCTTGCGCCAGGTTCGGATTGATCGCCAGTCCGCGATCCACGAAAGCAATCGCATCATCGAACTCATGGGCGATGAAGGCGAGGACATATGCACCCATGCACATCGCTGCCGGGTCATCTACTCCCAGATGCACTGCTTTCCAGCCTAGCCGCGTCGCTTCGGCACTTTCCTGCTCACGATCGATCATCCAGCGACGCGCTTTGCGCTGGATGTAGCACCACCCGGCCATGCCATAGGCGCACGCCAGACCGGGGTCGAGCTCGATCGCCTTGCAAAAGAGCTGGAGTGCTTCGCTGTTCGCTTCCCTGGTCCAGCGACGAACGCTCGCCAACCCACGCAGGTAGTAGTCGTATGCATCCAGGTTCTCGGTCGGCTTGCGCCTGGCTCGCCTGATTTCCTCGCGCTGCAGCATGGGCGCGATGGCACCCACGACGGTAGAGGTCACCTGGTCCTGCAAATCGAAGAAATCTTCGAGCGCACCATCAAAACGGTCAGCCCAGAGATGCGCGCCGGTTTCAGCATCGATCAGCTGACCGGCGATACGAATGCGATTTCCGGCCTTGCGCACGCTACCTTCGAGGACATAGCGCACCGCGAGTTCGCGGCCGACCTGCTTGATGTCCACGGGCCGGCCCTTGTAGGTGAAGCTGGAATTGCGCGCGATCACGAGCAGCCAACGAAACCGCGACAGTGCCATCGTGATATCTTCCACGACGCCATCGGCGAAAATACTCCTGCTCCGGGTCGGCGCTCAGGTTCTGGAAGGGCAGCACGGCAATCGAAGGTTTGTCGGGGAGCGCGACGGTTGGCTTCGCCAGTTCCAGCTCAGCGCCGGCTGTTTCCGCGCTTGCAGGCCCCCGATCTTCCCGGACCGCACCGACGAACCGAAAACCTTTGCGTGGCAGTGTCTTGATCAGGCGCTGCTGTTCGCCGGAATCACCGATGGCGCTGCGCGCGACGTTGAGGCGGGTGGTCAGCGCCGCATCGGACACGCTGCGCCCGTTCCAGATGGCGTCGATGACGTCGTCCTTGCTGACGACGCGCTCCCTGTTGCGGATCAGAAAGTCGAGCAGGTCGAATACCTGTGGCGTGACGGAGACCATGTCCGCCCCGCGATGCAGCTCGCGCCGGTCAGTGTCGAGTGCGTACTCCTCGAAGAGATAGCGCAAGCCGCGAATCCCTTGGGTGTGCCTCCGATGATCGTCATGAGGCGCCTTGGCACCGCCTGGAGCGCCAAGAATAAGCCGCCGGTGAGGAAAATGTAAGCCGCCTGTGAAGCGCGCGCGTTCATGCCGCGGCACCTTGTGCGGGTGGAGAGAACGTATCCCGGAGGTGCTGCAATGAGCACGACCTACAGTCCAACGCGTTCAGCCCGGACGCCCGCGTCGACGCCGCGCGGCCCCGGCGCCTTCAGGAATTTTTGGGATGCAGTTCAGGAATGGCGCAAATGGGAGCGGCTGCGCGCCGATCTCGGCAGTTTGAGCGATCGGGAGCTCATCGATATCGGGATTTCCCGTGGCGAGATCGACCACGTCGCCGCGAACCGGGACACCGACCCGCGAGGCATCCGATCCGCCTGACGACGTCGATATCCGGCAGCGGTCGGAATTGGACACGACCATGCGTCTCCTGGCGCAGATGCCCGCCCTGAACGGTCGGTTACGCTTCCCGCCTATGCTCTGCCGCTGGCGGGCTTTCCGGCGGCCCGTGCCCAGTTGATGAACGCCGTGATCAAGTCCGTCTTCGGGTGTCCTGCGCGGTGCACGATGTAGAATCCGTAACCCGGCAGCTTGATCCGGGAGACCGGCACCAGTGTGCCGTTTGCCAGCTCGGGACCGATCAGGACGGTGCTGCAGATAGCCACGCCCTGGCCGGCGATCGTGGCCTCGATCGCATGCAGCTCCTCGCGAAAGCTCAGGCTTGGCAGCGCCGCGAAATCGGGCGTGGAGCGATGGCGCCGACTGGCGATGCGTTGCCAGTGCTGCCAGCGCGGCGCGTCAAGGTCGGCCGGTGGCCATTCGGCTTCGATCAGGGGGAAGCGCGCCAGCTCCGCTGGGCTCAACGGTCGCTTGAGGTCGCCGACCAGCCGGGGACTGGCGACGACATAGAATTCGTCGCGAAGCAGCTCGACGGAGGGGCCGCCCGGCGGCGCCTTGCGTGCGTAGCGAACGGCAATGTCGGCCTCTCCGCTATCGAGATCGAGCACCGTGTCAGTGCCGATGATGTCGAGCTTCAGGCGTGGATAGGCGTCCCGCCAGTCGGGCAATCGCGGCACTAGCCACCGTGCGGTGAATGCGTTGGTCGCGGTCAGGCGGAGCCGTCCGCTTGTGCCGCCGCTTCGTATCGCGCTCAGCGCCTCAGCGAAGGTTTCGAAGCCGTCGCGAACTACGGGGAACAGCTGTTGTCCGGCGCGCGTGAGCGCCAGCGGCCGCGGCCGGCGGCGGAACAGCGACTGGCCGCAGTGACGCTCCAGCAATTTCAGCTGGTGGCTGATTGCGGTTGGCGTGACGCCCAACTCGGCCGCAGCCAGCTTGAAACTGAGGTGGCGGGCGGCGGCCTCGAACGCGCGCAGTTCGGTCAGCGGCGGCAATTTGCGCATGCGGCATTGTAGATGAATTCAGTTCACCTGCACCTGAATTCTTCGGTTGCCGTGGCAGTTCCTGCTTTCTAGACTGCCTGTCGCGCGTGATGGAGGTGTCCATGCTGATGACGGCTCACACCGGTGTGTCGGATTATCTGGCGGCCGTGCAACGGCTCGTGCCTCTCATCGACGAGCATCGAGGAAGCTTCGATACGGAGCGCAGGATCCCCGATGCAGTGTTCATCGCGCTCGCCGAGGCCGGGCTATTCCGCCTCTATCTGCCGAAGGTACTGGGCGGTCCCGAATTGTCGCCGTTCGATTTCATGAACGTCGTCGAAGCCGCTTGCGCGCTTGACGGTTCGGTCGGCTGGCTAGTTGGCAACGGCGCTGGAATGAGCCGGACCGGTGGCTATCTGCCGGAAGCGGTGGTTCGCGACTGGTTCGCCGACCCTCACACGTTCATTGCCAGCGCGACCGGAGCCGTCGGCGTGGCGGAACGCGTGGCTGGAGGCTATCGCGTCAGCGGGCGGTGGCCGTTCGGCAGCGGCGCCCATCACGCCACCAGGTTCATGGGGCTGGCCAGCGTCAAGTCCGCCGACGGTGAGAGCGAGCCGCCGTTGTGCTGCTATTTCGCGAAGCGCGATGTCACCGTTCACGACAACTGGTTCGTTTCTGGTCTGCGCGCCACCGGCAGCTGCGATTTTGAAGTCCGCGACGTCTTTGTCTCCGCCGACCACTCGCATCCGTTGGTCGACTTCAAGCCGACGCAACCGGGATTGATCTACCGCTTGCCCGGCCTGTCGGCGTTTGCATCGACCATCTCGGCCGTTCCACTCGGGATCGCGCGGGGGGCGATCGTCGCATTTATTGCGCTTGCCGGCCGCAAGACGCGCTTGGGCAGCACCATGCTGCTGCGCGAGAGCGAGCTCGTTCAGGCGATGGTGGGGCGCGCGGAAACGGCGCTGCACGCCGCGCGTGCCTTGCTGGTCGATGCCATGGCGGAGCTCATGACGGCGACCGATATCGGCGGGGATCGTCTCTTGCAGGCGCGCGCCGCGTTTCGAGCGGCCTGCAGCAATGCAACCGAATGCGCGCTGCAGATTGTCGATAGCATCGCGGCCAACGCCGGCACCGCGGCCATCTTCGAGTCCGGAAAGCTGGAGCGTGCGGTTCGCGACGCCCAGGCGGCGGCCAAGCATGTGGCGGTAAGTCCGAACAACTACACCATCGTCGGGCGGCTTGCGCTGGGGCTCGAACCCGGCACCACGCGCGTCTGACCATCAGGCGTCGGCGCGTCGGGAAGGCCCGCTGAACAGCATGCGCTCGGTTTCCACCGTCTCGTAGATGTAATCCGCCACCGCGCGGATGCGGGCGAGGTCCTTGCTGTCGGCGTGCATCAGGAGCCAGAAGGTGCGGGAGATCCGCACTTCGTCCGGCAGCACCGGCACCAACTCGGGGTGTGCGGTCGCCATGAAATGCGGCAGCACGGCGATGCCGAAGCCGGCGATGGTGGCATTGAGCTGTGCGATCAAATTGGCGCTGCGGAATTTTGCCGAGATTTTTGGCGAGACCTGCGGCAGATAGTCCAGCTCCGGCGTGAACAAGAGCTCCTCGATGTAGCCGACGAAGCGATGCTGCGGCAGGTCGGCGCGCGCGGCGATCCTTGGCGCCTGCGCGAGATAGCCGGGTGCGGCATAAAGCCCGAGCGTGTAGTCTAGGAGTTTGCGGCCGACGATGCGGCCTTCCTTCGGCATGGTCAGGCTGATCGCGATGTCGGCCTCGCGCTTGGAGAGCGAGAACAGCCGCGCGGTGGCGACGAGCTGCAGATCGAGATCGGGATACCGCTCGGTGAACTTGACCAGCCGCGAGGCCAGGAAGTGGCTGCCGAAACCGTCGGGCGCGCCGATCCGCACCGTGCCGGTGAGGTGCGCGCGCGAGCCGCCGACCGCCTCCTGGTTGGCGACGATGGTCGATTCCATCGCCTCGGCGCTGTCGGCGACCCGCTGGCCGGCCTCGGTCAGCAGGTAGCCGGTCTTGCGGCGATCAAACAGTTTTGCGGAGAGGTGGCGCTCCAGCCGGTCGACACGGCGGATCACTGTGGCATGATCGACACCGAGCTGCTTAGCGGCAGCCGAAACCGACCCGCCGCGCACGATGGCCAGCACGAAACGGAAGTCGTCCCAGTCGATCGCGTCGCCGCCTTGATCCTGCATTTCCGCACATCTATGGTGCAATTTATCGGACTTGAATCCTATAAAATGCAGGGTCATTAGGGTTTGTAAAGCGATCTCGCCGCCGGCAGCGGCGATTCAGGTCTCCAAGGGAGGATATTCATGCGCGCGATCGGACATTTCATCGGTGGCAAGGAGGTCAAGGGCACATCGGGCCGCACGGCCGACGTCTTCGAGCCGATGACCGGCGAAGTCCAGGCCAAGGTGGCGCTGGCCTCCAAGGCCGAAGTTCGTGCCGCGGTCGAGAACGCCCGCGCCGCCCAGCCGGAATGGGCCGCGACCAATCCGCAGCGCCGCGCCCGCGTGATGATGAAGTTCGTCGAGCTGGTGCAGCGCGACTACGACAAGCTCGCCGAACTGCTGGCGCGCGAGCATGGCAAGACCGTTCCCGATGCCAAGGGTGACATCCAGCGCGGTCTCGAAGTGGCCGAGTTCGCCTGCGGCATCCCGCATCTGATGAAGGGCGAGTACACCGAAGGCGCCGGCCCCGGCATCGACATCTACTCGATGCGGCAGCCGCTCGGCGTCGTCGCCGGCATCACGCCGTTCAACTTCCCGGCGATGATCCCGATGTGGAAGTTTGCGCCGGCGATCGCCTGCGGCAATGCCTTCATCCTGAAGCCGTCGGAGCGCGATCCCGGCGTGCCGATGAAACTGGCTGAACTGATGATGGAGGCGGGCCTGCCGGCCGGCATCCTCAACGTCGTCAACGGCGACAAGGAAGCGGTCGACGGCATCCTCGACGATCCCGACATCAAGGCGGTTGGCTTCGTCGGCTCGACCCCGATCGCGCAGTACATCTACGAGCGCGCCGCGCAGACCGGCAAGCGCTGCCAGTGCTTCGGTGGTGCCAAGAACCACGCCATCATCATGCCTGACGCCGACATGGACCAGACCGTCGATGCGCTGATCGGCGCCGGCTACGGCTCGGCCGGCGAGCGCTGCATGGCGGTGTCGGTTGCCGTCCCGGTCGGCAAGACCACCGCCGACCGTCTGATGGAAAAGCTGATCCCGCGCGTCGAGTCGCTCAAGATCGGCACCTCGGTCGACCCGTCGGCCGATTACGGTCCGCTGGTGACCCGCGAGGCGGTCGAGAAGGTCAAGAACTACATCGACATCGGCATCAAGGAAGGCGCCACGCTTGCGGTCGACGGCCGCGGCTTCAAGATGCAGGGCTACGAGAAGGGCTTCTATCTCGGCGGTTCGCTGTTCGACAACGTCACCAAGGACATGCGGATCTACAAGGAAGAGATCTTTGGCCCTGTGCTCTCGGTGGTGCGCGCGCACGACTACCAGGAGGCGCTGGCGCTGCCGTCGGAGCACGACTACGGCAACGGCGTTGCGATCTTCACCCGCGACGGCGACACCGCGCGCGACTTCGCGGCCAAGGTCAATGTCGGCATGGTCGGCGTCAACGTGCCGATCCCCGTGCCGATCGCCTATTACACCTTCGGCGGCTGGAAGAAGTCCGGCTTCGGCGATCTCAACCAGCACGGTCCGGATTCGGTGCGCTTCTACACCAAGACCAAGACCGTGACCTCGCGTTGGCCGTCCGGCGTCAAGGACGGTGCGGAGTTCTCGATCCCGACGATGAAGTGATTTCCTCAAGCGTCATTGCGAGGAGCGCAGCGACGAAGCAATCCATTCTTTCCCGGTGCGGAGACGTGGATTGCTTCGCTTCGCTCGCAATGACGATGGGGTAACAAGGGTAGGCGGCGAGATGCAGTTCGCTCTCAACGAGGACCAGATCGCGGTTCGCGACATGGCGCGGGCGTTTGCGGCGGAGAAGATCGCGCCGCACGCGCTCGAATGGGACGAGAAGAAGCATTTTCCTGTCGACGTGATGCGCGAGGCCGCAGGCCTCGGCATCGGCGGCATCTATATCAAGGACGATGTCGGCGGCTCGGCGATGACGCGCTTCGACGCGGCGCTGATCTTCGAAGCGCTGGCGACGGGATGTCCGACCACGTCGGCCTTCATCTCGATCCACAACATGGTCTCCTGGATGATCGATGCCTATGGCAACGACACCCAGCGTCACACATGGCTGCCAAAACTCTGCACCATGGAGCTGATCGCGAGCTACTGCCTGACCGAGCCGGGCGCCGGCTCCGACGCCGCCGCCTTGCGCACCCGCGCGGTGCGCGACGGCGATCATTACGTGCTCAACGGCCAGAAGCAGTTCATCTCCGGCGCCGGCAGCACCGACCTGCTGGTGGCGATGGTACGGACCGGCGGCGATGGTCCCGGCGGCGTCTCGACTGTTGTCGTCGACGGCAAGACGCCGGGCGTGTCGTTCGGCGCCAACGAGCGCAAGATGGGCTGGAACGCGCAGCCGACCCGCGCCGTGATCTTCGAGAACGCGCGCGTGCCGGTCGCAAACCGGCTCGGCGAGGAGGGCATCGGCTTCAAGATCGCGATGGCCGGCCTCGATGGCGGCCGTCTCAACATCGCGGCGTGCTCGCTCGGCGGCGCGCAGTCAGCACTCGACAAGGCGCTGGCCTACATGAGGGACCGCAAGGCGTTCGGCAAACGCCTCGACGAATTCCAGGCGCTGCAATTCAAGATCGCCGACATGGCGACTGAGCTCGAGGCCGCACGCACCTTCCTGTGGCGCGCCGCGGCCGCGCTCGACCGCAAGGACCCGGATGCCTCGATGCTCTGTGCAATGGCAAAACGGTTCGGCACCGATGTCGGCTTCGAGGTCGCCAACCAGGCACTGCAGCTGCATGGCGGCTACGGCTATCTCAGCGAATACGGCGTCGAGAAGATCGTGCGCGATCTGCGCGTGCACCAGATCCTCGAAGGCACCAATGAAATTATGCGGCTGATCGTGTCGCGCAAACTGATCGAGGGCGCGCGATGAATGATGCGGCAGCTGCCGAGGGCGATCTGATCGCGCGCAAGGAGGGATCGGCCGGCATCATCCGCCTCAACCGGCCGAAGGCAATCAATGCCGTGACGCTTGAGATGTTCCACGACATCGACAAGGCGCTCGACCTGTTCGAAGCCGATCCTGATGTCGCGGTCATCGTGCTGGAAGGCGCCGGCGAGCGCGGCCTGTGCGCCGGCGGCGACATCCGCGCGCTCTGGGAAAGCTCCAAGGTCAAGGGTGACCTCGGCAAGATCCTGTGGCGCGACGAGTACATCCTCAACGCGCGGATCAAGAAATTCCCGAAGCCATACATCGCCTTCATGGACGGCATCGTGATGGGCGGCGGCGTCGGGCTGTCGGCGCACAGCCGCCACCGCGTGGTGACGGAGCGAACCAAGCTCGCGATGCCTGAGGTCGGGCTCGGCTTCTTCCCCGATGTCGGCGGCACCTATCTGCTGTCGCGCTCGCCGGGCGAGGTCGGCACCTATTTTGGTCTCACCGGCACCACCATGAATGGTCCGGACGCGATCTACGCGAAGTTCGCCGACGCGGTGGTGTCGAGCGCCAAGCTGCCGGCGCTGCGCGAGGCGCTGACCAAAATTGCGCCAGGCACCAGCTCGGTCGAGATCGATCGCCTGATCGCAGGCTTCGCCACCGGCGAGACATCCGGCCCTGTTGCCGCGATGCAGGCCACGATCGACAGCTGGTTCGCGCGCGGACGGATGGAAGACATCATTGTCGCGCTGAAAGCCGATGGCTCCGATCTGGCGCAGGCAACCTTGAAGACGCTGGCTGAGAAGTCGCCGCGCGGCATGGTGGTGACGCTGAAGCTGCTGCGGCTGGCGCGCGCGACCGCGACGCTGGAGGAGTGCCTGGTGCGCGAATATCGCGCGGCGCTGGAAGTGTTCGCCAGCGACGATTTCCGCGAGGGCGTGCGCGCCGCCGTGATCGACAAGGACCGCAATCCGAAATGGTCGCCGGCGAATATCGAGGACGTGACGCCGGAGATGGTGGCACCGTATTTCACCGAGATCGGTGCCGACGAACTGAAATTCCCTGACAGCAAATAGAAACGCCGCAAGCGGAGGACTTCCCATGGCAAACGTCGCATTCATCGGGCTCGGCAATATGGGCGGGCCGATGGCGGCCAATCTGGTCAAGGCCGGCCACAAGGTGACCGCGTTCGATCTGATCGCGGCGTCCCGCGATCAGGCCAAGAGCGATGGCGCTGCGATCGCCGACAGCGGCGCCGGCGCGGTGAAGGGCGCCGATGTCGTGATCACAATGCTGCCGGCCGGCAAGCACGTGCTCGGCGTCTGGAACGAGGTGCTGCCGGCGATGGGCAAGGGCGCGCTGATCATCGACTGCTCGACCATCGATGTCGAGAGCGCCAAGCAGGCGCATGCGCTGGCCGCCAAGCATGGCATGGCCTCGGTCGATGCGCCGGTCTCCGGCGGCACCGGCGGCGCCAAGGGGGGGACGCTGACCTTCATGTGCGGCGGCGAGGCGAAGGCGTTCGCGGCGGCCCAGCCGATGCTGGCCAACATGGGCAAGAAGATCGTGCATTGCGGCGCCGGCGGCGCGGGGCAGGCGGCCAAGATCTGCAACAACATGATCCTGGGCATTTCCATGATCGCGGTCGGCGAGGCCTTCGTGCTGGCCGAAAAGCTCGGCCTGTCGCACCAGGCGCTGTTCGACGTCGCCTCGACCTCGTCGGGGCAGTGCTGGTCGCTGACGACCTATTGCCCGGTTCCCGGCCCCGTGCCGACCTCGCCCGCTAACAACGACTACAAGCCGGGTTTCGCCTCAAACCTGATGGTCAAGGACCTGACGCTGGCGCAGGACGCCGCCACTGCCGCCGGCGCCGTCACGCCGCTCGGCAAGCATGCGCAGGAGCTCTACAAGACCTTCGACGCGTCGGGCCATGGTGGGGTCGACTTTTCCGGAATTATCCAGCACGTTCGCAGCCTCGCTGGGAAGTAATGTTGATCGCGTCATCCTGAGGTGCGAGCGCCAGCGAGCCTCGAAGGATGCGGCGCCCGTGGCCCATCCTTCGAGACGCCGCGCAAGGGCGCGGCTCCTTAGGATGACGCCAGAAAACGTGGTGAAGCCGGATGACCACATTTCAGGACGCACGCGCCTTTCTGCTCAAGCACCGCACCGACTACGACACGGCGGTGAGGGATTTTCGCTGGCCAGATCCGGTGCCGTTCAACTGGGCGCTGGACTGGTTCGACGCCGAGCTGGCGCACAACGCCGACAGCCGCGATCGCCCGGCGCTGTGGATCGTCGATGCCGCCAGCGGCAATGAGACCAAGCTTTCCTTTGCGGCGCTGTCGCGCCGCTCGAACCAGGTGGCGAATTTCCTGCGCGCGCAGGGGCTGAAGCGCGGCGATCATCTGTTGCTGCTGCTCGGCAATGTCGTGCCGCTGTGGGAGACCATGCTGGCGGCGATGAAACTCGGCGTCGTCGTGATCCCGGCGACCACGCTGTTGACTGCGGATGAATTGCGCGACCGGCTGGATCGCGGCCGGGCCAAGGCGGTGGTCGCGACGCAAGATCAGGTGGCGAAGTTCGCCGGACTCGGCAGCGACAAGCTGGTGCGCATCGTGGTCGGTGCGACGCAGACCCAGGACGGCTGGCTGCCGTTCGAGGACGCCGCGAAGGCGCCCGAGGCATTTTCGCCCGATGGCCCGACCAAGGCCGACGACCCGATGCTGCTGTATTTCACCTCGGGCACCACGGCAAAGCCAAAGCTAGTGCGGCACAGCCAGCGCAGCTATCCGGTCGGCCATCTCTCGACCATGTACTGGATCGGCCTGCAGCCAGGCGACGTCCATCTCAATATCTCGTCGCCCGGCTGGGCCAAACACGCCTGGAGCTGCTTCTTCGCGCCGTGGAATGCCGGCGCGACGATCTTCATCGCCAACCAGCCACGCTTCGAGGCGAAAGGACTGCTCGCGACCATCGCCCGCTGTGGCGTCACGACGCTGTGCGCGCCGCCGACGGTGTGGCGGATGTTCATCCAGGAGCAACTGTCAGACTTCAAGGTGAGCCTGCGGGAAGTCTGCGGAGCCGGCGAGCCGCTCAATCCCGAGATCATCGACCAGGTCAAATCGGCCTGGGGGCTGACCATCCGCGACGGCTACGGCCAGACCGAGACCACCGCGCTCGCCGGCAATTCGCCGGGGCAGAAGGTGAAGGTCGGCTCGATGGGCCGGCCGTTGCCGGGCTATCGCGTCCAGGTCACCGACAATGACGGCCATGCGTCCAAGGAAGGCGAGGTGACGCTGTTGCTCGGCGCCGACAGGCCGGCCGGCCTGATGCAGGGCTATCAGGGCGACGACGGCAAGCTCGCCGGCGCCGACGGCGAGATCTATCGCAGCGGCGACGTCGTGTTCACCGATGACGAGGGCTATCTGACCTTCGTCGGCCGCACCGACGACGTCTTCAAATCCTCCGACTACCGGATCTCGCCGTTCGAGCTGGAAAGCGTGCTGCTGGAGCACGATGCGGTGGCGGAAGCCGCCGTGGTGCCGAGCCCGGATCCGATCCGGCTGGCGATCCCGAAGGCCTATGTGCTGCTGGTCTCGGGTGTCGAGCGCACGCCGGAGACCGCGCTGTCGATCTTCCAGCACCTGCATGCAAGGCTGGCGCCGTTCAAGCGCATCCGCAAGATCGAGCTGGTGACCGAGCTGCCGAAGACGATCTCCGGAAAAATCCGCCGGGTGCAGTTGCGCCGGCTCGAACATGACGATAATCGCAGCGATGCGTTGCGCGGAGCCGAGTTCCGCGAGGAAGAATTTCCGGAGCTGCAGAAGGTGCGGTCGTCCGGATCGGAGAGCTAGCGAAATGAACGAAGTCTGGAAGAAGCCGCCGGTGTCGCTGGAAACCTACCAGGGCATGGTCGGCAAGGAGATCGGCGTGTCCTCGTGGCATCTGCTCGATCAGGGCCGCATCGATACCTATGCCGACGTGATCGAGGATCACCAGTTCATCCATGTCGATCCCGAGCGTGCGAAGAAGGAGACCGCCTTCGGCACCACGATCGCGCATGGTTTCCTCACGATGTCGCTGATGTCGATCATGTCCTACGAGGTGATGCCGGTGCTCGAGGGCACCGCGATGGGCGTCAATTACGGTTTTGACAAGCTGCGCTTTATCTCGCCGGTCCGCTCGGGCAAACGTGTCCGCGGCCGCTTCGTGCTGGCGGAAGCCACGCTGCGCAAGCCGAAGGAACTACTGTCGCGCACCAACGTCACGGTCGAGATCGAGGGCGAGGAGAAGCCCGCGCTGGTCGCCGACTGGCTTGGCCTGATCTATTTCAGCTAAAGCGACGTAAGATCGTCTGAATAGTAGCCACGACGAGGTTGCGCTCCCACTCCCGCTCGCGGGCGGGGCGAGCGCAAATGACGTCTGAGGCTTTGAAACTGACGTTTCCACATCGTCATGGCCGGGCTTGTCCCGGCCACCCACGTCTTCCTTTATGCCGAAACCAAAGGCGTGGATGCCCGGGCCAAGCCCCGGCATGACGAGTTTCATAGGCGGTGAGTTGCTCGCCAAGTCCACTTGGCGCATTGACGGCGACGGCTCCTGGTGTCCATCATCGCCCTTTAGGCGGTGCGGTCCCGGAGTGGCAGCCATGGTGCAGAACATCGTCGCCGGACTTGTCGTAGTCGCTTTGATTGTGATTGGGGCGATCAGCTACGCCCAGGAGCATCACGAGTGCTGGAGCGGGCACCTGCTCAAAAGCCTGAAACCCTGCGGATCGATGACTCCTTCCGTATAGCGCGCCCGATGGCCGTCTTGGACGGTCCTGGCCGGGCTTGACCCGGCCAGCCATCGCTGCTCAAAAGCTGCCAATCGCGCGCGGCAGTACCCTCTCCCCCTGTGGGAGAGGGTGGCTTCGCGGAACGCGAAGCCGGGTGAGGGGTCTGCCTCCACGCAAAGACTCTCGCTTGAGTTCGCGGAGACAGACCCCTCATCCGGCGCGCCGGCGCGCGCCACCCTCTCCCACAAGGGGGAGAACGGAAGAAACGACAGGGAAATACTTGCATGGCAATCAGGTTTGACGGACGCGTCGCTATCGTCACCGGCGCGGGCAATGGTCTCGGACGGGCGCATGCGCTGGGGCTCGCCAGCCGCGGCGCCAAGGTCGTGGTCAATGATTTCGGCGGCGCGCGCGACGGCACCGGCGGCTCGCTGTCGCCGGCCGAAACCGTGGTCGAGGAGATCCGCAAGGCGGGCGGCATCGCGATGGCCGACGGTGCCGACGTCTCGAATTTCGAACAGGTCACCGCGATGGTCGAGCGCGCCACCAGGGAGTGGGGCAGCGTCGATCTGCTCTGCGCCAATGCCGGCATCCTGCGCGACAAATCGTTCGCCAAGATGGAAGTCGCCGACTGGGACAAGGTGCTCGGCGTGCATCTCACCGGCACCTTCTACTGCTGCAAGGCGGTGTGGGCCGGCATGCGCGAGCGCAACTACGGCCGCATCCTGCTGACGACCTCGTCGTCCGGCCTGTTCGGCAATTTCGGCCAGGCCAATTACGGCGCGGCGAAGGCCGGCATGGTCGGCCTGATGAACGTGCTCGCCGAGGAGGGCCGCAAGAACAACATCAAGGTCAACACCATCTCGCCGACGGCGGCGACCCGTATGACCGAGGAACTGCTGCCGCCGCAGGCGCTGCAGTTGATGCGGCCGGAAGCGATCACGCCGGCGGTCGAATTCCTGCTCTCGGAGGATGCGCCGACCCGCACCATCATGGGCGCTGGCGCTGGATCGTTCGCGGTGATCCAGGTGCTGGAGACCGAAGGCGTCAACCTGCCGCAGTCCGAATGGACGCCGGACGGCGTCGCCGCGCACTTCAAGGACATCGCTGACATGTCGACCGCGAAGGCGCTGCAGGGCGCCTTCGAGCAGACGCAGAAATATGTCGCCCAGGCCGCCGCGCGGGCGGGGATCAAGCTCTGAGCATGGTCGTCGCCGTCATCGGAGCCGGACCTGCCGGCCTGATGGCGGCGGAGGCGCTCGCGCAAGGTGGCGCTGAAGTCGCCGTCTACGACGCGATGCCGTCGGCCGGCCGCAAGTTCCTGATGGCGGGCCGCGGCGGGCTCAATCTCACCCATTCCGAACCGCTGCCGGATTTCCTTGCGCGCTATCGTGAGGCGATGCCGCGCCTGAAGGCCGCGGTCGAGGCATTTCCCCCCGACGCCCTGCGCGCCTGGAGTGAGGCGTTGGGGCAGCCGACCTTCGTCGGCACCAGCGGCCGCGTATTCCCCAGGGCGTTCAAGGCATCGCCTCTGCTGCGTGCCTGGCTGCGGCGGCTCGACGCTGCGGGTGTGCAGTTCGCATTCCGGCATCGGTGGACCGGATGGGACGCGGGCGGCGGACTGCTGTTTGAGACGCCGGATGGCCGGCGCGCCATCAGTGCCGATGCAGCCGTGCTCGCGCTCGGCGGTGCAAGCTGGCCGCGGCTCGGCTCGGACGGCGCCTGGGTGGACATCCTCGCCGCAAAGGGCGTTGCCGTCGCGCCGATGAAGCCGGCCAATTCCGGCTTCACGGTCGCGTGGTCCGATGTCTTCCGCGATCGGTTCGAGGGCCAGCCGCTCAAGGGCGTCGCGCTGACGATCGGCCCGCACACCGTGCGCGGCGAGGCCATCGTCACTCGCGCCGGGATCGAAGGCGGCTCTATCTACGCATTGTCGGCGGAGCTGCGCGAGGCCGTGCTCGCCAAGGGAACGGCGACGCTGAGCGTGGCGCTGCGGCCCGACGGTGCGCGCGACGAACTGATCGCGCGGCTGTCGGCGCCGAAGGGCAAGCAAACCTTCTCCAACTTCCTGCGCAAGGCCGCGCAGCTCTCGCCGGTCGGCATCGGGCTGCTGCAGGAGGCGGCCATCGCCTCCGGCCGATCGCTGGCCGCGTTGCCGCCGGCCGAACTGGCCGATCTGATCGGTGCGGTGCCGATCAGGATCACCGGCGTGGCGCCGATCGCGCGGGCGATTTCGAGCGCCGGCGGAATCAGGTTCGACGAGCTTGACGAGCATTTCATGCTGCGGCGGCTGCCCGGTGTTTTCGCCGCCGGCGAGATGCTCGATTGGGAAGCGCCGACTGGTGGTTATCTGCTGCAGGCGTCATTCGCGACCGGAGCCGCCGCCGGAAAAGGCGTGTTGGTGTGGCTCGCGCAGAAATCGTAGGACGGGTAGAGCGAAGCGAAACCCGTCGACTTCGATCCACGCGGAGACATGATGGGTTTCGCTGCGCTCTACCCATCCTACGAGATCGTCGTCATTCCGAGCCGGTCTTCGTCGCCATGTCGGTGAAGCCGAGCACGCCGAACCCCGCGGCAACTGCGCAAACCATATTCCAACTGCCATAACTCCACGCCGCCGACGCCGCGGCCGCGCCGATCGCGCCGCCGATGAAGAACAGCGCCACGAACAGGCCGTTGATTCGGCCGCGCGCCTCGGGCCGCAGCAGGTTGACGGCGCGGCGGCCGAGCGTCTGGTCGGTGGTGATGCCGAGATCGAGCAGGATGGTGCCAAGACTGAGCACGACAAGCGCTGCGATCCGGGATTCGAGCATGCCGGCCCAGGCGCACAGCGCGAGCGATGCGATGATGAGAAGGTGCGAGACGATCAGCAACGGGCGCGCAAAACCCATGTCGCCCCAGCGCCCGGCGATCGGGGTTGCCGCGGCCCCGGCGACGCCGATCAGCGCGAACAGCGCGATGCCTTTGGCATCAAGGTTGAACGGCGCGTCCGGCAGCCGCAGCGCGACCGCAGCCCAGAACGCGGTGAATGAGGCCATCACCAGCGCCGCGGTCCAGGCGTGGACGCGCAGCACCGGCTCCTCGCGCAGCAGTCGTGGGAACGACGCCAGCAGCGCGCCGTAACTGACCTTCGCTGAAGGTTGCAGCGTCGGCAGATAGCGCGCCAGCGCACCGGCGAGCACGATCATCAGGATGGCCGAGGTGAAATAGTAGCCGCGCCAGCTCCAGTTGTCCGCGATCAAGCTCGCCATCGGCCGCGACAGCAGGATGCCAATCATCAGGCCGCTCATGACGTCGCCGATCGCCTGTCCCCGGCGCTCCGGCGGGACCATCGAGGCGACCAGCGGCACCACCATCTGGATCGCGGCGCAGGACGCGCCGAGGATGAAGGTAGCGGCGAGCAGGATCAGCGGCGTTGGCGCCAGCGCAGTGCCGACCGCGGCCACGATGGCGCAGGCGAGCGTGCGCAGGATCAGCCGCTTGTTCTCGACGAGATCCACCAGCGGCACCAGCAGCAATAGCCCAAGCGCATAGCCGAGCAGGGTCAGCGTCGAGATCAGGCCGGCCTGCAGCGCCGTCATGCCAAGCGAGCGGCCGATCAGGCCGACCAGGATCTGTGGCGCAAACAAGTTGGTGACGACGGTGCCGGTGGTGATGGCGCCGATCCAGATCAGGGGGCGCACGGAGACGGCGCGCGCCGGGAGTTTGGTGGCTTCGGAAATAGTCATGGGACCTCGCGATGGAGTGGCGAGGCCCCCTTTAGGGGATCGGCTTAATATGCTACAATTCAAATAAGATGATGATGAATATGCGAGATTGTTATGAACACGCATGACCTAGTGGCGTTCGTCGCCGTGGTGGAGACCGGATCAATCGTCGCGGCGTCGGCGCGGCTCAACCTGACCCAGCCCGGCGTGACGCGGCGGATCCAGAATCTCGAGGAGATGCTCGGCGCGCAGTTGCTGGACCGGCTGTCGAAGCCGCTGAAGCCGACCGCGGCGGGGGTCGAAGCCTATGAGCAGGGCCGCCGCGTGCTGCGCATGCTCGAGGATCTCAAGTCAGGCGTCGCCAATGACGGCGTGGTGCGCGGCGAGTTCAGGCTCGGGCTGACGCCGTTCTTGTCGGAGGCGGGGCTGACCGGTCCGCTCGATGCGGTGCGCGGCGAATTTCCCGCGCTTGCGGTGCGCGTCGTCTCGGGCTGGTCGCCCAATCACCTGGAGCGGGTCAGCCGCAACGAGCTCGACGCGGCTGCGATCTGCCTGCCTGACGGCACCGCGCCGCCTGACGATCTCGTGGCCTCCGATCTCGGCGCGCAGCCGGTGGTGTTCGTCGTCGCGCGCGACATGAAGACGCCGAAATTCGCCGACCTCGAATGGCTGTCGCGGGTCGGATGGGTGATCAACCAGGACGGCTGCGGCTTCCGCCAGACGCTGAAGCGCCATTTCGATGCGGCGCATCTGCCGTTCACCATCGCTGTCGAGGCGCTCGACAGCGAGCTGCGCCTGTCGCTGGTGGCGCGCGGGCTCGGCATCGGCCTGGTTACGCCGGTGGCGCTGAAGCGCAGCGCGTTCAAGAGCCGGCTCAAGACCGTGAAGATCGCGGACTTCAATCCCGCGGTCCGCGCCTGGATCGTGCATCGCCCGCCCGCCGGCCGGCTGGCGCAGCCGATCGAGGTGTTTCGCGCGGCGCTGGATCAGGAGTTGCAGGCGCTGATCCGCGGGTAGATTTGTAGGATGGGTAGAGCGAAGCGAAACCCATCAACTTTTCTTCCGCGCGGAGACATGATGGGTTTCGCTGCGCTCTACCCATCCTACAGGATAGCCTAGCGCAGCTTGCCGCGAGCCGCGACAGGCAGCGTGCCGATGATTTCGTCGCCGCGCACCATCACGACCTCATCCATCATGTTGACGACGACGCAGACATGGTTCGGCACGATCCGCACGACGTCGCCGACATTCGGGCGGGTGTTGCTGCGGGAGAGGTCGAGGAAGCCGTGCTCCTCGGCAAAGCGTGCGATCCTGGCCTCGGGATGTTCGAGGATCAGGCCGTGGCCTTCCAGCCCGCCGGTGTCCGAGGTCAGTGTCTTCGAGCCGGCGTCGAGGATGCCGCGCTCGGGGCCGGCGCGGCTGACGACGGTCGAATAGATATGCAGGGCGCAGTCGTCCCAGCCGGCGACGCCGGCCGCGACCTGCATGCGGTCGTTGTAGATATAGGTGCCGAAGCGGTGCTCGGTGCCGCCTTTCAGCTTGCCGAGATTGACCAGGTTCGGCGTGCCGCCGGTGGAGACGATTGTCGCGTCGAGGCCGTGGGCGCGGACGCCGGCCAGCGCCTCGTCGTAGAATTTCTGCGCCTCGGCCCAACCGGTCTCGGTCGGGTACAGCATGAAGCCCGCGAAGCTCAGGCCCTTGGAGGCCGCGATCTCGCGCGCCAGCGCGATCGCCTCGGACGGGGTCTCGACGCCGGCGCGCTTGCGCCCGGTGTCGCACTCGACCACGACGGAGAGCGGGCGGCCGGAGGCGGCTGCCGCCTTCGGCAAGTCGCCGACCACGACCGAATTATCCGCCGCGACGGTGACGTTGGCCTTGCCCCGCAGCGCGCCGAGCCGCGCCATCTTCTCGTCGCCGAGCAGATTGTAGCTGATCAGGATGTCGTCGATGCCGGCATCCGCCATGATCTCGGCCTCGCCGAGCTTCTGGCAGGTGATGCCCTTGGCGCCGGCCTTGATCTGCAGCTGCGCCAGCGTCGGGTTCTTGTGGGTCTTGATGTGCGGCCGGTTGGCGACGCCGGCCTGATCGCAGGCCGCCTGGATGCGCGCGATGTTGCGCTCGACCCGGTCCATGTCGATCACGGCGCAGGGCGTGCCGTAGTCCTTGGCAATCTTGGCGGCGAGGGGCGTGGTCATCGGGTCAACTCCAGTTATTTCCGTCATTGCGAGCGGAGCGAAGCAATCCATCTCTCCGCGTCTGCCGATTCATGGATTGCTTCGTCGCTTCGCTCCTCGCAATGACGAAGAATCATGTTCACGCCTGTTCGATCTCTTCGCGCAGCACTTCGAGTTCGAGCCAGCGGTCCTCGGCTGTGGCGAGCTCGTCCTGCGCCTTGGCGATCGCGGCCGAGGCGGCGTCGAACTTCTTGCGATCCTTGCTGTAGAGATCGGGATCGTCGAGCAGCTTCTGCTGTTTGGCGATTTCGGCGTGCAGCTTGTCGATCGTCTTCGGCAAGGTTTCCAGCGCGTGTTTCTCGTTGAAGCTCAGCCGGCGCCTGGGTGCCGCTTCGGGTGCGGTGGCGGTCACCGCAACCTTGGCTTCCTTCTTATCCTCGACCGCGGCGTCAGCCTTCACGGTCTCGCGCTTCACGTCGGCGCCGCGCTGCGCCAGCATATCAGAATAGCCGCCGGCATATTCGATCCAGCGGCCCTGGCCTTCGGGCACGATCACCGAGGTCACCACGCGATCGAGGAAGTCGCGGTCATGGCTGATCAGGATCACCGTGCCGTCGTAGTCGCCGAGCATCTCCTCGAGGACGTCGAGGGTTTCGAGATCGAGGTCGTTGGTCGGCTCGTCCAGAATGAGCAGGTTCGACGGCTTGGCCAGCGCGCGCGCCAGCATCAGCCGGCCGCGCTCGCCGCCGGAGAGGGCTTCGAGCGGCGTTCCGCGCTGCTCCTGCGCGAACAGAAAGTCCTTCATGTAGCCGATGACGTGCTTCGACTTGTCGCCGACCATCACGTGGTCGCCGCGGCCGCCGGTCAGGGCTTCGGCCAGCGTCAGCTTCGGATCGAGGCTTTCGCGATGCTGGTCGAGCGTCGCCATCTCGATATTGGCCCCCAGCCGCACCGAGCCGGAATCCGGCGGATCGTTGCCGATCAGAAGGTGCACCAGCGTGGTCTTGCCGGCGCCGTTCGGGCCGACGATGCCGAGTCGGTCGCCGCGCTGGATCCGGGTCGAGAAGCCGTCGACGATCTTGCGTTCGCCGTAGGCCTTCACGATGTTCTTCGCCTCGATCACCAGGCGGCCGGATTTGTCGGCCTCGGCGGCGGCGAGCGTGGCATTGCCGGTGGCGCCGCGATAGTTGCGGCGCTGGTCGCGCAGCGCGAAGAGATTGCCGAGCCGCTTGACGTTGCGCTTGCGGCGGCCGGAGACGCCGTGGCGCAGCCAGTGCTCCTCGTTGACGATCTTGCGGTCGAGCTTGTGCTGATCGCGCTCTTCTTCCTCCAGCACCTCGTCGCGCCACGCCTCGAACGCGCCAAAGCCGCGGTCGATCTGCCGGATCTGGCCGCGATCGAGCCAGGCCGTTGAGCGCGACAGGTTGGTGAGGAAGCGGCGGTCGTGGCTGATCAGGACCAGCGCGCAGCGCCGGCTCTCCAGCTCGCCCTCCAGCCATTCGATGGTCGGCAGGTCGAGATGGTTGGTCGGCTCGTCCAGCAGCAGGATGTCGGGCGAGGGCGCCAGCACCCGCGCCAGCGCCGCGCGGCGCGCCTCGCCGCCGGAGACATGCGCCGGGTCTTCGTCGCCGGTGAGGCCGAGCTGTTCGAGCAGATAGCGCGCCTGGTAGTGGTCATCGCCGGGGCCAAGGCCAGCCTCGACATAGGACAGCGTTGTCTTGTGGTCGCCGAAATCCGGCTCCTGCGGCAGATAGCGGATGGTGGCGCCGGGCTGCACGAATCGGCTGCCGGAGTCAGGCTCGACCAGGCCGGCCGCGATCCGCAGCAGCGTCGACTTGCCGGAGCCGTTGCGCCCGATCAGGCCGACGCGCTCGCCTGCGGAGACCGACAGCTCGACGCCGCTAAGCAGCGGCGTGCCGCCAAAGGTCAGGCTGATGTCCTTGAGCTGGATCAGGGGCGGGGCCATCGCGCTAACCCCCGTTCGCCGTTGCCTGCTCGGCGCGGCGGCGCTGAATGCGGCGGATGGTCTGGTCGAGTGTCGCGAGGAACGTCGAGCGGTCGCGCGGCGAGTAGGATTTCGGCCCGCCGGTGATCTCGCCCGACGAGCGCAAATCGGTCATCAAATTGCGCACCGCGAGCGTCATGCCGATCGACTCCTCCGTGAACGGCTTGCCGTTCGGCGCGATCACGTCGGCGCCGGCCTTGACGCAGCGGCTCGCCAGCGGAATGTCCGCGGTGATCACGACGTCGCCCTCGCGCGCGCGTTCCGCGATCCAGTCGTCGGCGGCGTCCATGCCGGAACCGGCGGCGACGCGTTCGATCAGGGGATCCTGCGGCACGCGGATGAAATTGCCCGCGACCACGCTGACGGGCACGCCGAGCCGGATCGCGACGCGATAGATCTCGTCCTTCACCGGGCAGGCGTCGGCATCGACATAGATACGGGTGGGAGCGGGGGTTTCAGTCATCGATTCAATGGTTGGCAGGCGCGGCCTGCGTGTACTCCATGGTGCGGAAAATTGCGAGCAAAACGAGAGGCTTGCCACGCCTCTTTGTTCGACTACCATTGTCACCAGAAAAACAACGGAAATAAGGGAAAACCCCATGGACTCGCAGACCTACCGCGTCTCGGCCTACAACACCTCAAAGCTGTCAGAGAACAAGATCCACGACGACACGGTGGCGCGGAAGTTCGGCTTTTCCGGCGGTCTGGTGCCCGGCGTCGATGTGCTGGCCTACATGATGCACCTGCCCGTCGAGAAGTGGGGCCGCGATTTCCTCGCGCGCGGTCTGATCGAGGCGCGTTTCGTCAAGCCGGTCTATGACGGCGAGATCGCTGAATTGACCGGGCGAGAGACCGGCAATGGGCTCACGATCGAGCTCACCAGCCGCGGCGAGCTCTGCGCCACCGGCACCGCATCGCTGCCGGCATCGGCGCCGAAATTTGTGCTCGACGATTACAAGCAGGTCGCAGCGGTTGCCGAGCGCAAGCCGGTGAGCGCGTCGTCCTATCAAGAGGGCCAGTGGCTCGGCACCATCCCGCGCGACTGGTCCGGCGACGCCGCGAAGGAGTATCTCGCCGATATCAGGGAGACCGATCCGATCTATTTGCGCGAAGGTCTCGGCCATCCCGGCCTCTTGCCGCGGGTGATGAACAAGGTCCTGGTCGACAATGCGATCCTCGGGCCCTGGATCCATGTCGGCACCCGCATGCAGCTGTTGTCGGCGGGAAAGATCGGTGACGAACTGACCGCGCGCGCCAAGGTCACCGGCAATTACGACAAGAAGGGGCATCGTTTCGTCGAGCTCGACGCGCTGGTGCTCGGCAACGGCACGCCGCTCGCGCATTGCTGGCACATCGCGATCACCCAGCCGCGCGAGCAGGCGGCGGCGTAGCGCGGTCCGTCATTGCCGGGCTTGACCCGGCAATCCATCGCCTTCGCAAGAGTCGCTTCAGGTTGATGGATGCGCGGGTCAAGCCCGCGCATGACGAGAGTGAATCGGGCTAGGCTCGAGCTCATCCGCACCAACAGGTGTCATCCCCCGCGCATGCGGGGGATCCAGTACGCCGCGGCCTTTCGGCTCAAGCACAACTGTCTCTGGAATACTGGATCACCCGCTTTCGCGGGTGATGACAGCGGTGTTGCTGGTGGCAGCGGCGCTAGCGGCGGCCGCGCGGCCTTACGCCGCCTTCGCCTTGGCATCCTGGATCGCGCGCCAGACGCGCTCGGGCGTCAGCGGCATGTTGATGTGCTTGATGCCGTACTCCGACAGCGCGTCGACCACGGCATTGACGATGCAGACGAGGCTGCCGGCGCAGCCGGCTTCGCCGCAGCCTTTTGTCCCCAGCGGGTTGGATTTGGCCGGCGAGGGGTGATCGCCGACCTGCATCGACGGCACGTCGCCGGCGCGCGGCAGCGCGTAGTCCATGAACGAGCCGGTGATCGGCTGGCCCGAGCCGTCGTAGCTGACTTCCTCCATCAGCGCCTGGCCGATGCCCTGCGCGACGCCGCCATGCAGCTGTCCCGCGACGATCATCGGATTGACCACGGTGCCGAAATCGTTGACCGCGGAGTAGCGCACGATCCGGACCACACCGGTATCGGGGTCGATCTCGACCTCGGCGACGTGGCAGCCGTTCGGGAAGGTCGACGCCGTCTCCTTGGTGGCGTGGTCGACGTCGAGCGACTCAGGCGTGCCCTCCGGCATCTTGGCTCCGCGCATCCGCTCGGCGAGCTCCATGATGCCGATCGAGCGGTCGGTGCCGGCGATGGTGAAGCGGCCCTGGCCGAACTCGATGTCGGCTTCGGAAGCCTCCAGCATGTGCGCGGCGGCCTTCTTGCCCTTCTCGACGACGAGCGCCGAAGCCTCGACGATCGCCTGTCCCGTCGCGGTGATCGAGCGCGAGCCGCCGGTGCCGTTGCCGAAGCGGACCAGATCGCTGTCGCCCTGTTCGAGCGTGATCTTCTCGAAGGGAACGCCGAGCTGCTCGGACATCACCTGCGCGAACGGCGTGGCGTGGCCCTGGCCGTAGTCGAGCGTGCCGGTGGTGAGCTTCACTGAACCATCAGGCTCGAAGGTGATCTTGCCGAGCTCGCCGCTCGGCGGCGCGGTCACCTCGAGATAGGAGCCGACGGCGATGCCGCGCAGCCTGCCGCTCTTTTTGCTCTCCTTCTTGCGCCTGGTAAAATTCTCGTAGTCGGAGATCTCCAGCGCCTTCTGGAACACGCCGGCGAAATCGCCGCTGTCATAGGTGACGCCGGAGGCCGCCGGGAACGGCAGCTGCGACGGCTTGATGAAATTGCGCTTGCGCAACGTGAAGCGGTTGATGCCCATCTCGTCGGCGGCGGCGTCGATCAGCCGCTCCATGTAGTAATTGGCCTCGGGCCGGCCGGCGCCGCGATAGGCGCCCATCAGCGTGGTGTTGGTCAAAACCGTCTTGATGTCGACGCCGAGCAGCGGCGTGCGATAGACGCTGGCGAGGTTCTTGCCGGTGTTGAGCGACAGCGGGCCCGGCGCGACGCCGGTGATGTAGGCGCCGAGATTGCCGTAGCCGGACAACCGCACCGCGAGGAACTTGCCGTCGGCATCGAGCGCGAGCTCGGCATGGATCAGCTGCGCACGGCCCTGGCTGTCGGAGAGGAAGCTGGTCGAGCGCTCGTCCAGCCACTTCACCGGACGGCCGAGTTCGCGCGCCGCATGCGCGATGCAGGTGTATTCGGGATAGTTCATGTTCTTCATCCCGAACGAGCCGCCGACATTGGCGGTGAGAATACGAACCTTGTCGGCTGGCACGTTGAGGATCTTTGCAAACCCGGCCTTGTTGCCGGAGACCCCCTGGGTCGGCACTTGCAGCGTGAAGCGTTCGGTCTTCTTGTCATAATGTGCGAGCGCGACGCGCGGCTCCATCGAGACCACGGCGACGCGGGTGTTGACGATGTCGAGTTTTGTCACATGCGCGGCACCGGCGAACGCGGCTTCGATCTTCGCGGTGTCGCCATAGTGATAATCGAGCGCGACGTTATCAGGGATGTTGTCATAGAGCTGCGGGGCGCCGGGCTTGGCGGCTTCGGCCGCGTCGGTCACGGCGGGCAGCGGCTCGATATCGACCTCGACGGCCTCGGCCGCATCGCGCGCCTGCGCCGCGGTCTCCGCGACCACGAAGGCCACGGGATCGCCGACGAAGCGCACCTTGTCGGTGACCAGCGCAGGGCGGTTGGTCTGCTTGAGCGGCGAGCCGTCGCGGTTTTTCAGCGGCAGGCCGCAGGTGAAGGGGTTGTAGCCGGCGGCCGCGAGATCGGCGCCGGTCCAGGCTCCGAGCACACCCGGCATCGCCCTGGCGGCCGCCGTATCGATGCCCTTGATGATTCCGTGGGCATGGGAGGAACGAACCATCCAGCAAGTGACTTGGCCGGGCAGGGAGAAATCGTCGGTGTATTTGCCCTTGCCGCGCACCAGGGTGTCGTCCTCCTTTCGTCGAACCGGCTGTCCGACACCGTATTTTTGCAGTGCGATAGCGTTCTCGAGGGAGGCGGGCGGCGTATGATCTTGCATCGGAAAATGACCTGAAATGCCCGGATTTGCTGGAGTTTGGGGGCGCTGAGGAGATAACGCACACCCCCCTTAACGACAACGCCCGATTAGGCATGGACCCAATGTGAACGGAGTTTGCGCAGGCCCTTGGCGCTGCTAAAGTTTCCGTGAACGACAATTCTTCGGCGGGCCCTATGGATTCCCCGTGGGCCCTGCGGAAAGACAGTATTTTGATGAATGACCATGTGCGGCTTTGTGACGGTCCTCCGGCCGGCGAAGCCCCGTCAGGCTTGGTTGCGGCAGGACCGGAGACCGGCGTCTACGCCGCGCTCGATCTTGGCACCAACAATTGCCGGCTCCTGATCGCCTGTCCGACCGGCGACGGGTTCCGCGTGGTCGATTCGTTTTCGCGGATCATCCGGCTCGGCGAGGGCATCGCTGCGACCGGCTCGATCAGCGAGGCGGCGATCGAGCGTGCGATTGCTGCGCTCGCCATTTGCAGCGACAAGATCCGCTATCGTAAGGCCCGCCGGCTGCGGCTGATCGCCACCGAGGCCTGCCGTGCTGCCGGCAACGCCGAGAGTTTTCGCGCGCGCGTCGCGGCCGAGACCGGCATCAAGCTCGAGGTGATCGACCGTGAGACCGAGGCGACGCTCGCCGTGATCGGCTGCTCGCCGCTGCTCGATCCCAGGGGGCGCGGCGCCATCCTGTTCGACATCGGCGGCGGCTCGACCGAGCTGGTGCGGATCGAGCGCGATCCCGACCCGCCCAATGCTCCGCCACGCATCAAGGCGTGGATGTCGATCCCGCTCGGCGTCGTCACGCTCGCCGAGCATTTCGGCGGCAAGAACGTCACGCGGGATCTGTATGCCCAGATGATCGACGAAGTCGCGCGACACGTCGCGCCGTTCGCGGCCGAGCACGGCAAGGATCTGCGCGACATGCACATGCTCGGCACCTCGGGCACCGTGACCACGCTCGCCGGCGTCTTCCTTAATTTGTCGCGTTACGATCGCCGGCGCATCGACGGCATCTGGATGAACGATGGCGACGTCACGGCGACGATCCAGAAGCTGCTCGGCATGAGCTATGAGGCGCGCGTCAGCAACAGCTGCATCAGCGTCGAGCGGGCCGATCTGGTGCTCGCCGGCTGCGCGATCCTCGACGCGATCCGCAACGCATTCCCGATGCCGCGGCTCCGCGTCGCCGATCGCGGCCTGCGCGAGGGCATGCTGGTCGAGATGATGCGCGAGGACGGCGCGCTGCGGGCGTGCTAGATGCCTTGCTTGCCTCGCCCCGCTTGCGGGGAGAGGCCTAGGCCGCCTTTGGCGGCCGTTCTTAAGATGGACGCCGAAGCGAAGCTTCGGCTATGTCGCGTCGCAAGATGCGATCCGGGTGAGGGGGACTCTCCACGAGCACATCTCTCGCCTTCATTTGCGGAAGCAGCCCCTCACCCCAACCCTCTCCCCGCAAGAGCGGGGCGAGGGAGAAGAGAAAATGAAATGGCGAAAGACACCACCGGGCGGCTGCACGTCACGGTCAAGAGCGGCGGCAAGCGAAAACTGTCGTCAAAACTCTGGCTTGAGCGCCAGCTCAACGATCCCTATGTCGCCAAGGCCAAGGCGATGGGCTACCGCTCGCGCGCGGCCTTCAAGCTGCACGAGATCGACGACAAATATCGCCTGCTTAAGCCGGGCATGACGGTGGTCGACCTCGGGGCTGCGCCGGGCGGCTGGAGCCAGATCGCGGCCAAGCGCACCGGCGCGGCCGACGGCAAGGGCAAGGTGATTGCGATCGATCTCTTGGAGATGGGCGAGATCCCCGGCGTCACCTTCGCGCAGCTCGATTTCCTCGACCATGACGCGCCGGCGAAGCTGATCGCGATGATGGGCGGCCGCGCCGATTTCGTGATGTCCGACATGGCCGCCAACACCACGGGCCACCGCAAGACCGATCAGCTGCGCATCATCGGCCTGGTCGAGACCGCCGCGCATTTTGCCGGCGAAGTGCTCAATCCCGGCGGCACCTTCCTGGCAAAAGTGTTTCAGAGCGGCGCCGACGCCGAGCTGGTGGCGCAGCTGAAGCGCGATTTCGCCAGCGTGCGCCACGTCAAGCCGTCCGCCAGCCGGCAGGATTCCTCGGAGCGCTACGTGCTGGCGACGGGGTTTCGCGGGCAGCAGCAGCCGTCATTGTGAGGCACTGAGGCCGCTTCTTGCAGGACTGGAAAATTGGGTAACGCAGGCGCATATCTCTCATATGGCGACCATTGTTCAATGCAATTGCGGCGCCGAGTACAGACGCACTGAAGAGAAGTTCTTGGTGCCGCATACGGGTGACGCAATCTGCACGGTCTGCGGAGCTGCGCTGGAATCGTGGCTGGAAACGACCCACGTTCCCACATACGAACTTGTTGAACGTCCGGATCGAAGACAGCCAGCCGGAACGACCGGCCAACCCTAAGGGCTTGGCCGTGACCGGACGGCGGCCTGCAGCGTCCGTGCCTCGGGAACGGCTCGTTCGCTCGACTAGCCGAGCCGCTGATCCCGCGCGTTTTGCGTATCCTCGGTCGCGACCTTGACGGCCTCAGTGGCGGCGCGCTTCTCGGCGCCCTTGCGGCTCGAAATGTCGATCGCCTTGCGGCCGGCGATTTCGTTGCCGGCGTCAACCGGCATCTGCCAGAAGAACCAGGCCGAGGCCGCCGAGATCAGCGAGACCACGATGAAAGCCGGCGCGAACACGTCGGCGGAGAGCTCGGTCGCATGGTGCAGCGCCAGCGTGGTTTCAACCGAGAACGCGCCGACTGCGACGCCCGCGGACACCGCGAGCTGCTGGTTGACGCTGACGAGGGTGGTGGCGCGGCTCATCTGCGGCGCCTCGACCTCGGCATAGGCCACGGTGTTGATCGCGGTGAATTGCAGCGAGCGGAAGAAGCCGCCGACCACCAGGATGGTGAAGATCAGCATCAGCGGCGTCGAGATCGTGAACAGGGCGCAGGCGGCCAGGAAGGCCGAGCTGACCACGGCGTTGACGGTCATCATGTTGCGGAAGCCGAAGGCGCGGATGATGCGCGCGGCCAGCGTCTTCATGCCCATGGCGCCGACGGCGGAGGCAAAGGTCACGAGGCCGGACTGGAACGGCGACAGGCCGAAGCCGACCTGCATCAACAGCGGCAGCAGGAACGGCAGCGCGCCGATGCCGAGCCGGAACATGAAGCCGCCGATGATCGACGCGCGCATCGTCGGCAGCCGCAGCAGCCCGAAATCGAGCACCGGCGAACCGGTGCGCCGGGCGTGGATGACATAGAGCGTCATCGACACCGTGCCGACCCCGACCAGTGCGGCGACGATCGGCCACGGCAGCAGATTGAGGCCGGCGACCGAAAGCCCGAAGGCGATGCCGGCAAGCCCGATGCCGGCCAGCACCAGCCCCACGAGATCAAAGCGCTCGGGGTCTTCGCTCTTGATCGGGTCGATATATTTCAGCGCCAGGAAGATGCCGAGCAGTCCGATCGGAATGTTGATCAGGAAGATCCAGTGCCAGGAGAAATAGGTGGTGATGAAGCCGCCGAGCGGTGGCCCGATCACCGGGCCGATCAGCGCCGGGACCGTCACCCAGGCCATCGCGTTGACCAGCGCGCTCTTGTCGACCGAGCGCAGCAGCACCAGCCGTCCGACCGGGGTCATCATCGCCCCGCCGAGGCCCTGCAGGATGCGGGCGAACACGAAATCGGTCACCGAGGAGGACAGCGCGCAGCCGATCGAGCCCAGCATGAAGACGGCGACCGCGCCGGCAAACACAATGCGGGCGCCAAAACGGTCCGCGGTCCAGCCGCTCGCCGGGATGAACACCGCAAGCGACAGCAGATAGGACGTGATCGCGAGCTTCAGCGTCAACGGGCTGGTGCCGATATCGGCGGCGATCGCCGGCAGCGAGGTCGCGATCACAGTCGAATCCATGTTCTCCATGAACAGGGCGCTGGCGACGATCAGTGGAATGATACGCTGATTGTTCAAGGGCTTGGTCGATTCGTGGAACTTGTGGGGCCGTTAGACTTGGCACAGAATGGCAGCGATTTGCACCCTGATCCGGGGAATATCCGAGGAGCGTTTTAGATCGCAGTACGCCAATGATCCCGTCGCGTAATCGCTCTGGCTCGATCCGGCCGCCGTGCCTTGCAGCAGCTTCCGCGCGTTGCCGTTTTGGTCGGATCAAACGAGCGAACCGGCTGCACCCGCTTCAAGAGTGCTGCAACCGATGAGTGCCGGCTCGCGCTGAAACGCCTGTTCGATTTGTTTCCAAATATTTCCAAACATCGAGGCAGGCACAAACAGACGTTGTTGGGAGACAAATCTCACGTAATCTGAATGAGTCCCCCAATCGATCGGACCCCATGCCCGCTGCCACCGACCGTCTCCTCGCCGCCGTCGAAGCGATCTATGACACCGCGCCCAATCCATCACTCTGGCCATCCGCTCTTGGCAAGATCGCCGACTGCTTCGATGACGCCGGCGCGATCCTCGAATGGCGAAGGGAGGATGCGACGTTCGGAGTGATCGTTTCCGAGGGCCTCACAGCGGCGGCCCGCGAGTTCGAGGCGCGGTGGGCGCAGCACAATTTCAAGGGCGAACGAGCGATACAGGCCGGCCTCTATTTCAGCGGCGAGCCCGTCACGGATCGGCACGTTGGCCCGATCGACGATGCTTACCTCAATCATCCCTTCCAAAAGGAGTTCCTCGTCAAACACGGCCTAGGCTGGTTCGGCGCAGTGGGAGTGTCGCCGGATCCACGGATCGCTGTGGCGATCAGCGTGCAGCGGGATTTCGCCAAGCCGCAATTCTCCGACGCTGAACTGGAGGTCATAGGGACGCTCGGGCGCCACACGGAGAAATCCTTACGTCTGTCGATCAGGCTGCTTGATACCGAACTTGCCAATCTCGGCCTCGGCGACGCGCTCGCCCGGATCGGTATCGGCGTGTTTGCGCTGGACTGGTCGGCGCGCGTGCTGTTCGCCAACCCGATCGGGAAGAGTCTTATTGGCGAGGTGTTCGACCTCGTGAACGATCATCTACGCGTTCGCATGGCGGCGAGCCGGGCTCCGTTCGAGGCCGCGATGACGCAAACCCTTCGCGCCGAGGCGAGGGACCTCCTTGCCGAGCCAAGACCCATTCTCCTCGGGCCGACCTCGACAGACCGGCGTTTCGTTATCTACGTGCTCCCGATCACGGCCGGCGCACTTTCAGCCGGTCACTTCCTGACCCATACTCGGGCGATCGTCCTCGCTATTGAACAAAAATCCGCCGAGCCGCCCGACCCCGCGGTCGTGCGTGACATCCTGGGATTGACGCTTGGCGAAGCAAGGGTCGCCTCGCTGGTCGGTTCGGGTCTTCCGCCGCGAATGGCTGCGGAACGCCTCGGCATTGCCGAGGATACGGCGCGCAACGTGCTGAAGCGGGTATTTGAGAAGCTGAACGTCTCGCGGCAAAGCGAACTCACGGCGTTGCTCGGCCGGCTGGTCTTGCGCTGATCTCGGATCATCGCGGCGCATCCTTTTGCGTCGCCGGTCCAATTAATCGCACAGATTGTATCGCAAAAAATGAGCGCTTAGACCCATTTGGGTCATGTCCCGGCGGTGGAGCAGCGGAATATCCCCCTGCGATCGCGTGCAGTGGACTGAAGCCTCCCAATCATGTCTCGGTTTCTCAAGAAGCTTGCGGTCGTCCTGGTGACGGCTCCGCTGGTGTTGTCCTGCTCAGCGGCGGGTACAGCCGGATATCGGGAGCTGAATTTCTCGCACGAGACGCTCCTTTTTCATTTTACTCATTTCTCAATTCATACTGGAGAAGATTGTGTCCACCATTTCGTACGTCGCTTTGACAGGCACTTCCGCTTCCGAAACCCTGACTGCGAACGTTAGTTACGATCCGGTCGCCGACACCTACGATGTTGTAAGCGTTATTTACGGCGCCGGAGGCAACGACGTCCTGACGGCCCTTTCGATGCCGATCACGGTCAATGGCCAGGTGCTCGATTTTGGTTCGAGCCTGGATGGCAACGACGGAAACGATGTGCTGTACGGCGGGAATCGTAACGACACTCGCAGTGGCGAAGCAGGCTCGGACACGCTTTATGGCGGCGATGGCAACGACCAGCTTGCCGGCGGCGGCGGCAACGACGCGTTTTACGGCGGCAACGGCGACGATAATATGTCATTCGACGGCGCCGGCTTCGATACGTTTGATGGGGGCGCTGGCAATGATACGCTGACCGTCGTGAATGCCGATCTCAGCAACAGCACGTTCACCAGTGTAGAACACCTATACCTAAATAATCTCGATCCTTATCTCAGCGCTACGGCGGCGCAGCTCAACTCCTTTAGCTCGGTAGGCAGCTACACCGGTTTCCACCTGACGTTGACCTCCCCGGGCAGCATTGGCTCGAACTTCAACGCGCTCGATACCTCCCTCAATCCATATGCCTCCGGTTCGATCACGGGATCGTCTGGAGCAGACACTATCGACATGGCGCAGGCGAATGGGGGATTAACATGGTACTTGTATGCTGGCGACAACCTCGGCGGAAACCTGCTCGTCGGCGGATCGGGCAATGACTACCTTTGGGGCGGTAGTGGCGGCGACACGCTCGTGGGGAATGGCGGCGACGACTGGCTAACCGGCGGCAGTGGCAGCGATGGGCTCTACGGTGGCGCCGGGAATGACTCGCTGAGGGGTCAATTGGGCAACGACACGCTCGATGGTGGCGAGGGAAACGACAATATAGCAGGCGACGGCAGTCATGAGGTCTATTACGGCGGTGCGGGCGATGACATCATAGATCCGGGCAGCCTCGGCTTTGATACGATCGACGGCGGTTCGGGCAACGATTCCTTTTACCTCACCAGCCCGAATACAGACCTTAGTCATAGCACCATTACCGGCGTAGAAACTCTCCAGCTCTACCTTATTTCTTTCACTGCGACGGCTGCACAGATCAACTCATTCACCACGGTTGGCGGTGGGGACTATAATGCTTGGACGCTGACGCTGGCGACGCCAGGTTCGATCGGATCGAATTTTGACTATCTCGACGATTTTGTTTCGACGATAATTGGCTCATCGGGGGCAGACACCATCGATGTGTCGCAGTCCTCAGTCGGATCCAGATGGACTTTATCCGCGGGCGACAATCTCGGTGGAAATGTCCTTAGTGGCGGGGCCGGCGGGGACGTGCTCAACGCAGGCAACGGCGGCGATACGCTCAATGGCAACGGTGGCAATGACACCCTGAACGGCGGTGGCGGCAACGACTACCTCAGTGGCGGCATCGGCAATGACAGTCTCTATGGCGGTGGTGGCAACGATACGCTCGACGCGGGGGTCGGCACCAATACGTTAGACGGCGGCAGCGGCACCGACACAGCCAACTATACCGCCTTTACGCGCGCAAGCTTCACTGTCACCGATCTCGGGAACGGGCATTACCATATCGTTGGCAACGGTCATGACGATACGCTTGCCAATATTGAATATCTGAAATTCTCCGATCAGACCGTTTCTATCGGCGCACCTGTTCCGATCAGCGGAACGGCAGGCAATGATCAGCTCTACGGCACCGCTGGCAACGACACGTTCTACGGCGGCGCGGGCAACGACGTGCTCGTCGGTCTTGCCGGCAACGACCTCGGCTACGGTGGTGACGGTAACGACTACTTCTATGCCGGCTCAGGAAACGACACGCTGATCGGCGATGCCGGCCTCGACGTGCTGTTGGGCGAGGACGGCAACGACGCCCTCTATGGCGGCACCGGCTTCAACTATCTGTTCGGCGGCGCGGGCTCCGATACGCTGCTTGGTTCGGGTGGCGTTGCCGGCGACGTCAACGTCATGTTCGGCGACGACGGCGCCGATTATCTCTACGGCGGTCTCGGCACCAACTACTTCTACGGCGGCGCCGGCGTCGACACCATGTATGGCGGCGCCGGCCTCAACATTTTCATTTCCTCCGGAGAGACCGACGGCAACCTGATCTATGGCGGCTCCGGCCAGAATTACATCTACGGCTCCAATGGCGGCGACACTGTCACTGGCGGCAGCGGCGTCGACGTATTCTTGATGGGCTCCGGCAACGACGTCATCAGCGGCGGGGGCGGGGTTGACTATGCCTGGGGCGGCGGCGGAGTCGACACGTTCGCCATTTCCGACACTAAGCCGGAAGTGATGGTGATTCAGGATTTCAACAGCGGTGGAACGAATGATTTCGTGAACTTTGCCGGTACGTCCCTGCATTCGTTTGCGGACGTGCCGGCGGCGGAGTTCTATTCGCCTGGCATCAACACGACGATCATCACCGATGGCGCAGGCAACGCCGCGTGGTTGATCGGCGTTGCTCCCGGACAACTCGATGCCAGCATGTTCAAGCTTACATGACGCGCTGTCGTCAGCTAACGGGCCAAGTCGAGACTCGCCCAAGTTTAGATGCCGCATTTGACGGAATTCTCGAAAAGGCGGGCGAGGGGGCCGTATCGTCCTGCCCCCGGCCACGCTATTGCGGAACCGGCCAAACGTCCTAGATCCTGCGTGACGCTGGTATGCATCCGCCAGCGCTCGAGTCCCTTTCCGCTCGGATAGGATCGGAAAGGGGCTCTGGTTTCTTGTTTTGACGCGTTTTCTTCACGCGAACCGGAAGCCACTTCGCTCGAAAACGCTTCTGAGGTGTGTGCCGTGATCTACGTCCTTGCCGCTCTGCTGCCGCCGATCGGGCTGCTCCTGAACGGACAGCCGTTTTCGGCCGTCTTCAACCTGGTCCTGATCGTATTTTGTGCGGTTTTCGGGCTGTTTTTCCACGTCTTGCTGCTGGTGCCGTCGGCCCATGCCGTGATCGCGGTGCATATGAAGCGGGAGGACCGCCGCCACCGCGAGATGGTCGAGGCGATCCGCCGGCACGGGCCGCCGCCGGGCTTTCGGGCCCCGTAGGGCTACCGGGCCCTTAAAAAGGCCTGTGCATGGCTGGCAAACGCTTTGATTCGTCATCCCGCCATGCTATCGACCCGCGTCAACCCCATCGATGGGCTCCGATTCGACGGTGACGCAGCAAGCGTCGCCGCAGACGGCGTTCATCCGTAAGACCATCGCGGCGGACGCCGCAGATAAGGAGTTGGCAATGGCCACGGGATTTCAGGCTATCCGCGAAGCCTACACGTTCGACGATGTGCTTCTGAAGCCCGGCCTGTCGGACATCCTTCCCTCGGAGGCCGACATTCGTTCGCGCGTCACCCGCGCGATCCAGCTCAACATCCCGATCATGGCGTCCGCAATGGACACCGTCACCGAGGCGCGCATGGCGATCGCGATGGCGCAGGCCGGCGGCCTCGGCGTCATCCATCGCAATTTCGATCCCGAAGGCCAGGCCGCCCAGGTGCGGCAGGTGAAGAAATTCGAATCCGGCATGGTGGTCAATCCGCTCACCATCGGTCCCGACGCCACGCTGTCGGATGCGCTCTCGCTGATGAAGGATCACGGCATCTCCGGCATCCCGGTCGTAACCGGTGCGGCTAAGAACGTGCCGGGCAAGCTGGTCGGCATCCTGACCAACCGCGACGTGCGCTTCGCAACCGATCCGCGGCAGAAGGTTTCGGAGCTGATGACGCACGAAAATCTCGTCACGGTGCGCGAGGGCGTCAGCCAGGACGAGGCGAAGCGGATGCTTCATCAGCACCGCATCGAGAAGCTCGTCGTCGTCGACGATCAATATCGCTGCGTCGGCCTGATCACCGTCAAGGACATGGAAAAGGCGGTCGCCCATCCGCTCGCCTGCAAGGACGCGCAGGGCCGGCTCCGTGTCGCCGCCGCGACCACGGTCGGCGAGACCGGATATGAGCGCACCGAGCGGCTGATCGATGCCGGCGTCGACGTCGTCGTGGTCGATACCGCGCATGGCCACTCCCGGCATGTGCTCAACGCCGTCAACCGCATCAAGCGGCTCTCCAATGCGGTGCAGGTCGTGGCCGGCAACGTCGCCACCGAAGGCGGCGCGCAGGCCCTGATCGATGCCGGCGCCGACTGCATCAAGGTCGGCATCGGCCCGGGCTCGATTTGCACCACGCGCATCGTCGCCGGCGTCGGCGTGCCGCAGCTCACCGCGATCATGGATGCGGTCGCGGCGGCGAAGAAGGCCGACATTCCCGTCATCGCCGATGGCGGCATCAAATATTCCGGCGACCTCGCCAAGGCGCTCGCCGCCGGCGCCGACATCGCGATGGTCGGCTCGCTGCTCGCCGGCACCGACGAGACGCCCGGCGAAGTCTTCCTGTGGCAGGGCCGCTCCTACAAGGCCTATCGTGGCATGGGCTCGGTCGGCGCGATGGCGCGCGGCTCGGCCGACCGCTACTTCCAGCAGGATATCAAGGACACGCTGAAGCTCGTGCCCGAGGGCATCGAGGGCCAGGTGCCTTACAAGGGCCCGGTCGGCAATGTCATGCATCAGCTCGCCGGCGGCCTGCGCGCCGCGATGGGCTATGTCGGTGCCCGCAACATCGCCGACTTCCACGACAAGGCCGAGTTCGTCCGCATCACCGGTGCGGGCCTGCGCGAGAGCCACGTCCACGACGTGACGATCACGCGCGAAGCCCCGAACTATCCGGGCGGGGTGTAAGTAGCTCGTTCGTCATTCCGGGATGGTCCGAAGGACCACACCGCAGATACGCAATTGCGCAGCATGATTGCGCAAACGCCAAAAAGGGGATGCCGTCAACTGAGGCGGCCTCACCATCCACCTTGTTCGGCTTGCTTTGCCATCTCCCGCAGATGGCGAGCCAGCTCGAGGTAAATCTCTCGGGCGGCAGAGTCGCGCACGCTCGCTGCCTTTGCCTCGGCTTCTTCGGCTTGGAGTCGATATTCTTCCGCTTTCGAGTTTGGCATCCGGCATCAGGTCGGTGACTGCAATCCAGGTGAGGTCAACCAGTCTGTCATGTGTGCTGCGGCTTCGCGCTGCCGCGCCCTTCGGATCAGGGCTTCGCGCTCGACACCGTGCGGCATGTTGCCGGCCCGCGCTCGCAACTCTTCGGCTTCGATCGTCAGTCTCTCTTCGAGTGAAAGGTCGTGCTTTACGCGGTGTCGGAGTTGTCCCATCCATTTCCCCTTTTCGGTTCCTGCCCGGAACGGAGAGTCTAAGTGTCAGGCAGCCGTAAGGTTCCAATGCCCCCAAATCTCCTCCACCACGAATGACGATGCCGGGCGGGCGCATCGTCTCGAAATGACGACTGTCATTTCAAACAGAATTTCAAACAAGTGCGCGCGAAAGAGCAGATCCGTCTCCCTTGCGGGGAGCTGGATTGCGTGACTACGTGTCCGCCACGAACCAATCACCTCAAGAGGAAATCAGCATGTCCCAAGGAAAGCGCATCGTTCTTGCCTCGCGCCCGCATGGCGAGCCCACGCCGGCCAATTTCAGGCTCGAGGACTATACGCCGCCGGTGCCGGGCGCAGGTGAGGTGCTGCTGCGCACCATCTGGCTGTCGCTCGATCCCTATATGCGCGGCCGCATGGCCGACGGTCCGTCCTATGCCGCACCGGTGCCGGTCGGCGGCGTGATGGAAGGCGGCACCGTCAGCGAAGTCGTCGCCTCGAACAATCCCGGCTTTGCCACGGGCGACATCGTGCTTTCGCGCGCGGGCTGGCAGACGCATGTGCTGTCCGACGGCAAGGGCCTCGCCAAGATCGATCCGAAGATCGCGCCGATCTCGACCGCGGTCGGTGTGCTCGGCATGCCCGGCATGACCGCCTATACCGGCCTGCTCGAGATCGGCAAGCCGCAGGCGGGCGAGACCGTGGTGGTTGCGGCCGCGTCCGGCGCCGTCGGCTCCGCGGTCGGGCAGATCGCCAGGATCAAGGGCGCGCGTGCGATCGGCATCGCGGGCGGCAAGGACAAATGCGCCTACGTCAAGAACGAACTCGGCTTCGACGAGTGCCTCGATCACCGCGATCCCAACCTTGCGGCCAAGCTGAAAGAGGCCTGCCCGAAGGGCATCGACGTCTATTTCGAGAATGTCGGCGGCCCGGTGTTCGACGCGGTGTTTCCGCTCCTCAACGCGTTCGCGCGCATCCCGGTGTGCGGCCTGATCGCGCACTACAACGACACCGAGGCTCACGCACCGAAATGGGCCGGCGCGATGATGCGCAACATCCTGACCAAGCGGCTGACCTTCCGCGGCTTCATCGTCAGCGACTTCGCCGCCATGCACGGCGATTTCCTCCGCGACATGTCGCAATGGGTCCGCGAGGGCAAGGTCAAGTACAAGGAGTTCGTGACCGAGGGCCTGGACAGCGCGCCGGAGGCCTTCATGGGCCTGCTCAAGGGCGCCAATTTCGGCAAGCAGCTGGTCCGGGTCGGGCCGGACAAGGCGTGAAGCTTCCCAGGATTCGATTCACCTCTCCCCGACGGGGAGAGGTCGATTTGCGCAGCAAATCGGGGTGAGGGGCCGCAGCTCAACGAGAGACCGTCAATCCTCACCCGGCGCTTCGCTATAGCCGAAGCTTTGCTTCGGCGTTCCCTTCAAGAGCGGCCGCCGAAGGCGGCCTACGCCTCTCCCAAGGGAGAGGTGACGGCGGTTGCTTGTCCGGGTCGGGCTGGATAGGGCCTTCCACCTCCCATTCCGCGCAACAAAGTATCAAAAACGCCACAATGGCGGGCTTTTGGGGGCTTTTTGGCCCCCATTTGCTTGACGGGGGAACCGGAGCAGTTGAATCAATATGGCTATATTTCAGAGTGTAGCCATGGTTTTTGAGCTTATTGTTTCGGGGGGCATTCTCCTCGCCGTCGGCTATTGGGCGACGATGTTCGCCATGGGTCGGCGCGACGACGTCTTGCATGGAAAGTTCGTGGAGCAGGAGGAGGACGCCGAGCCGCAGCGGCGCCAGATGCCGCCGCTGACGCGCGCCCGGCGCGTGGTGCAGGCCGCACCGCAGCCGAGCAAGGACTCGCTGCAGGCCCTGCTCACCGTCATCAAGCAGGACCTGCACGACGCGGCACGGAGCTGAGGCCGCTTACGCCGCCGGCTGCTTGCCGAGCAGCATGTCGAGATCGACATCGACCTGGCCTTTCGCCCTGACGTGGCGGACCTCGAAACTGTCGGGCTGGAAACGGTACTCGACGAAACCAACTTCCTTGGTGCCGATCCACTCCTGCTTGGCGTCGGGGACGGTGAAGCCGACCGAGGGCGCCCAGACATGTCTGACGTGCTCGAAAGTGTAGTCGCGGCGTTGGTGCACATGGCCGCTGCCGACCAGGCGCCAATCGACCTTGCCGAACATCTCGATCAGGCGCCGCCGCGCCGGTTGCGGCACGTAGCGGAACGAGGTCGCCTCGCGCTCGGCATCGTAGGGCACGTCGAGATAGAGCGGCTTGTGTATGAACAGCGCGACCGGCTTGCCGACGGCCTTGTCGAGTGCTGTGGCGAGCCAGTCGAACTGCTCGGACTCGCGGTCGAGGCCGGTGTTCATGATCAGCGAGTTGAGGCCGATGAAGCACCAGCCGGCGGCGTCGAAATGCCAGCGGTCCTCGCCGACCACCGAGGCGAAGGCGTCGCAGGTCGCTTCGGTCGGCAGTTGCGCCGGCACCGCGGCGACCGCGGTCGGGTTGTCGCCGATGTCGTGATTGCCGGGCAGATAGAGGCAGTCGACCGGCAGCGCGGTGTGCAGTTGTTTGGCGAACACCAGATCGTCGCGGCCGTTAGGCCCGTCGAACGAGACGTCGCCGGAGTTGAGCACGAGGTCGGGACGCGTCGCGTCGATGTGCTCACTGACCCGATGAAAGTTGTCGATGAGCAGTTTGTGGCGGCGCGCGAGATGGGTGTCGGAGATCTGTGTCAGGCGAAATTGGGGCATGCATCGATCCTTTCGCACCAATCATAAGCCGGCGCGGAAGTCGGAACGATGACGATTTCAATGACTTATTCGATGCTCTGTTTGATGTCTTGTCTGAAGACTTGTTCGATAATTTGGCGCGGGCCGGCCGCGGGAGCTAGGACGCGGACTCATTGGCGCGCAGCCATGGCCTGATCGATGCGAGTTGAACGAAGGCAAGGTAGTTGGCGGCGGCTTGTCATAGCGCGTCGCAACACGCTTTGGTCGCGATGCGCCCGAAAGCGGACGCGTTATGCTCACTTTGAGTTTTGTCGTTCGTGACCCTGAGCGGACATTCGCACATCCCCTGACGGGGCTATGTCTCGGCTACGGTCGGCCGTCAGCATGCCAGCGGGACCAGACCACGTCAAACCAAGTTGATTTGCTTTGCAAACGCGCCGTTCCCGGGCGATTTGGCGTCGTCTCAACGAACGAGGGGGTATTCATGGCCGATCCTACACCGACGAATGCCGCTGATGACATCGATCCGGCGCGGGTGGCTCCGGATATCACGAACACAACACCGGAAAACCAGGCGCCGACCTTCCGCAACCAGGACCAGGTCTGGCCGCATCGCGTCATCCGGCGCGGCGACGCGGTGCGGCCACTGCCACCGCACGCCCGTTCGCTCGCGGACCTGACGTTCGAGGTGGGCGGGGTGCGCGTCGGCCTCAGCGACTACATGGCCCGCCGCCGCACGGCCGGGCTGCTGATCCTGAAGCGCGGCGAGATTGCGCTGGAGCGCTACGGCATGGGCAACGGCCCGGAGAGCCGGTGGGCCAGCATGTCGACCGCGAAGTCGATCACCGCGACGCTCGTCGGGGCTGCGCTCCACGATGGCGCGATCGGGAGCCTTGACGCTGCGAGCAATACCTGCCGCGGATGCGCGGCTCGGCCTACGAGGGCGTCACGATTCGTAATCTCCTGCGGATGTGCTCCGGTGTGGCCTGGCGCGAGGAACGATGCAGACGGACGCTCAGAGGACTATCGCCTCGGCAAGGCCATGGTGAGCCGGCGGCCAGGGTCCGTCCTGGGCCTGCTATGCAAACTGCCGCGTGCTCATCCGCAGGGCGTCGTCTTCAACTATTCGACCGGCGAGAGCTGCCTGATCGGCGCGCTGGTTGTGGCCGCTACGGGCTGGCCCCTGGCCGACTACTGCGCTGAGAAGATCTGGGGACCTGCCGGCATGGAGGCCGACGGGTATTGGCAACTTGAGTCTGAAGGAGGCATGGAACTCGCCGGGTTTGGCGTCAGTGCGCGCCTGCGCGACTTCGGCCGCTTCGGCCAGCTGGTGCTGGAGGATGGCGAAGCGTTCAGTGGCCGACGGGTGCTGCCGCCCGGCTGGCGCGATCTCGCCGGACAGCCCGACAGCGCGCCCACTGGCTTCGGCCGGCTCATGCCCGGTTCACCGGCGGGATACGGCTATCACTGGTGGGCGGTGCCGCCCTTGCAGGGCGGCGTCAACAACGGTGCCTTTGCGGCGAATGGCGCCTTCGGCCAGTTCATCTACGTCAATCCGACCGAGCAGGTGGTCATTGCACTTCAGAGCGCGTGGCGTCAGCCTCGCGACAGCGACGCCGCGGTCGAAAACATCGCGATGATCAGAGCCGCGGTAAGCGCGCTGCGAAGGGAGCCAGCGTCGTAGGCTGCACCCTAGATCGCCAGCTGCTTGATCGAGGGCGGTGGCGGGGCAGGTGGACTGACGCCGCGTCCGAGCAATCCGGTGTCGGGCAGATTGGTCCCGGTGACTGGTGGTGCCGCGGTGAGGCCGAAATAAGCGAGCGCATCGCGCCTGACATCGTAGACCGCAACGCCGATCAGGGTCAGCACCAGCGCCGCGGCGAGCCCATGCCTGACCATGTCGCGCGTCGAGCGATAGCCGCTGCGGAAATAGATCGAGAGCAGGATTGCGACTAGCAGCGCCGCGGCGACGCCGGCAAGCCCCGACATCACCATGCCGAGCCCGCCATCGGCTGCGTCGTCGAACCAGCCGGTGGGGGAATCGATCGCCTGCAGCAGGGGCGTGGTGATATCGCCGAGAGTTTCGGTCGCTTGGGCCGCCTGGGCCGCGCCGTCGAAAATCCGGGCGATGATGCTCATCGCGTCATCCATGAGGGGCTGAAACCGTCGTAACTCCTGAGAGTTGGTCATCCAGGCTCGGATGATGGTTCAACGGGCTCCACAGCTGCTTGATTGCGCCGGGCGGGGTTGGCAGCTAAGAGGACGGCCGGGCGCTGAGGGAGATTCTGATGTCGGTTCAAATGGTTCTGCTACCAGTCTTCATCCAGATTGGGCTCACCTTCGCACTCCTGTTCGCGATGGCGACGACGCGCACCAGGGCGCTGACGAGCGGCGAGACCCGGATCAAGGACATCGCGCTGCGCGAGCCGAACTGGCCGGCCGGCGCCACCAAGTTCGGCAATTGCTTTGCCAACCAGTTCGAGCTCCCGGTGCTGTTCTATGTCCTGATCGCCATTGCGCTGCCGCTACGGCGTGCCGATCTGTTCATCGTGCTGATGTCCTGGGTGTTCGTGGTCACGCGCTTTGCCCATGCCGGGGTGTTCGTCACCTCCAACGACGTGCGGCCGCGCTCGCTCGCCTGGTTCGCCGGCGTGCTGGTGCTGGCGGCGATGTGGCTGTATTTCGCGCTCAAACTGCTGCTGCTGATCTGACGCGCCCAACCGAAAGAGACCAATGACCCCCGCTGCCCGGCTTTCCGCCGCGATCGAGCTGATCGCCACCATCGACGCACAGCGCATTCCCGCGGCGAAAGCGCTGAAGGAATGGGGCACCGCGCACCGCTATGCCGGCTCCGGCGATCGCGCCGCGATCTCCGGCCTGATCTGGGACGTGCTGCGCCGGCAATCCTCCGCGGCCTGGCTGATGGAGGATGACAGCGCCCGCGCGCGGGTGATCGGCATGCTCAAGCTCGAACGCGGCATGGATGTCGCCACGATCGCTGCGCTGTGCGACGGCGGCCGCTTTGCGCCTGATACGCTGACGGGGTCCGAGGAGGCCGCGCTGACCTCGCGCTCGCTGAAGGATGCGCCGGCGCCGGTCGCGGGCGATTATCCGGAATGGCTCGATCCCTATCTGGCGAAGGTGTTCGGCGACGACCGCGCCGCGGAAGCGACCGCGATGGCGAGCCGCGCGCCGCTCGATCTGCGGGTCAACACGCTGAAGGGCAAGCGCGAGAAGATCCTGCCGCGATTGCATCATTTGGGCGCGAAGGAAACGCCGTGGTCGCCGCTCGGCCTGCGCATCGAGCTCGGCGCCGATGCGCGCAATCCCGGCATCCATGCCGAGGAGGATTTCATCAAGGGCGCGATCGAGGTGCAGGACGAGGGCTCGCAGCTCGCGGCGCTACTCTCGGCCGCCAAGCCCGGCGAGCAGGTGATCGATCTCTGCGCCGGCGCCGGTGGCAAGACGCTGGCACTCGCCGCGATGATGCAAGGCAAGGGCCGGCTGATCGCGACCGACAGTGACAAGCGCCAGCTCGTGCCGATCCATGAGCGGCTGTCGCGCGCCGGCGTGCACAATTGCGACGTCCGCACGCCGCGCGGCGAGGAAGAGGTGCTGTCCGATATCAAGGCGTCCGCCGACCTCGTGCTGATCGACGCGCCCTGCACCGGCACCGGCACCTGGCGCCGCAATCCCGACGCCAAATGGCGCATGCGCCCGGGCGCGCTCGAGGTGCGGCTGAAGGACCAGGCCGAGGTGCTGGAGCGCGCCGCGCCGCTGGTGAAGCCGGGCGGCCGCATCGCCTACATCACCTGCTCGGTGTTATCAGAGGAGAACGGCGAGCAGGTCAGGGCCTTCATGGCGCGGCATCCGGAGTTCTCGGTGCAGCCGCCGGAGCAGACCGCCTCGGTGCTGTGGGACAAGGCCGAGGCTTTCGCAGAAGCCGCGCTGCAATCGGCCGAGGGCTGGCTGATGACGCCACGCCGCACCGGCACGGACGGATTTTTCGTCTCGGTGCTGACGAAGGCGTGACGCTTCCTCCGCCGTCATTGCGAGGAGCGTAAGCGACGAAGCAATCCATCGTTCCGCATATGCGGCGGGATGGATTGCTTCGCTGCGCTCGCAATGACGGGTTGAACAGCCTATGCCTCGGAACACACGCCCGCCGGCACCGGCGTTCTGCTCACCACGACGACCCAGTACAGCAGCGCGCAGGCGCTGATCGCAGCGCCCAGCACGCAGACCCCGAGCCAGCCAGCCATCGCGTAGGCCATCGTCGAGCCGATCGCGCCGAGGCCTGAGCCGATCGAATAGAACACCATGTAGGCGCCGATCAGGCGGCTCGAGGCGTCGGGGCGCGTCGCCACGATCAGGCTCTGGTTGGTGACATGCACCGCCTGCACCGCGAAATCGATCATGACCACGCCGGCGAGCACCAGCCATAGCGAGCTGTGAAGGCAGGCGATCGGGATCCAGCCGGCGAGCATCAGCATCAGCGACAATCCGGTGGTGCGCTGCGCCCAGCCGCGATCGGCGAGGCGGCCCGAATTGCGCGCCGCAAGCGCGCCGGCGAGCCCGGCAATGCCGAGCATGCCGATCGTGGTGTGCGACAGCGACAGCGGGGGAGAAGCGAGCGGCAGCACGACCGAACTCCAGAACGCGCTGAAGCTTGCGAAGATCAACAGCGCGAACACCGCGCGTTCACGCAGCACCGGCTCCTGGACCACCAGGGCTGCGGTCGAGTGCAGCAGTTTTGCATAGGACGATCCGGCGAGCGGCTGCGGCTGCCGTTGCGGCAGCGCGCGCGCGAGCAGCGCCGCCATCACCAGCATCAGCACCGCCGAAGTCAGGTAGACCAGACGCCATCCGCCGATGTCGGCCAGCGCGCCGGACGCGAAGCGGGCGAGCAGAATGCCGGAGACGACGCCGCTCTGGATGGTCCCGATGGTCTGGCCGCGTTCGGCCGGCGTTGCGAGCGTCGCGGCGTAGGCGACGATCACCTGGATGACGACGGCGAGCAGCCCGACCAGTGCCATGCCGACGAACAGCACGATGGCGTTCGGCGCCATGCCGACGACAATGAGGGCGACCGCGGACAGCATCACCTGTCCGACGATCAGCCGCCGGCGGTCCCAGAGGTCGCCGAGCGGCACGATCAGCATCAGACCGAGGGCGAGGCCGATCTGGGTCAGCGTCACGACGATGCCGATCGCGGCGGGGGTAATGCCGAGATCCTGCGCTATGGTGTCGAGCAGCGGTTGCGCGGAGTAGATGTTGGCGACGCTCAGCCCGCAGGCGACGGCAAACAGCAGGACGATCGCAGGCGACAGCGGGCCTGTTGTCGCGTTGCCGGCCTCGTTCGCGGCTTCCTGGGCCGGTCGGGCCTCCGCCATGGTCCTGTTCGTCATCATGCCTCCGCTGCAGTTCGCAATCTGGTCTTATAATAAGACCAGTTGCGCTGGACGCTGTCTAGTCCTATTTTAAGACCAGTTCGAAATCGTGAGCGAGGAGAGGCTGAGCGCGATGAAGCGGACCGAACTCGCAAAAGCGGAATGCCCGGTGGCGCGCGCGCTGGACGCGATCGGCGACTGGTGGTCGCTGTTGATCGTCCGCGATGCGTTCGACGGGTTGCGCCGGTTCGGCGACTTCCAGAAGAATCTCGGCATCGCCAAGGGCATGCTGACGGCGCGGCTGCGCAAGCTGGTTGAAACCGGCGTGCTCGAACAGGTCGCGGCCTCCGACGGCAGCGCCTATCAGGAATATATGCTGACCAAGCGGGGGCACGATCTGTTTCCGATCGTGGTCTCCTTACGACAATGGGGGGAGGCGCATCTCTACGCGCGCGGCGAGCCGCATTCGGTGCTGCTGGATCAGGCCGGGCAGGCGGTCGGGCAACTCGTGCTGCCGTCGAAGGCGGGCAAGCCGCTGAGCTGGGCGGACACCAGGGTGAGGAAGGTTGCGGCGCGGAGGCGGTGAGCGCTTTGCTGTGGCTAGTTTACCGTCGTCTCCCCAAACGCTGGCGTCATCCCCGCGCAACGGCGAAGCCGTTGTCGCTGGAGGTGCGAGCGGAGCGAGCCTCGAAGGATGGGGAAAGAGCGAGGCCGTCGACCCTTCGAGACGCGCTACGCGCTCCTCCAGCGACAAAGGCGAAGCCTTTGCGCGGGGGTGACGGATGACATCGGTTCAATCCACGATGAACAGCGTCGCGCCGGTCGCCGTCGACGAGCGGTGCGCGGCGTCGCCGAAATCGGAGACCTGGTAGCTCATGCCCGGCTTCAGCGTGAACTTGCGGCCGTCGCGCAGCTCGGTGTCGAGCTCGCCCATGACGACGTAGAGCACATGGCCGCGGTCGCACCAGTGATCGGCGAGATAGCCCGGCGAATATTCCACCATCCGCACCCGCAGATCGCCGATGTTGAGCGTGCGCCACAGCGCTTGCCCGGTCTCGCCGGGATGCACCGACGGCTCAAGCTGGCTCCAGTCGGTGACGGTGAAGGGCAGGGTCGGGATTTTCATGGTGCGCGTCCTGATCGCCGCTGCGTAGGGTGGGTTAGCGTAGCGTAACCCACCGACTTTGCTCACCGCGGAGAGAATGGTGGGTTACGCCTTCCGCCTTCGCTCGTTGAGCTATGGCGGACGCGGTCGGCTAACCCACCCTATGATTTTCGCCTCAATGCACCAAATGGTTCGCGGAGCCTTGCGTGATCTTGCCGTCGGCGTCACACCGCAGATACTCGCAAATCTTGCTGCCGCGTTCGTTCTGGTAGAACACCACGACGCTGTCCGGCGAGACATAGAGGTCGATCAGCTCGAAATGCAGCTCGGGCAGTTTTGCCAGCGCCGCGCTCCAATAGGCGCGCAGTTGCGTCTTGCCGCGCACTGTGCCTGACGCGCCGAAGCCGAGCGCCGGGATCCGGTCCGAGGTCATCTCGGTATCCTCGGCATACATCGAAAGTACGCGCTCGAGATCGCGCGCGTTCCAGGCGGCGATCCAGTCGTGGCCGAGCGCTGTGAGGCGGGACGGGTCATGGAAATCTGGCATGGGTTTCCTCCGACATTCGTTCTGGCCAAATTAGGTCAACGATACTGACATATATCAATTTGTCCATGCCCAAAGAAGAATGTGGGCGCCCCGCGCAGCGCGGTTGCGGGGGCGGGCGGTGTCGCGTATCTGCTTGCCATGACAGCCGCACCGAAAACTCAGCCCTCGTCGACGCCCACCGTGGCCTCGGCGCATGACAAGATTCTGATTGTCGATTTCGGCAGTCAGGTGACGCAACTGATCGCCCGCCGCGTCCGCGAGATGGGGGTCTATTCCGAGATCGTGCCGTTCCAGAAGGCGGAGGCAGCCTTCAAGGTGATGAAGCCGAAGGCGGTGATCCTCTCCGGCGGCCCTGAGTCCGTGCACGAGACCGGCTCGCCGCGCGCCCCGCAGCTGATCTTCGAATCAGGCGTTCCCGTGCTCGGCATCTGCTACGGCCAGATGACCCTGGCCGCCCAGCTCGGCGGCGAGGTCGAGGGCGGGCACCACCGCGAATTCGGCCGCGCCGATGTCGAGGTCAAGACCGACAGCTGCCTGTTCGACGGCGTCTGGGCCCACGGCGAAAAGCATCAGGTGTGGATGAGCCATGGCGATCGCATCACCAGGATGCCGCCCGGCTTCTCCGTGGCCGGCGTCTCGCCGAACGCGCCGTTCGCGATCATCCAGGACGAGACGCGGAAGTATTACGGGCTGATGTTCCATCCCGAGGTGGTGCACACGCCCGACGGCGCCAAGCTGTTGCGCAACTTCGTCCGCAAGGTCGCGGGTCTCACCGGCGACTGGACCATGCGCGCCTTCCGCGAGGAGGCGATCGAGAAGATCCGCGCCCAGGTAGGCTCGGGCAAGGTGATCTGCGGCCTGTCCGGCGGCGTCGATTCCGCCGTTGCCGCGGTCTTGATCCACGAGGCGATCGGCGACCAGCTGACCTGCGTGTTCGTCGATCACGGCCTGCTGCGGCTCGACGAGGCGAAGACGGTCGTCGATCTGTTCCGCAACCACTACAACATCCCGCTGGTCCATGTGGACGCGTCGAAAGAGTTCTTGGGCGAGCTCGGTGGCGTCACCGATCCCGAAGTGAAGCGCAAGACCATCGGGCGTCTGTTCATCGACGTGTTCGAGGCGGAGGCGAAAAAGATCGGCGGCGCCGAGTTCCTGGCGCAGGGCACGCTCTACCCCGACGTGATCGAGAGCGTCTCCTTTACCGGCGGGCCGTCCGTCACCATCAAGTCGCACCACAATGTCGGCGGCCTGCCTGATCGCATGAACATGAAGCTGGTCGAACCCTTGCGCGAGCTGTTCAAGGACGAGGTGCGCGTGCTCGGCCGCGAGCTCGGCCTGCCCGAAGTGTTCGTCGGCCGTCACCCGTTCCCGGGCCCCGGCCTCGCGATCCGCTGCCCCGGCGACATCACAAAAGAAAAGCTCGACATCCTGCGCAACGCGGATGCCGTCTATATCGACCAGATCCGCAAGCACGGCCTATACGACGCGATCTGGCAGGCCTTCGCGGTGCTCTTGCCGGTCAAGACCGTCGGCGTGATGGGCGACGGCCGCACCTACGAATACGTCGTGGGCCTGCGCGCCGTCACCTCGACCGACGGCATGACCGCCGACTTCTACCAGTTCGACATGAAATTCCTGGCCGAGACCGCGACGCGCATCATCAACGAGGTGAAGGGCGTCAACCGCGTGGTGTACGACGTGACGTCGAAGCCGCCGGGGACGATTGAGTGGGAGTAGGGTAGGAGGCACCAATAGCCAGCTCGCAGCTCGCAGAGGGTGGATTAGCCAACGGGTCCGCCCACAGGGCGGCCCGATGACAGGCTCCGCGTAATCCACCACTTCCTGCAGTCGTGCTCGCGATGGCGGGTTACGCTTTCGCTAACCCGCCCTACGAGCTTGCATGGACCCGGTCACCCGCCGCCGCGAGCTACGTGAGCCTGAACATGCTCGCGTCCAGCTGCCCCGGCGCCACGCCGATCAGCCAGGCGGCATTGCCGGCGGCATCTGTGATGATGGTGGTGTTGATGCCGGGCGAGTAGAACTCCGCCGCCTGCAAATCGGCAAACGAATGCAGCGATGTGCCGGCGAAGTTCACGACGTCGTTGACGCCGCCCGCGTTGAAGTCCTGGATCACCATGACTTCCGACGTCGTGTCGTTGATCATAAATGTGTCCGAGCCGCCGCCACCCCAGGCATAGTCGACCCCGCCGCCGCCGCTGATGACGTCTGCGCCGCTCCCCATCAGGAACACGTCGACGCCGCTGCCGCCGGAGACGGTGTCACCGCCATTGGAGCCATAGACGTAGTTCTGACCCGAGCCGCCGTAGATATAGTTGCCGTCGGTCTCGCCTGACGAGATGAAGATGTTCTCGCCCGAACCGCCGAACATGGTGTCGACGCCGGCACCGCCGTAGAAGTAGTTCGTCCCCAGGCCGCCGTAGAGGTCATCGCCGCCGTTGCCGCCGAACATCACGTTGACGTCCGAGCTTGCCGTCCCGCCCGATCCGACCAGGATGTCATTGCCGTCGCCGCCAAACAGATAGTTGAAGCCGGAGCCGCCATAGATGCTGTCGTTGCCGGCTTCGCCGAGCAGCACGTCGAGGCCATTGCCGCCGAACAGCACGTCATTGCCGGCGCCCGCATAGAAATAATCGTTGCCGTCGCCGCCATAGCCGACATCGTCGCCGCCGAGGCCGACGAGGACGTCGTTGCCGGCAAGGCCGCTGAGCGTATCGTTGCCGCCGCCGCCATAGATCAAATCATTGCCGGCGGTCCCGGTGCTGTTGATCGGCACGTCGCTGGCGTTCAGCGTCATGTCGGCGAATTGCAGATGCTCGACGGATCTGGCCGCCCGAGTTGCTGATCGTGTAGCTGCTCCGGTTGCAGCGTCACGACATAGGTGCCCGATACCGTTGCCGGTGTTGCCCGCGATGGTGTCGTTGCCGCCGCCGGCGCTGATCTGGTCCGCACCAACGCTGCCGTTGATCAGATCGGCCTGGCTCGATCCGATCGCCGTTGAGGTGACGCCGTAATAACTGACGTTGATCGTGATGCTGTCGACACCCGCGGTCCATGAGCTGAAGGACACGCCGGAAAGGTTGGTCTGGCTGCTGTTGATGACGATCTTGTCGGTGCCGGCGCTACCGATGATGGTCGGAACGGCCGTGACCAGCGTGTTGCCAAGAAAGGTGATGGTGGAGTTGCCGCTCAGGAACACCAGGCGTTCGACATTGGTGAGGCGGCCATCGCCATAGGTGATGTTGGCGGATTCGAGTTCGATCGTGTCGTTGCCGGCCCCGCCGTCGAGGTCTCCGCCGGCGCTGGTGGCGTTATAGATGAAGGTGTCGTCGCCGGTGCCGCCCTGAACGTTGCCGCCACCGTTCAGAGTCATGGTATCGTTCTGATTGGTTCCGACCAGCGAACCAAAATTGCCGTTGTTGGTGATGAAGTTGATCGTATCGACGCCCGCGGTCCACGACGTGAAGGTCAGGTGGGAGAAATCGCTGTAGGCATTCTTAAAAGTGACGGTATCGGCCTGCGCACTGCCGATGAAGGTATTGATCTCAAGGGTGCCGGCGTGCACCGGTTGCCCGGAGTCGAAGGTGGCGCTCGAGACGCCGCTGCCGAACTTGACGGTGCTGATTCCGGAAAACGTTCCGGTGCTGAAGTCGACGCTGCCGGCATTCTCGAGATCGATGATGCCGGCCCCGTTATCGGTGATCGACTCGCCCGCCGCGAAGTCACCCGCGTCGAGGATGAAAACGTCGTTGCCGCCGCCGCCGTTCAGCGCATCGGCGCCGCCGCCGCCGGTGATGGTGTCGTCGCCGGTGTGGCCCCAGATATGATCGGCCCCGGACGAGCCGACGATGCTGTCGTTACCTGCGAGGATGCCGGTGAAGAAATGCCCGGCCTGGTATCCGAGCGTGATGTTGGTGATGCTTTCGAGCACCGTGGTGCCGTCCGCCGCAACATGATCGACTGACGTCAGCGTCGTCCATGTCGGGTCGTTCGAAACGGTCAGGCCGGTGCCGTTCAGATAGGTAAGCGTGCCGTCGCCGTTGTTGAAAATCAGCCGGGTCGAGGTGGAGTGCACCGAGTCGATGCTGCCGAGGCCGTCGAATGCCCAGGACGCGTTCGCAGTCCCGGAAAAGGCTGTCCAGGTCGCCATAATATGCCCCCGCAGTATGTCAAAGTTCGAAAAAGCCGAGATTCTTCAGCAATATAATTCAGTGTGTCAAATTGTCGCGATTAAGTCCAGTGGCAACATTGGATATCCAAAGGACGTGGTGAATGACGCTCGGGTGGCGGTGCTCGGCGTCATGTATGGCGGGCGGCTCATGGGTTTCTTCGGGGGAAAGGCATCAACCGCGTGGTGTACGACGTGACAGGCGCGGCGGCCGGGCGTTGCCGAGTGCAGCGTTTCGCTGTGAGCCAGCTAAATTCCTTTGGTCGAGACGATGGAGGGGAACGGCAGCCGTTCGGATGGCCGCAGATTCGTATCGTCGCCCTGCAATCCCGATCTGAGGAACTGGTCGGCGTGTGATACGAAGAGTTCCGGGTACTGGTAGAGCGATCCGTGATTTGCATCCGGGTAGAGGATCAGTTGCGCGTTCGCTAGATTCTGCTGCAGGACATAAGAGTTCACCGTGGGCACGATGACATCGTTGCTACCTTGCACGATCAGCGTTGGCTGACGGATATCTCTCAGATGGTCGAAGACGCTCTCGGCCGGCGCGATATATTTGCCGATCGCTTCGCGCTGCGCCGCCGCGGCTTCTTCGCTCACCTCGGGGTCGCGATCCCGACGGAGGAGCTTGCGTTTCAGAAAGGCAAGGCCAGCGGCCCGGCTCGAAGCGGACGGCGAGAAGTGAACCGCAAGCCAGAGGTGCTCGGGCGGATCGTAGGTGCCGCCAAAGATCTCAGCGGATTTACTCGTTGACATATCGGCGCCGCGCGGCCCGGTGCCGACAAGAATGAGCCGGCGTACGAGATCGGGAGCCTGCACGGCGATTTCCTGAGCGACCATGCCGCCGATGGAAAAACCGAGCACGTCGACCTTGGCAAGTCCGAGAGCCTTGATGAAGGCGATGGCGTTTGCCCCCATCTCCTGAAAGCTCGTCGGGACCTGCCCGGAACTGCTGGAAACACCCGCGTTATTGAAAAGAATGACCTCGCGGTTCTTGGCCAGGCCGTCGGTGACGGCTGGATCCCAGTAATCCATGGTCCCGCGGAAATGCTGGTTGAAGACCAGCGGCACGCTGCCTGTCTTGCCAAAACGGCGATAGGCGAAACGGATGCCGTTGGCCTCGACGAATTGTGTTGGCGCGGTCTGGTGGGTGTGAGTCATGTCTTGGCGCGGATGAATCATTTCTGGACGGGTGTGGATCACCATGATCCGAGCCTCGATTATTCAGTCAGTATCGCATCGGGCACGAGCGCAAGGGCGGCTTTCGCGCAATCGACGTCATGCTGCACAGTTGGAGCCCCGCTCACCCCAATTGCCCCAACGATTTCTTCGCCCACCTTGATGGGAAACCCTCCTCCGTACGCCGCCACGCGTGCAAGCGTGGGGATTCCAGCCAGAAGCGACGGGTCGCGCTGGATGAAGTTGAAAAAATCCTGCGTGGAGACGCCGAACAGAGCCGTGTACGCCTTGTTGTGCGCAATCTCGATGGAGAGGATCGGGGCCCCATCCATTCGGCTAAAGGCCTTGAGATTGCCGCCGTCATCGAGAATCGCGATGTTCTCGGAGACGCCCATTTGTCTGGCTTTCGTCACCGCTTGATCGATCATCTTCTGTGCCAGCTCAGAAGAAATGCTGTACTTCCTCACCACGTCGGCCATCGGACTCCTCCCACCAATTTCGCTAACCCGCCCTGCGAACTGCCCGATCTCAGGGGCGTTCTTCGATCGCGTCGACGCGATCGGGGTAAAAGGCCAGGTGGTCCTTGATGGACACCACCGCCGGGTAGGGCGCCTCATACGTCCAGACGGCGTTGGTCGAACGCTCGCCGCCGGGCGGAATGCTGAAATAGGCGCAGTCGCCTTTATAGGGACAGTAGGTGGAGTGATCTGTTCGCTGAAGGAGCGCCATGTCGACGTCCTTGCGCGGAATATAGTGGACGACCAGATAGGCGGCCTCACGGAGCGTCAACGCGTCCCGCGTGTGGGCAATGACGCGGCCCGCCACCGAGATCACAACCTGATGGGGATTGCGCTCGATCGCGATTGGATGATCCGGCCCCGGAACCTTGATCGACTTGGTGGGTGCATCTTTGATCTGTTGCATGATTTATCCTTTGGATGGTTCAGCGCGACGCGAACCTTCGCGCCCAGACCGGAGTTAGTGGCTCTTGCCACCATCGACATTGAGGACATGACCGGTGATGTATGACGCTTCGTCCGACGCGATGAAGACGATCGCGTTGGCAAGCTCCTCCGAGAGGCCAAGGCGAGCCATCGGAACGGTCGTCACCAGAGCCGCCTTGTTGTCCGGCGTGCCGGTGAAGCGGGTCAGCATGCCGGTGTCCGTCGGGCCGGGCGCAACCGCGTTCACGCGGATTCCGGATTTCGCGAGCTCGAGCGCCACCGACTTTGTGATGCCTTCGACGGCGTGCTTGCTGCCGACATAGATCGAGGCCCCCGCCGCGCCCTCGTGCCCATAAGTCGAGGAGATGTTGATGATAGTGCCGCTGCGCTGTCTCTGCATGACGCGCGCTTCGTGCTTCATGCTTAGGATCACGCCGAGAACATTGGTGTCGAACGTCGCGGCATAGCTCTCGGCGGTCTGGTCCGTGATCGGGCCGGGTCGGCCTTCGGTGCCGGCGTTGTTGACCGCAACATCCAGCCGGCCAAACCGCGCGACGGTCTTGTCGACGAGGGAGCGGATGTCATCTTCCTTGCGGACATCGGCGTTGATGAACTCGGCCTCCGCACCGAGGTCACGCAGCTCGCTCGCCAACGCCTTGCCGGCCTCGTCGCGCCGGCCGGCAACGACGACTTTCGCGCCCTTCCTGGCGAAAGCTATGGCTGCGGCGCGCCCGATGCCGGTAAGTCCACCTGTGATCAAGACGACGGGGTTGCTCATGGATCCAATCCTTCATTGCGTTGAGTTGGACCGAAGATGAGCTCCCCCGCAGGCTTGAAAAATGGGCTGTAGTTCCAAACATATCGGACTTGGTTGTCCGCAATGGAGCTGCGGGGATGGACAGTCTGGGATCGCTACATGCCTTCGTTCAGGCCGCGGAAGCCCGAAGCTTCACGGTTGCGGGACGGCAACTCGGCGTGTCGTCGTCGGCGATCGGCAAGGCGGTGGCGCGGATGGAGGAACGACTCGGTGTGCGTCTCTTTCATCGCAGCACGCGCAGCATCACGCTGACCGTGGAGGGGGCCCTGTTTCTCGAACGCTGCCGGCGCATCTTTTCTGAGATCGAAGCGGCCGAGTTCGAACTGTCGCAGACGAAGGACGCGCCGCGCGGCACACTGCGTGTCGGCCTGCCGTTGGCCGGCATTCTGCTGATGCCCACTCTCGTCGCGTTCATGCGGGCCTATCCAGAGATCCTGCTGGATCTCGATTTCAGCGATCGAGTGGTCGATGTGATCGAGGAGGGCTTCGACGCCGTGGTGCGCTTCGCCGATTCCGGCGACTCGCGTCTGATGTCCCGGGCGTTGGGCCTATATCGCCGACGACTCGTGGCGGCCCCGGCCTACCTGGTGGCGAGGGGTGTTCCCCTGACCCCGGACGACCTCAAGGCTCATGCCTGTCTGCACCACAAGTTTCCGACCAGCGGAAAGTTCGAGCGCTGGCCGCTGCGGCCCGAGCATGCCGGCGTCGAGAGGGACCTGCCCAGAACGGCCGTGGCAAGTACGCTCGAGCCAATCATCTTCATGGCCGAACAAGGCTTGGGCATCGCCTACCTGCCGGACTTCGCCATCAGCAGGCAACTTCGTGAGGGCCTCCTCGTCACGGTGCTCGACGACTACACTGACCGCTCGGGGCCGCTGCGGGTCCTATGGCCGTCGAACCGGCACCTCGCTCCCAAGCTCCGCGTGTTTGTCGACTTTCTCGCCGCGAACCTCATCCCCGCCGTCGAAGGCGAAGCAAGGGCAGCTCGACAAGTTGCGGGGCAACAAACGTTACCCGGATGAGCGTCGCGAGATCTGAGGCTCGTCCGCGCAACGCGCTCCGTTACGCGATTGATTTGCGTCGGGTGACGCAAATCAAATCTCGCTCCTCCGCCTCCGACAAATCACCCCGACGGGCAACTCAGCAAAACCTGTCAATCCCGCGATAAGAAAATATTCCGCTTGGCGTTTCACCCAACTCAGATGTTCAATTGGCGTGTCCCACCCGATCGAGGGGCGTTTCGCGATCGTCACGAGCGCGGTGTGGGATGCGGTGGACGCGGAGCGTGTGACTGACGAGAGCACGCGAAGCGGACGGCGAAGTCGTGTGGTCCTGACGCCCTAGCGGCAGGTGTCTTCTCGCGGAATGCGAACGCGTCTTGCGAGGGCGGTGACAAGCAAGCCCAGTCTCGCCGGGGAGAGCACGAAGTAAGCCGCACAACCATCGCGCAGGGAAGGCCGGGATGTCCCGGTTACACCTGTGGTCCTACCCCCGTGCTTTCCACCTTTGCACGGGGCCCATGGGTGCGATCGGCACCCGGTCTTCCCTGCGCCCTCTGCAAGAGAGGGCGGAACGAAGAGCAAAGCTCGGGCAATTCATGTCGCGAGGATGCGAAAGTACGCCCCCATCCAAATCTGTCATCGCCCGGCTCGACCGGGCGATCCAGTACGCCGCGGCCTCTCGGCTCAAGCACAGGCGTCTCTGGAATACTGGATCACCCGAATGCGCAGGTGATGACACCGCGTGGTGCGACAACTTGAATCGAGAACCATCCTCATCGTCGTCCTGGCGGAAGCCAGGACCCATTACCCCAAATGCCAATTGTTATGCGACGCTGGGGCCATGATCTCGTTCATCATCAAATTCGGTGGTTATGGGTTCTGGCTCCCGTGCGCAATTGCGCACCAGGCCAGGATGACAGTGGTGCAAGCAGAGGCGGCGCTGCGACAAACGCCATCCTGCAAATTATTTTCATCAGCTTGGCGCTGCGGTGTCGGCTGGCGTCTTCGCCAATCGTCCTTCGCCCATACAAGGAGACTGCAAATGACCGATCTCGTCACATGCCTTTGGTTCGATCAGGGCCGGGCGCGCGAAGCGGCGGAGTTTTACGCCGCGACATTCCCCGACAGCCATGTCGATGCGGGCCACCCATCGCCGATACCGGGTATCGGGCAGGGCGACGAGCTGACCGTGGAGTTTACGGTGCTTGGCCGCCGCTTCGTCGGGCTGAACGGCGGCTCCAACTACACGCCGAACGAGGCGGTGAGCTTCATGGTGCTGACCGACAGCCAGGACGAGACCGATCGCTACTGGAATGCGATCACCACAGGTGGCGGCAAGGAATTGCCGTGCGGCTGGTGCCGGGATCGCTGGGGCTTTGCCTGGCAGATCACGCCGAAGCGGCTGCTCGCGCTCGTCAACGGGGCTGACCGCGCCGCCGGGAAGTGCGCGATGGAGGCGATGATGACGATGACGAAGATCGACATCGCCGCGATCGAGCGTGCGGCGGTGAATGCGTAGGGTGGATTAGGCGAAGGCGTAATACACCATGCTGTTGGGTTTTGGTCCATATGGCGGGTTACGCGGAGCCTGTCATCGGGCCGCACTTCGCGCGGACCCGTTGGCTAACCCGCGCTACGATTCCGGCCTAACCGCGCGACAGCTTCTCGTATCGCTTGATCAGGCGCTCCCGCTTCAGGCGGGACAGCCGCCTGATCCAGAACACGCCGTCGAGCTGATCGATCTCGTGCTGATGGCACACCGCACGCAGGCCGTCCGATTCCTCGGTGTGCATGTTGCCATCGGTGTCCTGATAGCGGATCCGGAGGCGCGCGTGCCGCTCGACCTCGTCATTGACGCCGGGCATCGAGACGCTGCCTTCCTTGTGCAGGATCATCTCGCCCGACGCCCAGATGATCTCCGGATTGACATAGGTCCGCGGCCCCTCGGCTGTGTCGAGCTCGAGCACCACGACCCGCAGCGCCACGCCAATATGCGGCGCGGTGATGCCGATACCCGGCGCCGCATGCATGGTCTCGAGCAGGTCGGCCGCCAGCTCGCGCAGCGCGTCGTCGAACAGGCTCACCGGCTCGGCCGGGAGCGCAAGCCGCGGATCGGGATAGCGGACGATGGGGCGGATGGTCATGCCAGCGTCTTAGGCCAGCGCGCGGCGCCGGACAATACGCGCGTGCAAGGGCTCAACTCGCCGCGCCGCTCAGAGACGTTTTTCGAAGAACAGATCGGGGTAGGGGTCGTCGTTGAAGCGCGGGATCTCGGTCCAGCCGCTCCGGCGATAGAGCTGGCCGGCTTCCGCCAGCGCGCTGTTGGTGTCGAGCCGCAGCACCGCAATGCCGAGCTCCCGCGCGGCGCGCTCAGACGCGTCCATCAGGCGGCGGCCGAGGCCGAGCCCGCGCGCGGCCGGCGCGACCCAGAGCCGCTTGATCTCCGCGAATTCGCCGCTGCTGCCCTTCAGCCCGACGCAGCCGAGCGGCAGGCCGTCCGACATCGCCACGATGAAGCTGCCGCGCGGACGCACCATGTCCTTGGCATCGGGATCGCGCGACAGCTTGACGTCAAAGCCCTGTTTGAAGCGTCGCGCCAGCTCGGCGTAATATTCGCCGAGGCAGTAGCGTGCTTCCTCGCCGCGCGGATCCATCTCTCGCAGAGCGGTGCCGTCGCGCCCGAGCGCCGAGGCGATCATGTCCATCGCCGCCAGCAGCGCATCGCGTTGCGTGTGGTGGGCGAGGAAGTCCTTTGCCTGGCGGTTGGAGATCGCCTCATAGGCGTTGAACTCGCGCTTGCCCGCCGGCGTCAGCCTGGCGATGCGGCGGCGCGCGTCGTCGCCATGGGCCGTGGTCTCGATCAGCCCCTCGTCCTCGAGGCTGCGCAACAGACGGCTCATCAGGCCGGAATCGAGGCCGAGATAATCCCTGATCTCGCCCACGTCGGTGCGTCCATGCCCGATCGCGTTGAGCACGCGCGCTGCCCCGAGCGGCCGGCCGCGCCCGAGGAACGAGGTGTCGAGCGCGCCGACGGCGGAGGTCACGGCACGGTTGAAGCGGCGGACGCGGGAAACAGGGTCGAGCATATATCTGACTTTAGTCAGATATTATTTCCGCGTCAATCGCCCGCCGATCCGCTGCGTCCCTTCATGCCATGTCCGCGGTCACGCGACGGCCATCCTGACCTTGACGGTCTGCGGATCGACGAAGCCGCCGAAGCCGACCGCGATCCGGTTCCAGCCGTTGATGATGTTGATCAGCAAGGTCACCTTGACCTGCTCCTCCGCCGTGAAATGCGCCTTCAGCGTCTCGTAGGCGGCGACATGGGTGCGTTGCTCGCAGAGCCGCGTCAGCGCCTCGGTCCAGCCGAGCGCGGCGCGCTCGCGGTCGGTGTAGCAGGGCGCGTCGCGCCAGGCCGACAGCAGATAGATGCGCTGCTCGGTCTCGCCCTCGTCGCGGGCGAACGTCGTGTGCAAATTGATGCAGTTGGCGCAGCCATTGATCTGGGAGGCGCGGATCTTGATGAGCTCGGCGAGCCGCGGCCCGAGGCTGGCCGCGATCGCGACGGAGGCGTCGAACCAGATCTTCATGATCCTGGGGGCGGCGGCGAGGGGATCAAGTCTGACAGTCATGCTGGGTTCCTCGGTGTTGTCCGACATCAAGACGAACGAGGAACGGCCAAAGTGACATGATGGCGAGATTTTTCTGGGATCTAGTTCCGCGCCAGCACCAGCACATTGCCGGCCAGGATCGCGCCGGCGCCGGCGAGCACCGGCCAGCCGAGTGCAAGGTGCTCGAACAGCGCGGACAGCACCAGCGCGACCAGCGGCACCAGCGCGAGCGTGTAGGCGGCGCGGCCAGGGCCGAGGCGGCGCACCAGCTCGAAATACAGCATGAAGGTGATGCAGGACGCGGCGATCGCGAGATAGAGGAAGCTTGTGAGATAAGAAAGGGAAATGTCGGCCGCAAACGGCGTGCCGGTCGCTGCGGCCCAAAGCGCGCTCGCGGCCGCGCCGACGAATGCGCCCCAGGCCAGCACGGAGACGACGGGCAGTCCGGCGCGCTGGTTGCGCGCACCGACCGTCGTTCCGGCGCCGGTCGCGACCGCCGCAGTGAGCGCCCAGGCGAAACCTGCCAGCGGCGCGGTGCCATTCGCGGCGGCGCCGGGCAGGAAGATGATGGCGAGGCCAAGGATGCCGCACAGCGCGCCCCACACGAAGCCGGAGGAGATCGGGACGCCGAGCGCGGCGCGCGCGATCACGGCCGCGAACAGCGAGGATGTCGACAGCACCAGCGCCGCAAGTCCGCTCGGCATCCGCGCGGTCGCTTCATAGAAGGCGATGAAGGCGATGGCGAAGAACAGCAGGCCCTGCAACGCGACGGCCAGGCGATCTTTTCGTGGGATCGCCAGCGGCACGCCGCGCAGCCGGCCGTAGCCGAGCAGGACGAGGCCTGCGAGCACCATGCGCAGTGCGACCGACCACGGCGCGGGCGTCACGCCGGCCTGCATCGCGGTTGCCAGCGCGCCGCCGCCCCACAGCAGTGCGGTCAGCGCGAACAGTGCGGCGGTCATGGCGCAGCGGTGTCATCGAGCAGCGCGTGCCAGCCGCCGGCGTCGATCCGTGCGCTCTCTCCCTCAAGCCTGGTGAGGGCAGAATCGAGCATCGTTCGCTCGCTCTCCGAGAGGCGCGCAAGCAGTCGCGCCTCGATCGCGCTGCCCAGCGCGGCGATCCGGTTGAAGGCGGTTCGGCCGCTGCGGGTGATGCTGACCGCGGCGAAGCGCCGATCAGTCTTCCCGGAGCGTCGCACCGCGAAGCCGAGCTCGACCAGCTGGCCGATGCCGCGGCTGACCGCGAACGGGTCGAGCGCGCAGGCGCGGCCGATCTCGGAGGCATTGGCGGCATTTCGTTCGGCGATGACGGCGAGGATGCGCCAGCCTGCCTGGCTCAGTCCAAATGTCTCGCTGTAGAAACTCTCGAGCGGGCGGGCGACCTGCGCCGCGACCAGGAACAGGCGGTAGGGCAGCCAGGCGCTGAGCTTGAGGCCATCATCGGACGCAGGGGCGGTCTGTTTCATGGGGCAGGAAGCTCGCACAAGTAATTGCAAAGTGCAAGCATATCGCAAGGATGAAGTCGGGCATCGAGGCGCATGCGGGAAAATCCCGACACACTTGTCACTCCCACCCGTCGCTGCCGCTGCGCCAGATTGCGGCATGGCCAATGACGAACGGCCGCGGACGTGGAACTGCGCCGAGGCCCCCGAGTTCGTCCAAATCGGAGATGGAGATCATCATGAGCAAATCAGCGGAAAACGATCGCGGCGGACTGGCGGCGATGCAGACCCCGCCGGTGGTGTCGCAGGAGGCGTGGGAGGCGGCGCGCCTGCAGATGCTGGTGAAGGAGAAGGCGCAGGTGCGGGCGCGTGATGCGCTCGCTGCAGAGCGGCGGCGGATGCCCTGGATGGCGGTCGATAAGCCGTATGTGTTCGAAGGACCGAACGGCAAGGTCAGCCTGCTCGATTTGTTCGAGGGCCGCCGGCAGCTGATCGTCTACCGCGCCTTCTTCGAGCCCGGCGTGTTTGGCTGGCCCGACCACGGCTGCCGCGGCTGCTCGCTCGGCGCCGATCAGGTCAGCCATCTCTCCCATCTGAACCAGCGCGACACCACGCTCGCCTACGCCTCGCGCGCGCCGCAGGCCGATATCGCGCGGCTGAAGGAGCGGATGGAGTGGGAGATGCCCTGGTACACGATCACCGACAGTTTCGATTCCGACTTCGGCGTCGCCGAGTGGCACGGCCACAACGTCTTCATTCGCGACGGCGCGCGGATCTTCCGCACCTATCTCGTCAACAGCCGCGGTGACGAATCGATGGGGACGGTCTGGAGCTATCTCGACATCACGCCGTTCGGCCGCCAGGAGCTCTGGGAAGATTCGCCGAAGGGCTATCCGCAGGGCCCGACCTACAAATGGTGGAACTGGCACGACAATTACGATGCCGAAGCCACCCCGAACGCGAAGTGGGCTGCGGTGACCGATGCCGGTGAGGCCGCATTCCGTGAGATCGCGGAGCAGGAGCGCAAGGCCACTTGATGGGGTGGGAGCAGGGAGGGCGCGCGGCGTCCTCCCTAGCGGCCGTTGTGCCTTCCGGCCGAGAGCGTCTTCAGCGCCGACAAGGCCTGCCGGAGCCCGCGATCGAGGCGTTTGTCGCGGCGGATCACGACGGCGAGCCGGCGGTACAGCTTTGGCGACAGCGACCGCACGACGAGATCGCGCTGCCTGGTCCTGGCGGGCACGGCCATGCCGGGCAGGATCGCGCAGCCAAGACCGGCACGCACCATCTCCTTGATCGCCTCGACGCTGCCGAGCGACATCAGCGGCTTCAGCGACACGCCGCCGCGCGCCAGCCATTCGTCCGCGGTGCGCCGGGTGTTGCCGCCGGGCTCGAACAAGAGAACGGGCCTGGTCGCCAGCACCTCGGGCGTGATCCGCGCCGGCAGCTGCATGTCGCGGGGCGCGATCAGCACGAACTCGTCATTCATGACCGGCGTGATCTCAAAACTTCGTCCCGACACCGGCAGCGTGACCAGCGCGATGTCGATCGTGTTGTCCTCGACGGCTCTGGCGATCTCCGCCGTGTTGCCCGTGGTGACCGTGATCTCCAGCGAGGGCAGTGCAGCGCGCAGCTCCTTCAGGATCGGCGGCAGCAGGAAGATGCAGGCGGTCGCGCCGGTGCCGAGCCGCACCCGGCCTGCCGTTCCCGTCGTCTGCTGCGCGACGGCGTCGACCGCCGATGCCACGGCCGCGTTGATCTGCTGCGCATGCGACAGCAAGGCGACGCCGGCGGCGGTCGGCCTGGCCCGCCGTCCGACCCGCTCGATCAGGGTTGCATTCAGGCTGCGCTCGAGCTGGCGCACCTGCAAACTCACCGCGGGCTGCGTCAGCTGCAGCCGCTCGGCCGCCGCGGAGAAGCTGCCGCAATCGATCACCACGGCGAAACTTTCGAGATAGTCGAGGTTGAGGCTCTTCATCAAAGTATCTCTTATGCTTTGCATAAGCTGTCAAAGCTTCACTTATATAGCGCCAGGGCGCATGCTCGAGCAACATTGACGGCTTGGGTGAGAGACGGAATGGCGGTAGGCAGCAACGGCGTCGTGGTCCGCGACGCTGCAGGTGGTGACATGGCTGACGTGCAGGGCATCTATGCCCATCACGTGCTCAACGGACTGGCGACCTTCGAGGAAGTGCCGCCGACGGTGGACGAGATGCGCAGCCGCCGGAACGCCGTGCTGGCGGCAGGGCTGCCGTATCTCGTGGCTGTCGTTGACGGCCGCGTGGCCGGCTATTCCTATGCGACATCGTATCGGCCGCGGCCGGCCTATCGCCTCACCATCGAGGACTCGGTCTACGTGTCCGACGGACTGGGTGGACGCGGCATCGGCGTGGCGCTGCTGCAGGGCTTGATCGCGCGGGCCGAAGCAGGACCCTGGCGGCAGATGCTCGCCGTGATCGGCAACAGCGGTAACGCCGGATCGATCGCGCTGCACCGTCGCATGGGCTTTCAGCCGGTGGGCACCCTGACATCGGTCGGCTTCAAGCTCGGCCAATGGGTCGACACCGTGCTGATGCAGCGGCCGCTGGGGCCGGGCGCATCAGTGCTTCCATCGGAGCAGGAGACGGCCCGGTGATCGAACGCCGGGTCGTGGCCGCCCTCGGGCTTGCGCAACTGATATCGTGGGGCGCGACCTACTACCTGATCGGCGGCTTCGGCGAGCAGATCGCCGCCGATCTCGGCTGGAGCCGCGACATCGTCTACGGCGGATTTGCCGCTGCACTTCTGGTGATGGGCGTGACGTCACCACTGGCGGGGAGATGGGTGGACGGCCGCGGCGGCCGCGAGGTCATGGTCACGGGCGCCGTGATCAACGCGCTCGGCTGCGCCGGCCTCGCTGCCTCGTATCAGGTCGCAACCTACTTCGCATCGTGGATCATCCTTGGTCTCGGCATGCGGCTGACGCTATACGATGCGGCGTTCGCGGCGCTGGCCCGGATCGGCGGACCGGAGGCGCGCCGCGCGATGTCCGGCATCACGCTGCTCGGTGGCCTGGCGGCGACGGTGTTCTGGCCGCTCGGCCATACGCTCTCGGAACATTTCGGCTGGCGCGCTGCGGTGCTGGCCTATGCCGGCCTTGCGCTGCTGACGATCCCGCTGCATCTGCTGATTCCGAACCAGCGGTTTGCCGGCGTGCCGAGCTCCAGTTCGGTAGTGCCCAAGCAGCCGCGCGCGGTCGGCCGGAGGCAGCTTGCAGCGGCAGGCGGGCTCTATGCCGTGATCATGACCGGCGCCAATTTCCTGAATGCCGGCATGTCCGCGCACATGATCGCGGTGCTCTCCGGCCTCGGGCTCACCGTCACCGTGGCGGTGTGGATCGCAACGTTCCGGGGCATCGGGCAATCCGCCGCGCGTCTCTGCGAAGTGCTGTTCGGCGGACGGATCGATCCGCTCGCGCTCAACCTGGCCGCCTGCCTGATCATGCCGCTCTCCTTCATCGCCGGCCTGTTCAGCGGGTCGTCGAAGGAGATGGGGATCGCCTTCGCGCTGCTGTACGGCGCCTGCAACGGCATTCTGACCATTACCAGGGGAACGCTGCCGCTGATCCTGTTCGATCATCGCAGCTATGGCACGTTGGTCGGCCGGCTGATTGTTCCGAGCTTCATCCTGCCGGCGGCGGCGCCGCTGGCCTATGCGATCGTGATCGACCGGCTCGGCGATGCGAGTGCGCTCTATCTCTCCACCGGCCTTGCCACGATGACATTGCTTGCGGCCGCCATGCTGAAGCTGCTGTTTCCGCCGCGTCGTGAGGACGCGAAGCAATAGCTCAACCCGCCGTCGGCTCGCGAGGCAGCCACAGCGAGAGCCAACCGCCGACGGCCAGCAGCGCCACGTTGCAGCCGAGCGCGATCGTGAAAGCGTGCGCGTAATCGTCGGTCTGCGGATGCGTCCCGAGCAGGCCGTAGAAGACGCCGCCGATCACAGCGACGCCGAGTGCCGCGCCGATCTGGAAGGTCGAGATCATCATGCCCGATGCCAGCCCGGCATGGCGCGGATCGATGCTGCCGATTACGGCCTTGATGACCGAGGGCATCACGGTGCCAAAACCGAGCCCGCCGCAGATCAGGCCGAAGGCGAGGCTTTGCGGCAGCGCGCCGCCGACCGACAGCATGACGATACCAAAGCCGATCACCTGCAACGCAAAGCCCAACGTCAGCGTGCGCGCGCCGAGCCATTGCATCACCAGCGGCGAGACGAGCGAGCTCACGAAGAAGCCTGTGGCAAAGGGCAGGGTGGCGAGACCGGCCGCCAGCGGAGACTGATGCAGGCCGCTTTGCAGGTAGACCGCAAAGGTCAGGTAGAACGACGAGAGCATGTAGAACGCGGGCGCCATCACCAGGCCGATCACGAAATCGCTGTTGCGCAGCAGATGCAGCGCGACCAGCGGGTCGCCGCCGCGGGCTTCGAGTCGCGCCTCGAAGCGGACGAAGGCGGCGAGCATCACTGGTGAGGCCAGCAGCATCGCGATGATCCACGCCGGCCAGCCGAGTTCACGGCCCTCGATCAACGGATAGACCAGAAGGCCGAGCGTGAGCGACAGCAGGATGACGCCACCAATGTCGAGCCGCTGGGCGTGCTCAGAGCGGGAGTCGGCGAGGTACAGCACGCCGCCGACGAACGCGACGAGGCCGATCGGCAGGTTGATGAGGAAGATCGCCTGCCAGGCCAATCCGAACGGACGGGCCGATACCAGAACGCCGCCCAGCACCTGGCCGCAGATGTTGGCAAGGCCGAAAGTCGCGCCGTAGAAGCCGAGCGCGCGGCCCTGTTCGGCTGCCGGAAACAGCACGCGGATCGAGGCAAGCACCTGCGGGGCCATCACCGTCGCGGTGAGGCCCTGCAGGATCCGCCCCGCGACCAGCACCGTGGGCGACCATGCAATGCCGCACAGCACCGACGCGATCGTGAAGCCGGCGACGCCGGTCAGGAACATGCGGCGACGTCCGAAGAGATCGCCGAGCCGGCCGCCGGTGATTAGGAACACCGCATAAGTCGCAGCATAGGCCGAGATGACGAACTGGACCTCGCTTGCGCTGGCACCGAGATTGTCGCGAATGGCCGGCAGCGCGAGATTGACGACATTGAAATCGAGGATCGGCAGGAAGGCGCCGGTCAGCAGCACGGGCAGGGCCAGCCACCGCCTTGGGTCGGCTGTCGCCGGCCGTGGGTCGTGCAGTTGCAACGTCTCGGTGGTCTCGCTTGTCACCTGCCATTCCTCCTCGGCAATCGGCAACGGCTCGCGTGGGGTGCGCGAGGCCGATTTAATAATGGAGAAGATGGCCTGTTCGTTTGCGATCAGGTATTATCCAGATATGGCAAATGAGTTTGCAAAAATGCACAGTGCAGGAATGCACAGCGCGCTGGACTGGAACGATCTCCGGCTCGTCCTCGCCATTGCGCGGGAGGGCAGTCTTTCGGGAGCGGCGCGCCGGCTGGGCGTCGCGCATTCGACGGTGTTTCGCCGTCTCGGCACGATCGAGCGAACGATCGGAACACGTCTGTTCGAACGCTTCCGCGACGGCTATGCGCCGACGCCTGCGGGAGAGACCGCTGCGGCATCGGCGGCCCGTCTCGAGGACGAGGTGCTCGCGCTCGAGCGCAAGCTGGCGGGACAGGACCTCAGGCCGTCGGGTCCGGTCCGGATCACAACCACCGATACGCTCGGCGCGGTCCTGATGCGGCATCTGCCGGCGATGCGGGCCGCGCATCCGGAGATTCAGCCCGAGATCGCCATCTCGAATACGATGGCGAACCTGACGCGCCGCGAGGCCGAGATTGCGATCCGGCCCACGCCTGCGCCATCCGAGCTGCTGGTCGGGCGGCGCGTGGCCGATATTGCACATGCGGTCTACGGATCGCGGGCCTATCTCGCCCGGCGCCACGACAAGGATCTGTCTGCACACGACTGGATCGGGCTCGACGACGTGCTTGCGGGAACCGTGATCGCCGGCTGGATGCGCGACAACTTTCGTTCAGCGCGGATCGCCTGCCGCGTCGATGCGCTTCCGGCGCTGCGCGACGCGGCCATCGCCGGAATGGGGCTCGCCTTGCTGCCCTGCTATGTCGGCGATCTCGCGCCCGCGCTGCGCCGCGTAACCCCGAAGACGCTTGCCGAGCCGCGATCGGCGCTGTGGCTGTTGACGCATGACGATCTCAAGCGCACCGCGCGGATCCGCGCCACCCTCGATTTTCTGGCCAAGGCGCTCGCGTCGGAGCGCGCGCTGTTCGAGGGCAAGCGCGCCGACAGCGCGCGACGCTAGTTGGCATATGGTTCAGGACCCAGCCGCTTCCGTGACGGCACGGATTTCCTCGGCTGCGCGATCTGCAGGCAGCCGATGATGCTCGCGAAAGGCACCGACGAGCGTCTTCAGCACGACGCGGGATTTTGCATCCGATAACGCCGCTAGCAGCACGATCTCGGACGGCGGAAGGGCAGGCAGGCCGAACCGGCGACTGACCTCGATTGTGCCTGCCGGTGCAAGGCGGCACGAGAACACCGATGTGGCGAGGCCGGCGGCCACCGCGTCGGCGACCGCAAAGGATCCGCAGCCGAGGAAGGTCTCCGTCCACGGGATGCCTGCCGCCGCCAGCGCCCGCGTCGCGATGTTGAGCACGCCGCAGCTTGGCGAGGAGGCGGCCAGCCGCAGCGGCTCGCCGGTGCGATGGACAAAGTCCGGCGTGGCGAACCAGCCGTAGTGATCCGTCGCCAGTATCTCGCCGTCACGGCGGTCGTCCTCGCGGCGGATGATCGCGGCGTCGATCTGGCCGCGGTCGAAGGCGTCGAGCAGGTCGCGGGAATCGCCGAGCCGGACCTCGATGGTGAGCGTAGGATCGTGCGCATGCAGCCGCGCCAGCAAGGTCGGGACTTCAGCGCCTCCGACATGGGTGGCGATGCCGAGCGAGAAGCGGCGGTGGCGCGCCGGCGACAGTCCCGCGACGGCGCGGTCATGCGCAGCGAGCAGTTCGCGCGCGGGCGCGAGAAATTCCGCGCCCTGTGCCGACAGGCGGACCAGCCGCGGTGTCCGCTCGATCAGCCTGTGGCCGACCTGGCGCTCCAGCCGCTTCAGCTTCACGCTGGTCGCACCCTGCGTGGTGCCGAGTGCTTCGGCGGCGCGCGTAAAGCTCCTGAGCTCGGCGATGGTCACGAAGGTCTTCACAGCATCGACGTCAAGCGTGGTCATGTCAGTCATCCGGAATTGTTGTCTCTGAAATATCTAGTCATCCAATTCACCAATGCTCAAGCCGTGACTAGCTTTGCGCTCTGAAGCGCCGCGGCCACCCGATTCCTGCCGCTGCTGCCTCAATACATCGTGAGTCAATCGACCGACGCTGCTGCCAGCACCCTGGCAACAGCGTGCGGTATGCCGTTGGCTCGCCACAACAAAAGGCCTGATCATGTCCTCTGAACTGAGCCGCCGCGGCGCTGTCGTGCTGTCAGCCGTATGCCTTGCCTGCCTGATGTTTGGATTGGAGATCTCCAGCATCCCCGCGATCCTGCCGACGCTTGAACAGGTGCTGCATGCCGACTTCAAGGCGCTGCAATGGATCATGAACGCCTACACGATCGCGGTCACCACGGTGCTGATGGCGATCGGGACGGTGGCGGATCGCTATGGGCGCAAGCGCATCTTCTTGGTCGCGATCGCGGCGTTCGGCATCACCTCACTGATCTGCGGCGTCGCCTCGAGCGTCGAGATGCTGATCGTCGCGCGATTTCTGCAAGGGCTGAGCGGCGGTGCACTCTTGATCTGTCAGATCGCCGTGCTGTCGCATGAATTCCAGGGCGGCCGGGTGCGTGCGGTCGCCTGGGGCTGGTGGGGCGTCATCTTCGGCATCGGTCTCGGCTTCGGGCCGATCATCGGTGGCGCCGTTGCCGCGGTACTGAGCTGGGAGTGGGTGTTCCTTGTCCACGTGCTGCTCGCTGCTGTGGCGTTCGTGCTCACGATCGGCGGCGTCCATGAATCCAGGGATCCGAAGGCGAGCAGCCTCGACATCGCCGGCATCGTGACGATGTCGCTCTCCGTGTTCTGCCTCGCCTTCTACATCACGCAGGGCCCCGATCTCGGCTTCCTAGGCACGAAGGGGCTTGCGATTCTCGGTGTCTCCGTTGCGAGCTTCATCGCGTTCCTCGTTGCGGAGAAAGTCAGCCGGCGGCCGATGTTCGACTTTTCTGTGTTCCGTATTCCAGCCTTCTCCGGCTCGATCATCGGCTCGGCCGCGATGAACCTCAGCTACTGGCCGTTCATGATCTATCTGCCGATCTGGTTTCACGCCGGCCTCGGCTATGACAGCGTGTCGGCCGGTCTTGCGCTGCTCGCCTATACGCTGCCGACACTGGTGATGCCGCCCTTCGCCGAACGCCTGTCGCTGCGCTATCAGCCGGGCCTGATCATCCCAGTGGGGCTGTTCATCATCGGCACCGGATTCATGCTGATGAAGTTCGGCAGCGCCGCTGCGCAGCCCGGCTGGCTGACGATGCTGCCGGGCTGCCTGATCGCCGGAATTGGCCTCGGCATCACCAACACGCCGGTCACCAACACAACGACCGGCTCGGTGTCGAGCGACCGTGCCGGCATGGCCTCCGGGATCGACATGAGCGCGCGGATGGTCTCGCTTGCGGTCAACATCGCGCTGATGGGTTTCATCCTCGCAAGCGGGGTGCTGGCGCATCTGAAGGCGGTGCTGCCGGCGCTGGACAGCGTGCAACTGCGCGTCATCGCCGAGCGGATCGCGGCTGGTGACGTTGCAGCGTCGCCCGAGCTAACGGGCCCGATCGTGCATCAGGCGCTCGCCAGCGGCTTTGGCTGGGTGATGCTCTATGGCGGCGTCGGCGTGTGGATCATGGCCGCGACCAGTCTGCTGATCTTCAACGCGCGGCCGGTGCGGCAGGCCGAGGTTCAATGCACGAAGTGAATCTGATGTCGCCGTGCCCGCCCGTGAGGTGGCGGGCAGGCGGCTGGCTTCACTTCGCGAGAGTGAGCAGCGGCTTGTCCTTCTCGACGATATACGTCGCAAGCTCGCTCGCGGTGACATTGCCGACGTTCCTCGCCGCATGGATCGTACCTGCGGGGATGAATAGCACGTCGCCGGCCTTCAGCGTCGCCGGCGGCTTGCCGTCGACGTCGTATTCGAGCGTGCCGGCGAGCACATAGATGATCTCTTCGCCCGGATGGGTGTGCCGGCCGAACGCCTTGCCGGGAGCGATGTCGACACGCACCTGGACCGCTTCACGTCCGGGCGCGCTGAGATCGTGGCGCTGAAGGTCGGTTCGCGTGATGCCGGCCGGTTGCTGGGCCTGCGCGGTTGGGATCGTCAGGAGGCTTCCAGCGATTAGGGCCGCTCTTGCGAACAGGCGCGTCGCCTTCATCAGTCTGCTGGTCATTTTGAACTCCTGTGCTTTGTCGCCCGACCGCGAGCCGGCAGCCGGCCGGCCCGCGTCGGAGGCCGTCATGCGCGTGTTTCAGACGAGCGTGGTGGTGACGTCGATGTTGCCGTGGACCGCCTTGGAGTAGGGGCAGATGCCGTGGGCGGCTTCGATCAGCTGCTGCGCAACCTCGCGCTCGACGCCGGGAACGTGGACGTTGAGGCGCGCGCTCAGGAAGAAGGCGCTACCGGCCTGGTTCAGATCGATCTCGGCGTCGACCTCGGGCTCGCTCGCGAGCTTGATCTTGCGCTGTCCGGCGGCGAGCTGGATCGCGCCGAGGTAGCAGGCCGACCAGGCGGCCGCGAACAGGTTTTCGGCGGCGGGGTGCGGCTGCGGCAGCTTGACGTCGAGGAAGCCGTCGCGCGAGCGGGCGGCACCGTTCGCTCCGGCGGTAACGTGGGTCTTCCCGGTGACGAGAACCTTGGCATTGGCGGTCATGGCGAGCTCCTTTTGGATGTAGATAGATCGTATACGATCTAATCGGATGCGTGTTGAAATAGACCTCGCGTCCGGCGGTGTCAAGCACTTCCGATTTAATCGGATACGATTTATATTGATTCGGACTTCACGAACTCCGGAGACGCCCGTGACCCGCCCCGCCAAGGCCGACACCAAAGGCCGAAAACTCTCGAATTTTCTGTGCTTTGCGGTCTATTCGGCCAATCTGGCCTTCGGCCGCGCCTACAAGCCGATCCTGGACGCGGTCGGCCTGACCTACACCCAATACATTGCCCTGGTGGCGCTGTCGGAGGCCGACGAGCAGACCGTCAGCGCGCTCGGCGAAAAGCTGTTTCTGGAATCCAACACGCTGACGCCGATCCTCAAGAAGCTTGAGCAGAGCGGGTACATCAGCCGCGTCCGCGATCCTGCCGACGAGCGGCAGGTGCGGGTGAGCCTGACGCCGGCGGGAAGGCGCCTGCTCGACAAGGACCTCAACGCGTCCCTGATCGAGGCGACCGGACTCGGTGACGAGTTTCCAGTCGTGCAGAAGACCGTCGTCAGGCTGCGCGACAATCTGCTGCACAACACGCGCGGCGATCCGAAGAAGGGCTGATCCCGCGGCGGCAAATTGTAACGCGCTGTATCCGCACCGCGTCCTTCCGCATTTTCGCCACGGCGCAACCGGCAACTCCGGCCCGCGTTGCGATGATGCGGAGGAGGGATCAGTTTGCGCGGAAGATCGTCATCGATCTGCGGGGTGATTGCCACGATGAGCCTGCTCTGCGCGGCCATCTCGGCTGTATCGGCGCAACCGGCTCCATCAGATCAAGAGCATCGTCCGCAGCCGGGCGGAGATCGCTCGCCGGCGAGCGCAGCCGAGATCTGGGACGCCAATCGTGATGGCGTCTACACCTGCGACGAGTGGAAGGCCTATCTGGGGCGGCTGTTCGATCGTGCTGACCGCAACCACGACGGCAATCTCGCGCCTGCGGAGTTCGACGGCGTTCGCCGCGCCGGCAGCGCGCTCGCCGACGCGGATTTCGGCTATTTCGACGAGAACCAGGACGGCAAGATCACGCGCAGCGAGTTCGTCGGCAAGCCGAATGAATTCATCCTGCAGAACGACAAGAACGGCGACTGCCGCGTCACCCAGGACGAGCTCAAGAATACCGGAACGGACCAGAAGCGACCTCCCGGCAGAGGCAAGAAATCCTGACGCCCGGTCTATCCAATGGCGTCCTCGTGAAGCGGCCGACGCGACGAATGCGACCCGCTGCGATTCGGCTCCTGGCGCTGCGTTCCCGGCAGCTCAATGCGGACGAGCAGGCCGTGCGGCGCATTGTTGTGCAGCGAGAGCCCGCCGCCATGCCCGCGCACCACGGCGTCGGCGATCGAAAGGCCAAGTCCGAAGCCGCTTTTCTCATCCATGGTGCGCGCCTCGTCGCCGCGGACGAAGGGTTTCAGCATTTCGGCGCGGCGGTGTTCGGGAATCCCCGGACCGTCGTCCGCGACGTCGATGGTGGCCCGGTTGGCCGATGCGGTCAGCCGGATCTCCACCTCGCTTCCGAAGCGCAGGGCATTCTCGACCAGGTTGGTCACGGCGCGGCTGATCTCGCCGGAGCGGATCATCAGCGAAGCTCTGTTCGGGCCCTGGTAGCGCACGACATGGCCGCAATCGGAGAATTGCTCGCAGATCGTCTGCAACAGGGCGGCCACGTTGACGAGGGTCGGCTTCGCCGCGCTGCCGCCGCTGAGGAATGACAGCACGGATTCCAGCATCGCCTGCATCTGGTCGAGGTCGTGAAGGGTCTCCGCGCGGTGGGCGTCGTTCTCGATGTATTCCGATCTGAGCCGCAGCCGGGTGATCGGGGTGCGCAAATCGTGGCTGATCGCGGCGAGCATGCGCGTGCGGTCGTTCATCAGGCTGGTGATGCGTTCGCGCATCTGATTGAGCGCGACCGCCGCCGCGCGGATTTCCTCCGGGCCCGTCTCGGGAAGCGGTGCTGCCGCCTGGCTGATGCTGAAATTCTCGGCGGCGCGGGCGAACGCGGACAGCGGAGCGCTGAGCGCGCGCCCGGCCCACACGCCGAGCAGCGTGACGCTGACGAACAGGAACAGGAACGTACTCAGCCAGAATGCGCCGAAGAAGGGCGGCATTTTGGTCGGGCCGATCGTTGCCTCGAACAGGGCGCCGTCCGGCAACCGAACCGCCGCCGGTGCGGTCTTCGCGGAAAACTCATCGACATCGTCGACGGCTGGCGCATTTGCATCGTCAGACAAGCCCGGGCCAGCGTCGCGCAATGTGAAGTGCAGCCGGGGAAAGGTCCGATCGGCCGCCTGCAACAGCGTTACGCGATTGGCCGCAGGGGTCACAGCCAGAAGCTTGGCAATCAGCTGGAACTGATGGATCGGCCGGTCCGCAAACGATCGCGGTTTCTGGCTGGTGAAATACAGCCCGATCAGCGCGTGGATCAACACCAGCGAAAGCAGGATCAGCGCGGCGATCTGGCCGCTGATCCGCCGGAAGCTGAAAAGCGCGGCAATCCTGCGGGTCCAGCTCATGCGTCTTCCACATGCGGTGTGAAGATGTATCCGCCGGTCCGCACTGTCCGGATCACGGATGATCCTTCGTTCGTATCGAGCTTGCGACGCAGCCGGCTCACCAGCACATCGACGCTGCGCCCGAACGGACTGGCCGGCCGGCTGCGCGTCATGGTCAACAGGCCGTCCCGCGTCAGAATGCGGCCGGGCCGCTCGCAAAACGCTTGCAGCAGATCGAACTCCGCGCTCGTCAGCGGCACCTGGGCGCCCTCGGGATCGCGCAGCTCGCGCACGCGCAGGTCGATGGTCCAGTCCTGGAAGCGCAGCCGGGTGGCGCTCTGGCCGGAGCGCCCGGCAAGATCGGCCTGGGCCTGACGGCGCAGCACGGCGTTGATCCGCGCCAGCAGCTCGCGCGGATTGAATGGCTTGGCGAGATAATCGTCGGCTCCCATCTCGAGCCCGAGGATCCGGTCGAGGTCCTCACCTTTCGCCGTGAGCATGATGATCGGGATCGTCGAATCGCCGCGCAGGCGGCGGCACAGCGTCAGCCCATCCTCTCCCGGCAGCATCAGGTCGAGCACTACGAGATCGAGCGAATGCCCGGCAAGGTAGCGATCCATCTCGCGGCCGTTCGAGGCGGTGGCCACCAGGCAGGATTGGTCGCGCAGGTAGCGGGCAATCAAGTCTCTGGTTTGCTGATCGTCCTCGACGACCAGGATCTTTGGCGTATGTGCAAGCATGGTCCGTGTCTGGGCCCTGGTCATGATGTCATCTGGCGCGCGTTCTCGTGCGCGTTCAGCCACCAATCGACCAGCATACGCGTCGCTTGTGGGCGGCATTGTGCCTTTTCGTCAGTATAGTGTTTCTGGAGTGTAACCGGCGCCCGCCTGCCGGAAACAAGCCGGGCAAGGGCTGCGTCGCTTGGCGCTTACAGTCCCAAACCACTGGAAATAATCCCGCAACCTAGCAGCCACACCGCAGCCATCACCGTCCCGTCACAACGGGTGACTTGTTCGCGAGGTGTGGAATGAAGACGTGGCGGAGCCTTGTCGTGGCGGTCGTGCTCTCGGGTTTGTCGATCCCGGGAACGCCGGGGACATGGCTGTTGGTGGCACCAGTGGCGGCGCAATCGGTCGATGCGATCACGGTCGAAGGCAACCGGAGAATCGAGGCGGAAACCGTCCGCTCCTATTTCAGGCCGGGGCCCGGCGGACAGCTCGATCAGGCCGCGATCGACGACGGGTTCAAGGAGCTGCTCGCGACCGGGCTGTTCCAGGACGTCAAGATCAATCGCGCCGGTGGGCGGATTGTCGTCTCGGTGATCGAGAATCCTGTGATCGACCGCGTCGCGTTCGAGGGCAACAAGAAGATCAAGGACGAGCAGCTCTCGGCCGAGGTGCAGTCGAAGTCGCGAGGCACGCTGTCGCGGCCGATGGTGCAGTCCGATGCGCTGCGGATCGCTGAAATCTACCGGCGCTCCGGCCGCTACGACGTGCACGTCACGCCTGAGATCATCGAGCGGCCGAGCAACCGCGTCGATCTCGTCTTCACCGTCGAGGAGGGGCAAAAGACCGGCGTCAAGACCATCGAGTTCATGGGCAACAACAGCTTCTCGGCGGCGCGCCTGAAGGACATCATCAAGACCCATGAGTCGAACCTCCTGAGCTTTCTCGGCAACGGCGACATCTACGACCCCGATCGCGTCGAGGCCGATCGCGACCTGATCCGTCGCTTCTACCTCAAGCATGGCTATGCGGACGTGCAGGTCGTGGCCGCGCTCGCCGAATACGACCCGGGACGCAAGGGTTTTCAGGTCACTTTCAAGATCGACGAAGGGCAGCAGTACCGCGTTGCGACGGTGAGCTTCCGCTCGACCATCGCGGGGTTCGATCCAAACAGCCTGCGCTCGCTTTCGCGGGTCAGTGAAGGCTCGCTCTACAATGTCGAAGCCATCGAGAAATCGGTCGAAGACATGCAGATCGAAGCCTCGCGCCGCGGCTATGCCTTCGCCGTGGTCCGTCCGGACGGCAGCCGGAATTTCGAGGCCCACACGGTGGGGATCATGTTCCGCGTGGGGGAGGGGCCGCGGACCTATATCGAGCGCATCGACATTCGCGGCAACGGCCGCACGCGCGACTACGTGATCCGGCGCGAGTTCGATCTCTCCGAGGGCGACGCGTATAACCGCGCGCTGGTCGATCGTGCCGAGCGGCGGCTGAAGAATCTCGACTACTTCAAGACGGTCATGATCACCACGGAGCCCGGCTCATCGAGCGATCGCGTGATCTTGGTCGTCAATCTGGAGGAGAAGTCGACCGGTGACTTCTCCGTTTCGGGGGGCTATTCCACCACCGACGGCGCGCTCGCCGAGGTCAGCGTCTCCGAGCGCAATCTGCTGGGCCGTGGCCTGTTTGCGAAGGCAACGGTCAGCTACGGCCAGTACTCGCGCGGCCTGTCGCTGTCCTTTGTCGAGCCGTATCTGCTCGATTATCGCGTCGCGCTCGGGCTCGATGCCTATTACAAGGAGCAGTTGCCAACCGATTACACGACCTATGGCGTGAAGACGATCGGGTTCTCGCCAAGGCTTGGTCTGGCGTTGCGCGAGGATCTGACGCTCCAGCTTCGGTATTCGCTTTACCAACAGGAAATCTCGCTCGATAGCGCCTACGCGAACTGCAACAACAACGCGTCCAACACGTCGCTCGCGTTCAATCCGACGCCCGCCTACATCCAGAGTCTGCTCGGCGGCGTCGATCCGACCAACTCGGTCTCATCGGGGCTCTATGGATATGGTTGCTACGGCGACGGCGAATCCACCTTGCCCGTGCGCAAGGAGCTGGCTGCCGGTGCGACCTGGACCTCGCAGCTCGGCTACACCCTGAGCTACAACACCCTCGACAACAACAAGAACCCGACCGACGGCCTGATGATCGACTTCAAGCAGGATTTTGCCGGCGTCGTCGGCGACGTGACCTATCTGAAGAGCGCGGTGGACGCCAAGTACTATACGCCGCTGGTGTCCGACCTGATCGGGCTGATCCACCTGCAGGGCGGCCTACTCACCAAGATCGGGGACAATGATCTGCGTATGCTGGATCATTTCCAGATGGGGCCGAACCTCGTGCGTGGCTTTGCTACCAACGGCATCGGTCCGCGTGACATCACCTACGCGAGTTTCGGGGCGGTCGGGGATGCGCTCGGCGGAACCAAATATTGGGGCGCTTCGATGGAACTGCAAATGCCATTCTGGTTCTTGCCGTCGGAGGTCGGGTTGAAGGGAGCGGTCTATGCGGATGCCGGCTCGCTCTGGGGTTACCAGGGACCGACGTCGTGGGCCGCGACCGGCGAGGTGAACACGGCTGCTTGCAAATGCGGCCTGCAATACGACGACGAGAACGTGGTGAGGACCTCGGTCGGCGTCGGCCTGATCTGGGCGTCGCCGTTCGGGCCGCTGCGCTTCGATTACGCGGTGCCAATCACCAAGGGCAAATACGACATCGTGCAGGAGTTCAGGTTCGGCGGCGGGACGTCGTTCTGAGGCGGTTGCGCCGACCAGATGCGACGCCTGCCATGCGGCGCTGCGGCTTGCGGCGCCTGCCGAAGCGGGGCAGGCTGCACCGGTTCAGTTCCGACCCGAGGCGAGATCCAAGGCAAAATCCATGTCACGCGTGTCCATCAAGACCAAGAGCGACCTGCCGGCCGAGCTCAAGCCGCTGTGGGACAAGATGACCACCTATGGCGCGTTCGAGAACCAGGCCGGCGTTATGGCGCAGCGCCCGCCGATCTTCAAGCACACGTGGTCGCTGCTGGTCGATCTTGCCGACGAGGCGGTGCTGTCGAAACGGCATCTCGAACTCGCACTGGTGACGGTGTCGCTGTTGAACAAGTGCGATTATTGCGTATCGCATCATGCGCCGAAGCTCGCGATCCAGGGCGTCTCGGAGGAGGGCGCCGAACGGCTGCGCGACTATCAGGATCATCCCGAGCTCGACGCGCTCGACAAGCTCGTGGTCGAATATGCGATCGCCGTCACTAACAACTGGAACAAGACCCGCGACGAGATCTTCGCGCGGCTCCGCGCGCATTTCTCGGAAGCGCAGATCGTCGAGTTGACCTGGCGGATCGCGCTGTGCGGGGCCTTCAATCGCTTCAACGATATTTTGCAACTCGATGTCGAGCAGGGCGTTCCGCTGCGCGAGGCCGCAGAGTGACGGCTTGATCAGGTAACAGATGTGATGCAGCCGCCGAGCGTAGCCAGGACGAAGTCGGCGCGCGCGGCCGGCGATGTCTTCGGCAGGTTGACGACGTCGTAGTCGGGCGTCGGAAGCGTCTCTATCAGGCGCTGATGCTCGGCCGTCGTCGCCTCGAACTCGTGCCGGCGCTTTGCTTCTGGAGGCATGCTATGACTATGTGGCAGTCTGCAGAGATTCTTCCGTCGAAAGCGCATATATATGAGTATTGGAAGCATCGGCTTTCACGGTTGTACTTGCATGTAGAACCGAGGAAGCCTCGCTGTTGGGCTTGTGGATTTCACTATGGCACAAGGTACGACATCAAGCGGCCTGACGCGGGTTGGGACGAAATACTGCGATGTTGGAACCGCATTCCTCTTCAACGCTGTCACATAATCCCAAGGTCGCTCAACGGAAGCGACAATGTGTCAAATCTGTTCTTGCTTTGCCGCGAGTGCCACGACCAGATGCCAAACACCAGCATTCCTGAGGTGTTCTTCAGATGGTCTCGCGCACAAAACTGGGAGTCTCGTGAGGATGCCAGGATTCGAGATGCGATGAGAGCTTTCGGCGTGGACACAGTCAGCTTGCGGCGTCTCGATCAGGTGATCAAGTCGTCTGAGTTCAAATCTTGGATCGAGGGCAAGTTCGGGTTGCATCGTCCACAATCGAATTACGCGCCGATTTCTTCGCGGCTCACGCCGGCGACGTTCGTAGGGTTGGCTGTCCTTTATCATCGCGAATTGGCCGACACCTCTCGGAGTTCGCGAGGCAATCCCGCAACCAAGCGATTGCCCCGGCGGTTGCGCTCTTAACCAATCCTTTCGAGCCGCGCAGCTAGACTCGGCCGACATGCGCTTGTCGGCGGTACGAATCGAGGACACATGGCATCACGCAGGATCACGTGCATCGCGCTCGCGCTGCTGCTCGGCTCCACGGCGCTGCGACCTTCATGCGCAGCGGACGCCGGCGGACCGATCCGCGTCGGCGCGGTGCTGCCGTTTTCGGGTGGCGTCGAGCTTTATGGCCAGCAGGCGAAGCTCGGGCTCGATCTCGCCGCGCGCGACATCAACGCGGCGGGCGGGATTCTCGGCCGTCCCGTCGAGATCATCTATGCCGACGACAAGACGCGGCCGGAGGCCGCCGCTGACGCGATGCGCTCGCTGGTCGAGAAGGACGGCGCGCTGGCCGTGGTCGGTCCGATCACCTCGCGCAATTTGAATGCGCTGGTGCCGCTGGCCGAGAGTTCGAAGACGCCGCTGCTCTACGCCACCAATTACGAGGGCGGCAAATGCAGCCGCTATCTGTTTTCGTTCGGCGCGGTGCCGAACCAGGAGCTCGGCCAGCTGTTGCCCTACATGACCCAGACCTTCGGCAACACGTACTTCCCGCTCGGCGCCGACCGGGTCTGGCCGCACCAGATGTTCGACATCGCACAGCCCCTGATTGAGAAGCTCGGCGGCAAGGTGGTCGGGACCAAATACACGCTGGGGACCGAGACCGACTTTTCGCCGCTGATCAAGGAGGTCGCGGCGAGCAAGGCCAAGGTGCTGCTGTTCGCGCTGAAGGGCGACGGCATGGATTTCATCCGGCAGGCCGACGAGGCCGGGTTGCTGAAGGACATCACGGTCGCTTTCCTTGGCTTGTCGGAGGTCGACCTCGGCATCTTCCGCGGCAAGGGCCAGAACATGGTGACCGTGGTGCCGGCGGTCGCAGCGAGCGACGATCCCGCCGTCAAGGCATTCGTCGCCAAGGCACGCGCGGCGGCTGGTGCCGGCGTTGCCGTGTCGAATTACGTGATGACGCACTACAACACCCTGGTCGCGCTCAAGGCGGCGGCCGAGAAAGCCGGCAAGCTCGAGAAGGAGGCCATCATCGACGCAATGGCGGGCCTCACCATTGCGTCGCCGACCGGTCCCGTGACGCTCGGTCAGGATCACCACGCCGCGATGAACATGTTCATCGCCAGGACACAGGGGAGCGAACTCGTACAGGTCCGTGCGCTCGGCGAGATCGCGCCGCAGCCCGGGTGCAGTTTGGCTGGTCGCTAGGCGCCAAGGGGACGGGGCGCGGTTGCGGCCATTGGAGGCTGCCACGCTCGCAAAAAAGTGAGCCGGAGCGGGTCGCCGGCTGTCGGTTCCTCACCGTCCCGCTCGTCTTCCATTCAGAACGAGCTGAATGGGAGTTTTGGAATGAGCAATTCGACCTATCGCTGGGTGATCGTCGCGGCCGGCGGCCTGCTCGGCTGCGTCGCGATCGGCGGCATGTTTTCGCTGCCGGTGTTCCTCCAGCCCATGGCGCGCGAGACCGGCTGGTCGGTGACCGGCATCTCCAGCGCGATGACGATCGGCTTCCTCGCGATGGCCTTCACCAGCATGATCTGGGGCACGCTGTCCGACCGGTTCGGGCCGCTCCCGGTGGTGCTGACCGGATCGGTCGTGCTGGCGGCGAGCCTGGCGCTGGCCAGCCAGGCCACGTCGCTGCTGGCGTTTCAGTTCGTGTTCGGCGTGCTGGTCGGTGGGGCCACCGCCGCGATCTTCGCCCCGATGATGGCCTGCGTCACCGGCTGGTTCGACACCCATCGCAGTCTCGCCGTCTCGCTGGTGTCGGCGGGCATGGGCATGGCGCCGATGACGATGTCGCCGCTTGCGGCCTGGCTGATCTCCCACCACGACTGGCGGTCCGCGATGCTGATCGTGTCGGGCGTGGTCGGTGCGATCATGATCCCGGTCGCGTTCCTGGTGCGCCGTCCGCCGGCGCTGCAGAGCGACCACGCTGAGGCGGTCACCGAGAACGGCGAGCCGCCGATGTCGCTGGCTCAGGCGCTACGCTCGCCGCAATTCATCATCCTGACCGCGACCAGTTTCTTCTGCTGCGCCACCCATTCGGGCCCGATCATCCACACCGTCAGCTACGCTATCACTTGCGGCGTCCCGATGATCGCAGCGGTCACGATCTACAGCGTCGAAGGACTGGCCGGCATGGGCGGCCGTATCGGCTTCGGCCTGCTCGGCGATCGCTTCGGCGCCAAGCGCTTGCTGGTGTTCGGCCTGCTCGCCCAGGCGTTCGGCGCTCTCGGTTACGCCTTCGTCCGCGAACTTGCCGCGTTCTACGCAGTCGCTGCGCTGTTCGGATTCATCTATGCTGGAACCATGCCGCTGTATGCCGTGCTGGTCCGCGAGAATTTTCCGCTGCGGATGATGGGCACTGTGATTGGCGGTACGTCGATGGCCGGCAGCCTCGGCATGGCAACCGGCCCCTTGGTCGGCGGCCTGATCTACGATGCCTTTGCGAGCTACACGTGGCTCTATGTCGGCTCCTGGGCCATGGGCATCGGCGCGTTCCTGATCATGATGACGTTCCGGCCGATGCTGGCGGCACGGCCCAATGCGGTGCCGGCGCCGGCGTGAGAGTACGGTGGGTGACGCGGTCTGTTCGATCGCGTCACGCACGTCACTTGCGGTCGCGCTTCGGCCGCCGGATGGCGCGCACCTTGTTGTTGGTGGAACCGCTGCCGCAGAAGAACCGGTCCTTCCCGTCGGATTCGAGCCCGGAGACGAACACGCCCTGCGGCATCTCCAGCCGTTCGATCACTTCGCCGGTCTGCGGATCGATCCGCCGCACGTCGCTCTGGTCCTCCTCCCATGTGCCGTGCCAGAGCTCGCCGTCGACCCAGGAGACACCGGTGACGAACCGGTTGCTTTCGATGGTGCGGAGGATCTTGCCGGTCTCCGGATCGATCTGGTGGATGGTGCGGTCGCGATACTGGCCGACCCACAGCGAGCCTTCCGCCCAGGCCATGCCGGAGTCGCGGCCGCCGCCGGGCGCGGGGATGGTGGACACCACGCGTCCGCTGTCCGGCTCGATCTTCAGAATGCGGTCCTCGGCGATCTGATAGAGGTGCTTGCCGTCGAAGGCGGTGCCGGCATGGGCCGCGATGTCGAGGATGCGGGTGGTCTTGCCGCTGTCGGGATCGAACGCGACCAGCCGGCCGCCGGCCGCGAACCAGACCTGCTCGCCGTCGAAGCTGACGCCGCCCACGCTCTCGACGCCTTCGAAGGCATATTCCCGGATGATCTCGGCTTCGGACTTCTTCATGCGGCGCTCCTGGTTCTTGCTTTGACGCGTTTTCTTGACGCGAACCGGTATCCACTTCGCTCGAAAACGCGCTGATTGCGCCCTGATGCTAGCCGTTCGGCAGCGGGGCAGGGAGTAACAACGTCGTCGTGAATCCCGGCACCGGCGGCGTCATCCAGCGCCGGGCACGAGCGCGGCCGACCGACTGCACCTTGCCTGTGGCGGCCAGCGCGTCGAGCGCGCGCTGCACGGTGCGCTGGCTTGCCCCGAGCGCCACCGACAGCGCCGAACTCGACCAGGCCTCGCCGTCGGCGAGGAAGGCGAGCACTTCCGCGTGCTCCTCGTCGACCGGCAGCGCCAGCACGGCGACGTTGCGCCGGCCGCGCGGCTCTAGCACGAAGCCGTCAGGCGTCGCGGTGAGATCGGCGAGCGGCCGCAATGCCCGGCGCAGACGTCCGATCTCGACCCGGAGCCGCGCGCGGTGCGATTCGTCGGCGTGCTTGCCGCGAAACGCCCGCGCGATCAGCGTGCCGCGCGACACGTCCTGCGGCCAGGCTTCGCCAAGCGCGCGGGCGAGCGCGAACAGCACCGGCCGCCGCGTCAGCGACACAGTGGTGCTGAGATCGCGCACGACATAGCGGCAGGCATCGACGACGAGCGCCTTCGACGCCAGCAGGGCCTCGACCTCCGCGAGCAGCAGCGGCCGCTCGCTGCCGCGTGCGATCAGACGCGCCGCGGGGGTCGCGAGCAGATGCGCGGTGCCTTCGACCTCGGCCGCGAGTTCGGCGATGCCGGCGCGGCGCGCCGCATCCCTGGCCCGCGCCAGCGCTTCGCGTGCGGGCTTGGTGCGCAGCCGCCGCATCGCGATCCCGGCCACGACCAGTTCATGGCCGACCCGCAGCGCCGGCGGGAAGGGCGCCGGGTCGAGGTCGTCGAGCATACGCTCGGCTGCATCGAGGCTTCCGATCAGCAGCAGGCGACGGATTTCGAGATAGCCGGCATGCGCAGCGTTGAGCGCGTCGCCATGCGCGGCCAGCGTCGCGCGCGCCGCGGCGAGCGCCTTCTTGGGAAAGGACAGATCGCGCGACACCAGCGCGATCTCGGCCTCGGCCACCACGCAGCGCGCCCGTGCGATGGCTTCCCGCGGGCCGAAGGCGCGGCCCGCCCGCCGCAACAGCTCCTTGGCGCGGGCGAAATCGCCGAGCCGGGCCATCGCAATGCCGCGGAGCGCCAGCGCCGGGGCATCGTCACGCAGGGCCACCCGTTTCAGTGCGCCGAGGGGATCACCCGCCGCCAGCGCGCGCGCCGCAGCTGTTATCAGCGAGTCCATTCGAATCCCGACACACTTGTCACTCTCGCCCTCCGAGGCCCGGTCCTAACCTAGCACATGACGAGATGGATCAGCTCCAGAGAGATCGAATGATGACCGGGATCGAAACACACGAGGATTGGTTGAAGGGCCGGCTAGGCGGACGCGGTCCGATGGTGGCGCGCTGGCTCGCGCTGGCGGCAGCGCCGACCTTCGCGCTGATGGCGCTGATCGCCGCGATGGCGCCGGCCGACATGATCTGCGGCGGCATGCAGGGGCCGCTTTCACTGCAGGGGATGGTGCCGATGTATGCGCTGATGAGCGCCTTCCATCTGGCGCCGTGGCTGCGGTTGTTCCGATGACCGGCTCATCCCTCCGGCACGACCGCACATGGCCGTGCGATGCCGCGCAGCTCGTGGGTGCCGAGTGCGATCAGCGGCATCTCGGTCTCGGTGGCGAGTGCGCCCGAGACCAGCACGGTCTGCTCGAGCGGCTTGCACAGTCCTTCCAGCCGGCTGACCAGATTGACCGCGGCGCCGATCGCGGTGAAGTCGAGGCGGTCGGCCGCGCCGATATTGCCCCAGTGCACCTCGCCGAGATGCAGCGCCGCACCGAATGGCAGCGGCGGCAGGTCGCGGCCGCGCCGCTCGGCATCGAGATGCGCCATGCCGACGCGTGCCGCCGATACTGCGCGCAGCGCCGCCTCGCATGCGCTGCGCGCGCTGGTCGTGACCGGAAAGATCGCGAGCAGACCGTCGCCGATGAATTTCAGCACCTCGCCGCCGAAGGCATGGATCGCGCCGGCGATGCGGTCGAACCAGGCATCGAGCGCCGCGATCACCTCGGCAGGCGGATGGTTTTCGGAGAGCGCGGTGAAGCCGCGCAGATCGGCAAACAGCAGGGCCGCCCGGATGGTTTCGCCGGTGTTGCGCCGCAAGGGCGACGCCAGCACGCGCGCCGCGCTGCGCCGGCCGAGATAGGCTTCCAGCGCCGCGGTGAGTGTCGCGCGTGCGGCGAGCGCGACAAGCGGTGCGGCCGTGAAGCGCGCCGCCTCGCGCAATTGATCCGCCTCCGCGGGCGTGAAGGGACGTGTCCCGATCCAGCCGAGGGTCGGGCCATCCGGTCGCCGCCAGCAACCGGTTGGCGCCCGCGGTCTCGGCGGCGGCGTCGACCAGCCAGCTCAGTGTCGAGGACAATCGCATCGCCCATCATGGAGTTGATGCGCCGCCCTTGTCACGAATTATCCCGAAACCTGACCGCCCATGGAGGATCAACCGATGACCGAAGCCTTCATCGTCCAACGCGAGATGCAGATCGCAGCTCCGCCCGCAACCGTGTTCGCCTTCCTGACCGATCCGCAGAAGATCGTCAGCTGGATGGGGCTCGAGGCCGAAACCGAGCTGCATCCCGGCGGGCTCTATCTGCTCAAGGGCGTCTCCGGCGATCTGTCGCGGACGGCGCGCGGCGCGTTTCGCGAGGTCGTGCCGGTGCATCGCCTAGCCTACAGTTTCGGCTGGGAGGGCGGCGCCGAAGTGCCGCCGGGATCGAGCCTGATCGAGATCGACCTGATGGAACAGGACAACGGCACGCTGTTGCGCATGACCCATAGCGGCACGCCAAATGCGGCGCAGTGCGCGAGCCATGACAAGGGTTGGACGCACTACCTTGCCAGGCTCGCGCTCGCGGCCGGTGGGCGAGCTCCTGGCCCTGACCGCGGTCCGCACGCCTGAACCGCGCCGCGGGCGCCGTTCAGTCTGCTCGCATCGAGGAGATCGGATCGCTGCAGGGAAAGCTGTCCTCGAGCGCGACGTCGAGCCAGTAGTCTTTATGGATCGGCTGGTCGTTGCCGCGAAACGCTGGCTCGGCATGCGATGCCACGGAGGCGTCGCGATTGATCTCGAAAGCGGTCATTGTCGTTCTCCCTGATATGCCTGCTGTTGGGCGGTCCTATTTCACGTCGAGCGTCGCGCGCAGCATCCAGGCGTGCTTTTCGTGAGCGGCGGTGCGGGCGTTGAGCATGTCCATCGTCGCTTCATCGCTGGCAGACTCGGCGACTGCGAAGGCGCCGCGGATGGCCTTCACGACGGTCTCGTTGTCGAGCAGCAGCTCGGCCACCATGGCGTCGGAGTCGAGGCTGGCGTGGCCGTCCTTGATCGCGGTGAGGTTGGCGAAGGCGGAGTAGGTCTGCGGCACCAGCTCGCCGAGGGCGCGAATGCGCTCGGCGATGTCGTCCAGCGCCTGCCACTCCTCGCGATATTGTCCCTCGAACAGCGTGTGCAGGGCCTGGAACGTCGGACCGGTGACGTTCCAGTGGTAGCCATGCGTCTTCAGATACAGCGCATAGGTGTCGGCAAGCACCTTCGAGAGCGCCTCGGCGATGCTGGTCCGTTCCGCTTCGCCGAAGCCGGTGTTGACGGCGATGGTCATGGTCGTCTCCTTCGCGGTTCGGATTGAAATTCGGCGCGGCGTCATGTCGGCCATTTCGAGCCGAGGATGATCGAGCAGAAGTTCGTCCTTGTGTAATTCACGTCCTTCAACGCGAGCACGTCGGCCTTGACGTTGCCGAAGGTGGTGTGCGGCTTCTTGATGGTGCCGGCGGCGAAATGGTCGATGATGTTTTCCTTGAAGTTGGCCTCGCGCGGATGGTGCGCGCAGACGTGGTCGCGGTGTTCGTGCGCGAAATCGTCATATGCGATGCCGAGCACGTCCATCTCGACGCCGGCGGTGACCAGTGCAATGGTCGGGCGCATGTGCTCGGGAACGCCGGGCGTGGTGTGCAGCGCGATCGATGTCCAGACGTCCTCGATGTCGCGTTCGGCGACGCCATAGCCCTTGAGGAAGTCGCGCGCGGCGTTGGCGCCGTCCACCTCGAAGCGCAGGTCCGGGCTCGCGTGCGCCGCCGTGAGACCCATGTCGTGGAACATGGCGCCGATATAGAGCAGCTCGGAATCGAATTTCAGCTTGCGGCGGTTGCCAGTCAGTGCGCCCCAGAAGAACACCCGGCGGCTGTGATTGTAGAGTAGATCGTCCTCGGTATCGCGCACCAGCTGGGTGGCGGCGCGAGCCATGGCGCTGTCGGGTACACGGATGCCGGCGATGATCTCGGTCATTTCAAGACGCTCCTCGATGTGGCAAGACGATGCCGTGGCGTGCGAACACGCGGGCACCAGCGTTCGTCTCTGCGGTGGGTTCGGATCGCCCGGTGGCGTGATCCGTGGGGTGTATGTCGCCCGTTTGGCCTGATCTCGCAACGATCGCGCGCCGCCGGATCGGGCCAACGAGACGTCGTTTCGCGCCAGCTGAGCAAGGAGAACGTATGGCGGTTCAGAAGATCGCGATCGCAATTCACGAGGGGGTTCAGGCGCTCGATGTCGCCGGTCCCGTCGATGTGTTCGCGGAAACCAATGGCTTCGTGCCATCAGGCCATGGCTACGAGACCGTGCTGGTCGGCGCCAACCGCGAACCGCTGCGCGCATCGAACGGCATGAAGATATCCGCCGACCTCAGCTTCGACGAGGCAAACGAGAAGTTCGATATTCTGCTGGTCGCCGGCGGGCCTGGATTGCCCGACGCCGATCCCGATCCCGAACTGACGCGGTGGCTGCGCGGGGCGCCCGAGCGCGCCGAATTGTATGGTTCGATCTGCACCGGCGCGTTCGCGCTCGGCCATGCCGGGCTGCTCGACGGCCACAAGGTGACGACGCATTGGCAGAACGCGCAGCGGCTGGCGGCGCGCTTTCCGGCCGCCGAGGTGATCTTCGACCGGATCTACATCCGCGACGGCAAGCTGATGACCTCAGCCGGCGTGACCGCTGGGATCGATCTTGGATTGGCGCTCGTCGCCGAGCGTCATGGGCCACAGGTCGCGGTCGCGGTGGCAAAGCGGCTGGTCGTGGTGGCACAGCGCCAGGGCGGGCAGTCGCAGTTCAGTCCCTATCTCACCGCGCCGGTCGACGAGGATTCGCCGATCGCGCGGGCGCAGGCGCATGTCATGCAGCGCGTCGGCGAGCGCCACACGCTGCAGTCGCTGGCCGAGGCCGTCAGCATGAGCGTGCGCAATTTCGGCCGCAGCTTCGCGCAGGAGACCGGCATCACGCCGCACGAATTCGTCGAACGGGCGCGGGTCGACGCCGCGCGCCGGTTGCTCGAGGGCTCGGACCGGCCGCTGAAGGCGGTTGCGTTCGACTGCGGCTTCGGCTCGGCCGACCGGATGCGGATCGTGTTCTCCGAACGGCTCGGCGTGTCCCCCGCGCAGTACCGCGCGAGTTTTCGCAAATTGTGACGCCGTTCATGAAGCCGACGCCTGATCGGGGGTAGGATCGATGTCGCCGACGCCGTTTCCCCCCGCATATCCTTCCCCACGAGGCCGCCATGGACGCGCTCACGCTCTTCATCATCCGTCATGCCGAAAAACCTGGCGATGGCTGGCCGGGACCCGGCTTCACCGCGGACGGAGTGTCCGATACCGAGTCGCTTGTGCTCCGCGGTTGGCAGCGCGCGGGTGCTTGGGCTGCGTTGTTCGGCACCGATCTCACCGGCGGTGACTATGCCAAGCCTGACGCGATCTACGCCGCGACGCCCGGCACCACGCCCAACCAGCCGCCAAGCAGCCGTCCAGCCGAGACGATCTCGGCACTCGCCGCGCGCCGCTCGCTGGCGCCGAACGAAGGCTTTGGCAAGGGTGATGAGCCGGCGCTGATGCAGGCCGTGCTGGCGCTGAAGGGCGTCGTGCTGTTGTGCTGGGAGCACAAGGCGATCATCTCGGACATCCTTCCGCTGATCCCGGTCAGCAAGGGCACGCCGCCGACCAAATGGGAGGGTAGCCGCTTCGACGTCGTGCTGCGCTTCGACCGCGCAAAGGGCGACGACAAGTTCGCCTTCAAGGAGCTGTTTCCGAAATTGCTGTCGGGCGATTCCGACAAGCCGTTGGGTGGTTGAGCGGCGCTGCGGCCGGAGCCTTTGCCGTTCCGATTGAATCGGAACGGGGCTCTAGATTCTTGTTTTGGCGCGTTTTCTTCACGCGAACCGGTATCCACTTCGCTCGAAAACGCTTTTGCCGGTCACGCGAGCCCGAGCGCCTTGCGTGATTTCCGCGTCAGCTTCGCGGCGATCAGGGCATGCGCCTGCGCGAGATAGGCCTTGAGCTCGGCGTCGGGCAGGGCGTCGTTGGCCGCCAGCTGCACCCATGTGGCACGCGCCAGATACGGCGCCGGCCGCGCCAGGCCCTGCTCGATCAGCAGCTGATAGGCCATGTTCGAGGTCTTGAACATGAAGCCGCCGGTGCTCTCGATGAAGCCGCCGGCCAGCGCGAACATCTTGCCGCCGACCTTGAACACCGACGTGCCCTCCCATTGCACCACCTTGGTGGCGGCGGGCAGGCGCAGGCAATGGGCTTCGAAGGTTTTGGGGCGCATGAGTCGCAGAAGTTGGGAAACCTTCTGAAGCCATAGGCCAGCTGCGCGAACGTCGACAAGCCCAGTCGTTCCCAGCGAGCGTGGCCGCCGCGGCGTCGGGCCGCCGGCTCCTCACGAAAACGTGGGTTGTCGTCTTTTCATCTGAAGATATATCGTAAGATACGTTTTCAGTAAGGAACAAGCGATGATAAAACAGATGTTTCGTGACCGGGACGATGATGGATTCCGGTTTGGGTTCTTCGCCATGGGCCGGCACGGCCGAGGTGGCCACCGCTTTGGCCGCGGCGGTCCTGGCTTCTTCGGACGAGGCGGAGGCGGCGACTTTCCGGGATCGCGGCGGCTCTCGTCGCAGGATCTGCAGCTCGTCGTCCTGGCGCTGCTCGGCGAGCAGCCCGCGCACGGCTATGAGCTGATCAAGACCATCGAGGAGAAGTCAGACGGTTTCTACAGCCCGAGCCCGGGCGTGATCTATCCGGCGCTGACATTCCTCGAAGAGATCGGCCATACCAGCGTCACCCAGGATGCAGCGCGCAAGCTCTACAGCATCACCGAGCAGGGCAAGGCGCATCTCGCCGACAACCGCGCCACCGCGGACACCATTCTCGAAGCGCTGTCGCGGATCGGCCGCCGCATGGAGGAGGTGCGCGAAGCCTTCGCCGGCGTCAGCGATCTCGATGGCGAAGCGTCCGACGAAATGCACCGCGCTCGTCACGCGCTGAAAAGCGCGCTGCGCCAGAAGCGCGGCAGCGATGCCGCCGAGGCGCGGCGCATCGCGAAAATCCTGGAGCGCGCTGCCGCCGAAATCCTGCAGCAATGACACAGTCGCAGCGAAGGAGACCTTTCATGTACAACGCTGAACCGCACAGCGCGATGATTGACGCCCGCGTTGCTGCCGTCATCGAGCGCCTGCAGGCGACGCGCCGGGCGCCCGTGCGGGGCAATCCGATGCAGAGCGGCAGCCGCGATCCGCACGACTATGCCGGGCAGGGATTCTCGATCCATCCCGAGCAGGGCGAACTGATCTATCTCTTGTGCCGCGGCCTGCGCGCCAAACGCGTCGCCGAGTTCGCGACCTCGGTCGGAATGTCGACGCTGTATTTCGCCGCCGCGATGCGCGACAATGGCGGCGGCACGGTGATCGGCTCGGAGATCGTGCCGGCCAAGGTCCAAACCGCGCAGCGCAATCTCACTGATGCCGGCCTTGCCGACTACGTCGAGATCCGCGAGGGCGATGCGCGCCAGACGCTGCGCGATCTCGGCGGTCCCGTCGACTTCATCCTGATCGATGGCTGGCCGGGCGACAAGGGACCGACGCTGGCGCGCCAGGTGATCGAGATCGTCGCCCCGCAGCTTCGGGTCGGCGGCTATGTCATGAACGACAATGCCGAGGCGGATTTTCTGGAGTTCGTGCGCGATCCGAAAAATGGCTTCGTGTCGATCACGCTGCCGCTCAAGGGCGGCACCGAGCTCTGCCTCAAGGTGGCGTAGCCCGGCCGACGGCATCGCTTGACCGGCGGCTGGCGTGATTGTGAGCCGCATCCGCATCACGCCATGCTGGATTTTGCCGGCGCTTCTTGCTCTGTTCGAGGCAAATCAGGAGCGAAGCGCCGCATGTCCGCCGTACCGCCACTTCATCCGCTCGATCGCCCGATCTGGAGCGCGCTGACCACAAGACAACGCGGCCTGGCGGAGGGCGGCACCGACGCCCGGCGCTTTCCGCTCGCGATCGCACCCTTCGCCGACATGGTCGACATGTCGCCCGAGAGCTTTGCGGCGCTCGGCGCGCTGTTGTCGGGACCTGAGATCGCGGTGCTGTTCACGCCCGATCCGGTCACCGTGCCGGCGGCGTTCAAGGTGCTGCTGGCCGAGACCGGCGAGCAGATGATCGGCACACCCGCAGACTTTGCGCTGTCCGGCGTCGAGATCGTCACGCTCGGCGCCGCCGACGTTCCTGCGATGATGGCGTTGACGGAGCTGACAAAGCCCGGCCCGTTCAGTGCGCGGACGCATGAGCTCGGCACCTTTCTCGGCATTCGCGTGAACGGCGAGCTGGTCGCGATGACCGGGGAACGCATGAAGCCGGGGAACTTTACCGAGATGACCGCGGTCTGCGTGCATCCGGACTATCGCGGCCGCGGCTACGCGCAGGCGCTGCTGGCGGCGGTCGCCCGCCAGATCGTGGCGCGCGGCGAAATTCCGTTCCTGCACGTTTTCACCAGCAATGTTTCGGCGATCGCGCTGTACCGGCGCCAGGGCATGGAAATCCGCCGCCGTCTGCACATCACGGTGTTGCAGAAGCAGGGACAGGGCTGAAGTGTTGTCTCTGCTCAATTCGGCGCTCGCTCATGCCAGCCGGTTGTTGGCGAGATGCACCGTGCGCTTGTCGCAGCTGGGATCGATCGCGACGGCATTCGCCGCGATCCGGCCGCGTGCGGCGACATTGTTGCTGATCTCGACGTTCCTGGAGTGGCCGACATAGATCGCGCTGTCGGGCCTGATCCTGAAGAACTCGCCGGCCCCGAACGCATTGCCGCGCACAAATGTCTGGCCGATCACATTGTCGGCGATCTTGAGGCCGTCGGCATTGCTGACGAAGATCGCGTAGATGCAGGAATCGTCGATATGATTGCCTTCGATGATGACGCGCCGGTTCTCGAAATTGTCCTGAAATCCCTTCGCGCTCTCCGGCGGCACCATGCCGACATAGATGGTGCCGAGGGTGCCGCTGCCGCTGGTCAGCTCGTTGGCGCCGTTGACGCAATGGCTGAAGCGGTTGCCTCTGAACACGAGGTTGTCGGCAAATCCCGACTCCGACCAGAAGCCGATGTCGCTGCCCGCCTGCAGCGCCACCCCGGTCGAGAAGGTGAACTGGCAGTTTTCGACGATGGCGTTCGGCGCCTTCATCAGCACCCGGCCGCAGGCGTGGAAGCTGCACCTCAGCACCGTGGCGCCCGACCCGGCATGCGTCAGCGAGGTGATGGCGTCGCCGACCTTGAGCGGCAGGTCCTGCTGCAGGGTGACGTCATAGACCAGGTCCGGCTCGGTTGTCGAGCTCCTGTTGTTCCAGAGCTGGGCGATCTTCGCCTTCAGCTCCGGCGCATGGCGCTTGGTCAATTGCGCGACCTTGCCGCGCCCCAGTGAACGAAACGTCGCGTGATCGCAGCTCTCGATGTCGTCACCGGCCACAAGCCCGATGTCCCATTTCGGGCTGAGCAGAAACCGCCGCGGCGCGGTCTTTGCCACGACGTAGTAGTAGAAGCCGTGAACATTGACCGCATCGTCGGAGGTGTTGGCGAAACTGCAATCCTCGATGGTCGGACCCCGCGCGACCGCGGTGAAGTGCGAACCGTCGGAGTTGGTCGAGATCAGCCGGTCGGTCGTCGCGCCCTTCGGCCGGGGTCCCGGAACGACTGAGACTTTTTGCAGCATCATCGAGCCTTCGCCGCCATTCTCGATGATGCCCATGCCCGGCGAGGCCAGGAGCTTCAGGTCGATCAGGCTCGTGGCGACGCTGGAGTCCACCGTAACGGCGTGCGCGCCGCCGTTGGAGATCGCGACCACGTCGCCGATCGCGATCGGCAGCTGGCTCGGGAAGCGGTCATTCGCGCTCCACTGCAGCCGCACATTGATCAAGCCGTCACTGATGCGCGCGACGTGGCTCGGCGAGAGGAAGTCGCGGGCGCCAGTCTTCAGCGCCCGGTTGTGGCGGTCCATCACCTTGAAGAAGCCGCCGGCCATGGCGGCGAGCTGGGCGGCATCATCGGGATAGCCCGGATCGATCCTCACCGTGATCTCGAGTGCGGCCTTGTCGAAGGCCGCGATCGTACCCTGCGTGAACGGCAGCGGATCGTAGTCAATGCTGAGGTCACGGATCGTGAGGTGGCTGCAACCCGAGATCACGAAGGTCCCGCTGCGCGTCGTGTTGATCAGCTGCGCGCCATTGCCGTTAAGCTCGAAGCCGTGCAACTGCCGGAACGCGATCGGCCGCTCGATCCGGTAGCTGGCGTTCTTCTCTAGGTTGAGAACGATGTGAACCGGTCCAGCCTTGCTGGCGTCAGCCGCTGCCTTGGCAACGGCAGCCAGCGCCTTGGCGAAGGCCACGTCGGCGTCGCCGCTGGAGGTGGCCGTGAAGCTGGCCATGTCGAAGGTTGCAGACCCAGGGAGCGGCGCCGGTTCGGCGCCGCTTTCGGCGCCGAGCAGCGGGCTCGCTATGACGAACGAGGCAAGCGTCAGCGCTCGCCGGCGGCTGATCGGCATCATGCACGACTCCTTGCGCGACCGCGATCGGTCGCGCGCACCATCCGGCCGCGGAGATGAATTGGAGCCAAACGACGCGGAGGTGGCGCAGGGGCTCTCGACGTTGTGATGAATATCGCCGCTGCGTTCCCTCAGGCTGCACCGGTCTGGCGCCGGGTTCCCCCCCGCGAGCCATTGAGGGAAATCCCTCGTTCGTGATTTCGGGGCTCGTGCTTACCTTTGCAGGATCGCAACACGATGAGAGGATATCGCGATGTCCGAGCAATCCCAGGACAAGCGTCCCGTACCCGATCCGGCGGAGAACAACGCCTTTTTTCCGTCGCCTTACTCGCTTGGGCAATTCACCTCGGCCAAGTCGGATCTCTCCGGCGCGGACTATCCCAATGCCTACAAGGGGGGCCGCTGGAAGATTCTGATGATCGCCGCGGATGAGCGCTATCTGCTGTTGCAGAATGGCACGATGTTCTCGACCGGCAACCATCCGGTCGAGACCTTGTTGCCGATGTATCACCTCGAGGCCGGTTTCGAATTCGACATCGCGACCGTGTCGGGCAACCCGGTCAAGATGGAGCTCTGGGCGTTTCCGAAGGAGGACGACGCGATCAAGAGCATCTACCAGAAATATCTCGGCCGGCTGAAGCAGCCGCTCAAACTCTCCGACGTGATCGAAAACAAGCTCGGCAAGGAGTCCGATTACATCGCGGTCTTCATTCCCGGCGGCCATGGCGCGCTGATCGGGTTGCCCGAAAGCCTCGATGTGAAGGCCGCCCTGAAGTGGGCGCTCGACAACGACAAGCATATCATCTCGCTTTGCCATGGCCCGGCGGCGCTGCTGGCGTCCGCGGTCGGCGAAGCCAAGGGCGATTATCCCTTCAAGGGCTACAAGATCTGCGCATTTCCCGACGCCATCGACCGCACCACGCCAGACATCGGCTACATGCCGGGCGCGCTGACCTGGGCCTTCGGCGAACAGCTGCAGGTGCTCGGCGTCGAGATCCTGAACAAGGACATCACCGGCAAGACGTATCAGGATCGCAAGCTGATCACCGGTGACAGCCCGTTCGCTGCCAACAATGTCGGCAAGGCGGCGGCAAAGGCCTTGCTCGATACGCTCGGCGGCTGAGGGGGGCTTGGCCATCGGCCAAGCCAGCGCACGGCGAGGGCAAACCTCGCCGCGTCGCCCGCGACCGGCAGACGATGGTGACGCGGCTTGAGTGACGCGGTTTGGGTGACGCGGCTTGCGGGTCGGCTTCCGCTGAGGGAAAGTCCTCAATCGGCCGGGCCGCGCCCGGCGAGACTTTCCGGGACACGACATGGATCGCTACATCGAAGCCGTGGTTGCGATCGAGGGCAGCGAGAGCTTGTCCGCGATCCGGGCGGTTGTGCGGTCGGCGTGCGTGCCGCTCGGTTACGACCGGTTCGTGATGTTCTCGGCATCCCCGGCGCGGGAGGACCTGGTCGACAGGATTTATTGGGTCGAGGGCGACTGGTTCGGCAAGGGCGTGACGGTCGATGCCGAGACCTATGTCCGGCACTGTCCGGTGACGCGCAATTTCCTCAATGTGGACGAGCCGTTTTTCTGGACCAAGGTGCTGTCCGCTCGTGGCGAGAAATACCGCGTGGTGCGCGCGCCACGCGGACCGGGTTTCCATGGGCTGCAGGTCCCGGTGTTCGGGCGCACCGGCCTCGAAGGCGCGATGAGCTTCGCCGGCATACGTATCGACGCGTCGGCACGGACGCGGGTGGCGCTAGCGATGATCGGCGCCGCGGCCTTCCGCGCCGCTCGCCGGCTGATGGAAGCACGCGAGCCGGACGGTGCGTCGAGCCTGTCGCCGCGCGAGCGCGAGGTGTTGCGCTGGATCTCCGCCGGACGGCGGCAGGCCCACATCGCGGCGTCGCTTGGTCTGTCGGAGCGGACGGTCGAAAACCATTTGCGGCGGGCCCGGCTTCGGCTCGGCGTCGCGACCACCGCGCAGGCCATCCGGCTCGCGATCCGCAGCGGCGAGATCGAGGATTGACGCGAGCACGAACTGGCTGCCGCTTCTTAGCGCTTCTTCGCCGCCCTCGTTTTGATTTTTGGCTGGCTGCTGCGCGCAGCAATCCGCGTCAACGCCTCTGCAAACGCGCCCGCGGCGGGGCCGAGCGGCTCGTCGAGCCGGTGCGCGAGATAGGCTTCCATCGCAAGCGCGGCGTTGCGGCCGAGCGCGCCGGTTTCGACCCGCACCAGGCGGCGTTCGCTGAGGTCGCGCGCCACCTGCCAGAGCGGCAGCCGGCCCCAGCCGAGCCCGGCCAGCATCATGGCGTGCTTGGTGTCCTGATTGCTGACCCTACAGATCTGCGGCGAGAGCACGCCGAAGCTGCGGCCCTCCGACAGCGGTGTCGGATCCGACAGCACGATCTGCAGATGATCGGCGAGGTCGGCGACGCTCTTGCGGCCGCGGCGCGCGAGCGGATGGCTTGCGGCGACGACGGCGACCATCTGCACGGCGCAGATCGCATCGAGTGCGAGGCGGGGATCGCGGAAATCTTCCCCGACCGTGACGGCGAGCGCGCTGCGTCGTTCGGTCAGGGCGGCGATCGGCCCGCCCATCGGTTCGACCGCAAGCCGGACGCCGACCGATGGATAGGCCGCCCGCATTTCCGTCAGCGCCGCGCCGATGGCGGCGATCGGAAACAGCGTATCGACGACGAGCGAAAGTTCCGATTCCACCCCGTCGCCAAGGCCGCGCGCCCGCGCGCGCATCGCGTCGACGCGGAGCAGGAGGTCGCGCGCATTGCCGAGCAGCGCCTTGCCCTCGGCCGTCAGTGCCGGGCGGTGGCTGGAGCGATCGAACAGCATGAGGCCGAGTTCCGCCTCGAGGTTGGCGATGGCGTGGCTGACCGCGGATTGCACCCGCGTCAGCTTGGTCGCCGCGGCGCGAAAGCTGCCGTTCTCGGCGATGGCGACGAAGGTGCGGATCTGGTCGAGCGTGAGGTTATCGAGCATGATCTATGAAATCGATCAACTGGATGCAAAACATATCACTCCTGTCGATGATCGGGAAACGCTATCTCTGGTGAATTGGGCTGGGGCAGGGTGAACGCATGACGATCGAGACGGCCGTGGTGCAGCAAAGCGAGGCGAAGCGATGGGCGACGGTCGCCGTCGTGATGGGCTGCGGCATCGGCGCCGCCCTGCAGGTCGGCAAGGTGCCGATTGCGGCGTCGATGCTGCAACAAAGCCTCGGTATCGACCTCGCCGCGGTCGGCACCGTCGCCGGCATCTTTGCGGTGCTGGGGCTCATTGGCAGTGTCCCGGCCGGCGTCGTGATTGCCGCGGTTGGCGCGCGCCGGGTGTTATTGTGCGGCCTCGCAGCCATTGCGCTCGGCGCGGCCTCAGGCGCGCTCGCGCCGTCGCTTGCGGTGCTGCTTGTGTCCCGTCTGCTGGAAGGGCTCGGCTTCCTGCTGGTGATGGTCGCAGCCCCAGCACTGCTCGATCGCGTCGTCGATGTCAGCGCGCGCGACGTCACCATGGCGGTGTGGAGCTGCGTGATGCCGTTCGGGATCGCGCTGGCGCTGGTCGCGGGGCCGATCTTCGATGGCTGGCGCGCGATCTGGTGGGCCAGCGCCGCCTTTGTCGCCCTGCTGTTCGTGCTCGCCGGCGTCATCGTGCCGGAAGTGGCATCGCAGACCGGCCCAGCGCGAACTGGCCTGATGCAGGAAGCGGCTGCGCTGGCGCGGCGACGCACACCGGCGCTTCTGATGGGCTGTTCGCACTCTACAGCCTGATGTTCTTTGCGTTGTTCAGCTTCCTGCCGATCCTGCTGACCGAGCGGCTCGGTGTGTCCAGCCAGAGCGCCGGCGGGCTCAGTGCGCTGGCGGCGGCCGGCAACGTCCTTGGCAATCTCGCCGCCGGCAATCTGCTCGCGCGCGGCGTCAGCCGCATCGTGCTCATCGCGGTGGCGGCCTTTGTGATGGGCGCCTCGGCGCTCGGAATCTTCCTGCCGTTGCTCGGCGGGTGGGGGGCATTTTGGCTGTGCCTGCTGTTCTCCGCGACCGGCGGCCTGATCCCGGCGACGTTGCTTGCAACCGCACCCGCGGCGGCGGGTTCGGCGGCGATGGTCCCCGTCATGATGGGACTGTTGATGACCGGCAGCAATTTCGGCCAGGTGACCGCACCGATCGCGGTCGGCGCCGTGGTCTCGGCTTGGGGCTGGGGCGCGGCCTGTATCATGGTGGTTGCCGCGGCGATCCTCGCCGGTCTTGCGGCATGGGTGCTGGCGCGCGGCGATCACAAGCGCGTGGGCGAGGCGAGTGACCCGGCTTGACGCCGCGGGCGCAGAGGTCGAAGGAGTGAAGGTCTCTCACGCCAACGACAACAGGAAAGTTTCATGACACGCGTGCGCTGTATCACCGAAATGGGCATGGGCGTCGACGTTCATGGCCGCGACGCCACCAAGGCCGCCAAGCGCGCGGTCTCGGACGCGATCCGCCATTCCAGCCTCGGCTTCTTCCGCATGCTCGGCAAGACCGCGAATGACATGTTCGTCGACGTCACGATCGCCGTGCCGAATCCCGAAGATGTCGATATCGCAGCGGTCGCCAAGGAACTGCCCTATGGCACCAAGACGGTGAAGGCAATCGCGGGCGGGCTTGAGATCCCGTCTGATCTCGGCAACGACCCGATCCTGATCGCCAACGCCGCCGTCATCGTCAGCTTCGACGACGGGAAGACCAGCTGATCAACCGCGGTGGGTCGATGGGATCGAGAGCCGTCCCTCACGGCGTCGTCCTGGCTTGCGCCAGGACGACGCAATTGGAGGCGTCAATCGCCGCCCCGAAAATAGTCCGGCTTGCCGGTCGTCCAGGTCTCGCCCCAATGCTGACCGCCGCCATCGACGGTCAGCGTCTCGCCGGTGATGAACTTGCCGGAAGGCGCGGACAGATAGGCAGCCGCTTCTGCGATGTCCCACGGCGTGCCCGGGCGCATCATCGGGTTGGAGCGCGGATAGGCGGCGCGCGCGGCCTCGCTGTAGACGTTCCAGCCCTCGGTCTCGATCGCGCCGGGCGCGATGCAGTTGATGCGGATGTCCAGCGGCGCCCATTCGACCGCGAGCGCGCGCGACAGCCCGATCACGCCGGCGCGCGCCGCGATGGTGTGCGCGATGCCATAGAGGCCGTGCGTCGTGACCACGACGATATTGACGATGCTGCCGGGATGCTTGCAGTCGCGCCAGCGCTGCGCCGCGGCCTGCATCATGTACCAGGTGCCGTTGAGGTTGGTGTTGATGACCGCGTTCCAGCCCTTGATCGAGAAATCGATCGCGGCTTGCGGGAACTGGCCGCCGGCGCTGTTGACGAGATGATCGATGCGGCCATGCGCGGTCCACAGCGTGTCGAACATCGCGCCAACCCCATCGGGATCCCTGATGTCGGCGACATGCGCGGACGCCTTCAGGCCGCGATGGCCGAGATGATCGACCAGCGCATCGAGCTTGTCCGCATTGCGGCCGACCACCACGACGTGCGCGCCGAGCCGGGCGAACAGCCAGGCGATGGCGCGGCCGATGCCGCCGGCACCGCCGGACACGACGACCACCTGACCGGCCAGCGCGTCTGCCGCGAACACGGTCCGGTGTGTCGCGAGTTCGTCATCGGAGAGGCCGAGACTTGTGCCTGTTCTTGCGTGTGTCTGTTGATCGTTCATGGCCGGTTGCAGACCTTGCGGCTTCCACTGAGCTCCGTACATTAGCCACCCAACAACAACCCTGCAAAGAATGTCGACATGACCGACCTGTCAGCCTTTCCCATCACAAAACGCTGGCCCGCCCAGCATCCGGACCGCCTCCAGCTCTACTCGCTGCCGACGCCGAACGGCGTGAAGGTCTCGATCATGCTCGAGGAGATCGGGCTGCCCTACGAGGTCCATCTCGTCGACTTCGGCAAGGACGACCAGAAGACGCCGGAGTTCCTGTCGCTCAACCCGAACGGCAAGATTCCGGCGATCCTCGATCCCAACGGTCCCGGCGGCAAGCCGCTGCCACTGTTCGAATCCGGCGCCATTCTGCAATATCTCGCCGAGAAGACCGGCAAGCTGTTGCCCTCAGATCCGGCGCTCCGCTACCAGGCGATCCAGTGGGTGCATTTCCAGATGGGCGGCATCGGACCGATGTTCGGCCAGGTCGGCTTCTTCCACAAATTCGCCGGCAAGGATTATGAGGACAAGCGGCCGCTGCAGCGCTATGTCGACGAATCCAAGCGCCTGCTCGGCGTGATGGAGATGCATCTCGCCGGACGGCAATGGTTCATGGACGATGAATACACGATCGCCGACATCTCGATGATCGGCTGGGTGCGCAATCTGATCGGCTTCTACGGCGCGCGCGAGCTCGTCGCATTCGACCAGTTCAAGCACGTCGCCGGCTGGCTGGAGCGCGGTCTCGCGCGGCCGGCCGTGGAACGCGGATTGAATATTCCGAAGCGGCCTTAAAATTTGGGCATGATCTTTTCGGAAAACCGCTTCGCACTTTTCCGGATCATGCCTTAACTCGCTCGCTTCAGCAGCTCATAGACGACCGGATTGTCGGCACAGGCGCCAAAGCCGCATTCGAGCAGGGTGGAGAGCACGTTCAGCGCCGTCAGCCCGACCACGAGCCACACGGCACCTTGCGCGAACTTGCCGGGTGAGGCGCCCGGCGCCGCGCGGTGGTCGAACTGGCGGTCGAACAGCAGCATCGCGGCGAGCAGGACGATCGCCGCAATGAAGGCGATCAACGCCCACGGATAATAATGATAGCCGAGCAGTGCCGAACCATAGCCGGCGTCGCCGGGCAGGATGTGCAGCAGCACCTGCCGGGTCGAGACCGTGGCGCCGAGCACGGCCGTCAGTAGGGACAGGGCATAATGGCTCGGCCGTGGTCCGAAGCGGATGTTGAGGATCGGCCCGATCGCCAGCAGGGCGAAAAGGATGCGCTGCAGCAAACACAGCGGGCAGGGGAGCTCGTGCAGCACGAGCTGCGCGGCAAAGGCGGCGGCCAGCAGCAGCGCAAGGCCGTAAAGTGCGAGCGCGTTCAGGGTGACGGCCTGCGTATCATTCATGGCTGGCCTCAGAACGACAGGGGCAGACGGTCGGTGGCGTGGTGCAGCAAGGTTGCAACGCAGGCGACCAGGATCACCGCGAACAATCCAATCGCCAGGGGACGCGGACCACGCCAGGCCACCAGCATGGCGATGGTGATGGCGAGAAACAGCACGGTGAATTCCATCCTCAGCCTCCGGATGCGAGCCGGCCGTAGTCTATGACAGATTCGTGTGCGCTCGCGGCGGGCCTGAATGGGCATTGTCGCTTGCGCAGTGCTCGGCCAAGATGGCATCACCATTGAATTCATCCTAACCCGGGGCACCTCATGACCACAGACGCGATCAGGCCCGCCGCCCAACGCCATCATCAGCCCTGGTACAAGATCCTCTACGTCCAGGTGCTGATCGCGATCGCGGCAGGCGTCCTGATCGGGTACTTCTATCCAAATCTCGGCAAGGAGCTGAAGCCGCTCGGCGACGGCTTCATTGCGCTGATCAAAATGATGATCGCGCCGGTGATCTTCTGCACCGTGGTGCACGGCATTTCCTCGATGGGCGACCTCAAGCGCGTCGGCCGGGTCGGGCTGAAGGCGCTGATCTATTTCGAGGCGGTGTCGACGGTCGCGCTCGCCGTCGGCCTTCTGATCGGCGAAGTGCTGCAGCCCGGTCGCGGCTTCAACATTGATCCCTCCACGATCGATCCGAAATCGGTCTCCACTTACGTGACGCAAGCGAAGGAGCAGGGCATCGTTTCCCACCTGATGGCGATCATCCCCGACAGCTTCTTCGGCGCGCTCGCGCGCGGCGACCTGTTGCAGGTGCTGCTGATCTCGATCCTGTCGGGATTTGCCATTGCCTTGATGGGTAAGCCCGGCGAGCCGATCGCCGAGGCGATCGACAAGGCATCCAAGATGTTCTTCGGCATCATCCGCATGATCGTCCGGCTTGCGCCGCTCGGCGCCTTCGGCGCCATGGCCTTCACGGTCGGCGCCTATGGTCTCGGCTCGCTGGTGAATCTGGCGGCGCTGATCGGCACCTTCTACCTCACCAGCGTGCTGTTCGTGCTGATCGTGCTCGGCGCGATCGCCCGCCTGGCCGGATTCTCGATCATCCGCTTCATCGCCTATATCAAGGACGAGCTGTTGATCGTGCTCGGCACGTCGTCGTCGGAGACCGTGCTGCCGCAGATGATCCAGAAGATGGAGCATCTCGGCGCTTCGCGCTCGGTGGTCGGCCTCGTGGTGCCGACCGGCTACAGCTTCAATCTCGACGGCACCAACATCTACATGACGCTGGCGACGCTGTTCCTGGCGCAGGCCACCAACACCCATCTGACGATCTGGCAGGAGCTCGGCATTTTGGGCATCGCCATGATCACCTCGAAGGGTGCCTCCGGCGTCACCGGCGCGGGCTTCATCACGCTGGCCGCGACGCTGTCGATTGTGCCCGACATCCCGATCCAGTCGATCGCGATCCTGGTCGGCATCGACAAGTTCATGAGCGAATGCCGCGCGCTGACCAATTTGATCGGCAACGGCGTCGCCTGCATCGTGATCAGCCTCTCCGAAGGTGAGCTCGACAAGGACGCGCTGCACGAGACGATGGCGCATCCGCTCGAACTCGGCGAGGCGCTGGAGCCGGGCGGGGCGGGCTAGCGTGCAGGGTTCGGTATGAATACGATACGTTCCGTCTGTGTCTATTGTGGTTCCTCGCCAGGCAACGATGTTGCCTTTGTCGAAGCGGGCGAACGCTTCGGCAGGGATCTTGCGGCGGCAAGATTGGAGCTGATCTTCGGTGGCGGAACTCATGGTGTAATGGGTGCGGTCGCACGCGGGGTCCTTCAATCCGGCGGGAAGGTCGGTGCCATCATTCCGCGTTTTCTCACCAACCGCGAGTCCACTACGGATGCGCTGGCAATCTTCGATGACTTGACGGTTACTGAAACAATGCACGAACGTAAGCACAGGATGTTTGAACGTTCGGACGCGTTCGTGGCGCTGCCCGGCGGCATCGGCACAGTGGAAGAGATCATTGAGGTCATGACCTGGGCCCAGCTCGGGCAACACCGGAAGCCCATGGTCTTTGCCAACATTAAGGGTTTTTGGGATCCTATGCTGGCTATGCTCGACCACCTGCAACGCGTTGGTTTCCTTCACAGTCACCACCTGATCCGTCCGATTGTGGTTGATCGCGTCGACGGCATAATCCCTGCGATCTTGGCTGCTGCTTCGTCCGCTGGCACGTCTTCCGAGGGCAGTTCCGCTGTCGTCGACAAGATGTAGTGCGGACGGGTAGCCGCGCCACGATGGCGCATCCGCTCGAGCTCGGTGAGGCGCTCGAGCCGGGCGGCTCCGGCTAGAGCAATATGAAGTTATGGGGCCGTCGCAGGGGGGCGCTGCCAAAATATCGAAAACAACCCCATGCAAAGTAGCCGGCGGCGGCCGGCGTTCGACCAAGCAACTTGACCCGTCGAGCAACTCAGGCGTATATTTCTAATATTCAGAAATTGCCCAATGTTCCCCTCGCGCCAAGGCGTCGCATATGGCATTTGCGGGCCTCTGCAACTGAGGCTTCCACATCGCAGGTCGGAGAGGGAACGCGCCGTATTCGCGGCCGCAGCCTAGGTCGTGAACCGATAAAGTGGGAAGGGCCCGCACGGTAGGATGACGAATATGTGCCAAGCCTTGAGTGCATTATGCGCCATCGATAGTCCATTGCGCGACTGGCTCACCTCTGCGAGTGAGTCTGGCCCAATCCAGGAAGGCTTAACTATGCTCACCGTCTATGGCGAAGGTCGTGGCTTCCGTGTTGTTTGGCTGCTTGAGGAATTGGGATTGGCTTATCGGCTGCGCCCGGTCGATCTGCTGGCAGCCGAGAAGGATCGCGATTTTCTCGCGATCAACCCCGCCGGCTTCATTCCCGCACTGCAGGACGGCGAGACGATCATGGTCGAATCGATCGCGATTCTTGAGTACCTGCTCGCCCGCCACGGCTCAGGCTCGCTTGCCGTCGCCCCGGACGATCCCGCCTTCGCTTCCTATCTGCAATTTCTCCACTTGGGCGAGGCCGGGCTCGCCGGGCCGATGAACGCCGTCATTGTCGGTCGCCAACTGGCGCCCGAAGCCGAGCGAGATGCCCGGGTTACTTGTTGGGCACTCGAGACCTTCGAGAGCCGGCTGGGGTTGGTTATCCGCCGCCTCGCGGATTGCCCCTATCTCGCCGGCGACCGCTTCACTGCTGCCGATATCTCGGTGAGCTACGCCCTCCTGCTCGGCCTGCGAAC